>NZ_JBRESC010000010.1:0-163583 GCF_056726085.1 Vibrio sp. 2433-A1
CACCCGTCCGCCGCTCGACGCCCTTAACGTTCCCCGAAGGTTCAGTTAAGTCGTTTCCGCTCGACTTGCATGTGTTAGGCCTGCCGCCAGCGTTCAATCTGAGCCATGATCAAACTCTTCAATTTAAAAGTTTTGATTCCCTAAATTAATAGGGTAAGGCTTAATGAATACTGACTTCAAAACTACTGTGTAATTTTAAAGCTATTATCGTTCCAACAGAACGATAATGAATTGACTGTGCCAAATAACGCCTCCCTATAAAGAAAGTAATTATTTGTATTGGTCACTTCGTTTCATTGAAACCTAATTTGAAGCCTAAGCTTCTAATTGGATTATCATCAACGAGTGCCCACACAGATTGATAGGTTTATATTGTTAAAGAGCTTTCTTCTTTGTGACTCACATCACTTCGGAAGAGGCAGCCATTCTAGCGTTTCATTCTCAAGTGTCAAACACTTTTTTTGAATTTTTTATTTCAAACTTTTCAATCTGAAATTTAACTAGCTGGCTTTACTGATTCACCGCTGAAGCCTTGTGGCGTCTGCCGTGTCAGTGGATGCGCATTATAGGGAGTTCCTTTTCTAAGGCAAGAGAAAAAATGCTTTTTTTCATTAAAAAAGGCTTAAGTGATCAAATATCACTCAAAGCCTCATTTACACCCAACTTACCCCAATGTTACGCACAATTATCTGTGGGTAACTAATCATCAGAATCGAAGAAGTAAGATATTCTTGAGCGAGGGTTCAGGTATTCGCGCACTTTATCTGGCAGTTTGTTAGGTAATACTGCATTAACTATCTTTATCTCTTTCTCAGCTAAATCAATGATGGGGGCTTGAGTTCTTGGAACGGACGGATCATAGATAAGTACATTAGGAAAAAGAATGTTCTTGGCATTAACAGAGATCACTAAGCCAACCATATCATTCGACAGTTGAACTACGGTTCCCGGTGGGTAGATGCCCATGAACTTGATTAGAAGACTGAGGTTCTCATTATTATAAAGGTGTTTGCAGTTCTTATATAAATGAGAAAGTGCCACGTAAGGGATCTTTTGTTCCGCTGGAATATTGCTATGACAGAGGTTGTCATAAGCATTCGCTACCGCAACAATTTGAGTTAACGGATCGATAGCTTCTTCTTTTAACCCTTCTGGATAACCCGAACCATCATTCAACTCATGGTGCTGAGCAATGACATTTAGCGCACTCTCTGGAAAGCTTTCCATATTAGCCGCAATCTCTAAACCATATTTAGTATGCAGCTTTAGGTAGTTCTTTTCTGGTTCTGTCAGTACCGTCTGTTTACGTAATATCGCCGTCGGCACTTTGACTTTGCCCATATCATGAAATAATGAAGCAAATGCCACTTCTTTTATCTCTTGAGCATTAAGCTTTTTCGCCTTCGCTATCATCATCGCGACAACAGAAACGTTAAGTGAATGAAAGTAGATATCTTCAAATTCACTTTTACCATTCATTAAATGAAGGGTGACATTATCGTCACTCAATAACTTATCAACGATATCGTTAACTAATTGGCTCGCCTCATCAACAGCCTGCTCTGGACGATTGCGAATCTTGTTCATGACCGCACGCATACGCGATAGTGAGCGCTCAAACTCCTTTTCGCAGTTAATGACTCTGCGGCGATAGGCGCTCAGCTTTTCAATTCGGTCTTGCTTCTCTTTCCAAAGCTTCTTTGCTTCTAACTCAGTGGCGTCTGGCTTCTCACTAACAGGTTCACTTTGAGATGAAGGAGGTAATGGCTCTGTGTCGCTTTGATTTGGATTAATAAAGACATGCTTAATACCAAGATGGCGGATCAAGCGGATAGTCTCTTCATCTTTAACTTTGAAACTATTAAATAAGAATGGGTGCTCATTCCACTTAACAGGTAGGCGAATGTGCAACCCTGGCTGTAATCTGTCTACTGTAATTTTTATGCTTGCCACGATATATACAACTTATCAATCTTCAATCAATTTATAATTTTAGAGTAATAAGAATATGAATTCACTACCCATCGACCGGAATGAGAGATCAATAACGTAACACTATTTGACTAAGTCACAGTGAAGCATCCAACGAACACCAAACTGATCTTCTACCTTACCAAAGCGCGCTCCCCAAAATGTATCTTCAAGAGGCATCATGATGTGCCCTCCTTCAAGGAGCTTGTCATATAACCTAACTTGCTCATCCAGATCGTCCAATACAATGGATAGTGCAATGTTGTTACCCTTCAATTCTTTCGCGACCATACCATCGGACAACATCAGCTTCATGCCAAACGCTTCAAACTCTGCATGCATAATCCATTGAGGGTCGGCACCTTCGATCACTTGCGGTGCATCTTTAAAGTATTGCTTGGTCACTACAACGCCACCAAAACACTTATGGTAGAACTCTAGCGCCTCTTCACATCGACCAGCAAAAAATAGGTATGGGGTTAATTTGTACATTATTTATCTCCTTACTCTATATAAGAAGATAGACAACTTTATGAAAAGGCGAGAGAAAACAGGAAAATTTATCTGATAACTTTTAGAGAATGACGAATTTTTAGCTGTGGTTCAAATTACGCCTTTATCTCAATGTCAGATTTTGCAATCAAATGGCTCAGCTTCAAAGCGGCGGTACGTTGCATATCACTAAGAAGAAAATACACAGTCGTAGTTTCGAGTTTCCCGCTCTCAATCGTTAGCTCAAGCTATTCCAGTTACTCAACCAAAACAAAAAGACAAAGCCCAGCGAAATCGCTGGGCTTTGGAAATGATAGTTAACTTGGTGTTATTTGATATTGAAGATCTGCTCTGTCTCAAGTGAAGTCATAGTGCGAACCTGACGCCATACGTAATAGAAGATCCCCATCATCATCAACATGCTTGGGATAGCTATTGCTGGGTAACTATAAAGGGTTAACTTACCTAGCTCTTCATTAAATGCAGCAGTGCCTGCAGGGCTAGTCACAATCCATGTTGCAAGGAAATAGTTCATCGCCGAAGAGAAAGCAAATGTACATGCAAATAAGTAGTTAGACTTCATTAAGCAGCGCTCAAACGCCGCTGGATTACCCGATTGCTCTAATCGTTCTTCGATCAGTGACATATTGAGCAGTGTTGGCGTAAAAATCACCTTCTGCATAAATGGGTAACGAGTAAAAGTAGAACCTAAAACCGCTAAGCCAATCAAACCTGGAATCAGAGCCTCTTTAACGGCTAACCACTGGGTATCTAACTCAAGTAAGCCAATACCACCCGTTAACAACACACTGACAAAACCAAGCGCGGCAATAAAGTTGAATCTCTTGTTACGAATAAGCTCCATGCCACCGTATGCCACAGGAAAGGCTAAAGCGACGATAAGAGCTAATGCGGTACCTAAGTGCTCTTCGCCACTGAACTTCATCAAAATGAAAGACGGTAGAAATACGTTAAAGAGGATCTCGAACAAGGGGTTCGACTTTTTGTTGGCCATATTACTCATAATTTCTCAGTTGAAAGCGTATCTATTAATTATACTCGCAGAGATTGTTCCTTGCTCAGCCTCAGATGTAAAGCCCTACGGTTTCACGCACTGTAACCTTATGTGACACAGTTTTGTTACTCTGCGCTAAATCACTCATTTTCATTCCCCCTAAAACGACGAAAGGCCGCTAAAAATAGCGACCTTTCTATCTGCGGTAGCGATAAGGCAAAACTGCCTATCCCTCAGAAACAACAAAGCCCCGACTTTCGTCGAGGCTTTGTCATTTAAATATGGTACCGGTAGGCGGACTTGAACCGCCACGCCCGAAGGCAACGGATTTTGAATCCAGAAACCTTAGTCATTAGGCGCATAGTACGATCAATAAACCCTTGTTGCAATTGACTTTGGTAACATGTGGTCATGCTTGGTTTTGGTCGGTTTACCCATTTTTTACCCATCATTTGCACACCGTTACCCATCGCACACCATCGCGGCCAACTGGTTATTAATAGCGTTAATTCTCTTTTCGCTGCGGTCTAAATAGCGTTGTGTCGTCGCAATGTCACCTGAACCGTTACCGTGACCAATCCACAATGATGCGGCCATCATATCAATGGTATTAGCCACTTTCTGAACTGCTGCTTTACGCGCACTATGCAACCCTAAACGAATCCCTTTTAATGCTTCTCTGCATCGACCTGATACAGCTTTCAACGCTTCACCAACGGATTGCACCACTCGATAAACCGACTGCCTAGAAACTGGCTCATACCCCTGCCCTTTAGCGCGATTACTGCGAAGTTCGCAAGCAGGGAATAGATAGCCACCAAACGCCCCATACTTCGCAACACGGGCTTTTAAGATTCGCTTCGCTTCATGGTATCGACTGAAATCAATAACACGCCCTTTGGGTGCTGAACGCTCAACCTCTGCACGTACCTGTTCAACGTTTGCCGCATAGTGTTGCTCCTTCGCCCGGTTATACTCTTCGAGAAGATCATACTCTTGAGCCAATGCTTCGAGTTGATCTACTGTTGTGCACATTCGAACCAAAAGCGGCGCAAGCTCTCCACCAATAGCTGAGCGCAAAAACCTACGCCCCTCAATTAGCCATTGTTTTTGTATTTGCTTGTTGGCCGTTTTCGTAACATAGCTACGCACCTGTTTTGAATCAGAGAGAGTGATAGTCTCTCGCTCCAAATTTACATGCGCTACTCGCAATTCCCGCGCCTCGATGTTACGCAAACCGAAATCTAAACATAGTTTCGTCATGTCGTACCAAAATACGCCACGTTCTTTCATCAATGTTAGATATTGGGAATGAAGCTCTACGGGGATTGCATCAACTGCTTTTGTAGACATAGCTTAACCCTCCAACAATGAAATTAGTCGGATTAACTGCGAGCGAGTTAACAAGTGAGCTATACGTTTGATGTCTTGCAATGATATATTTGCTTTCATACTGATTCACCTTGCTTGTGTGTCGGTTGATGGCCCCTGGTTACTTTGGCGAGTGAAAGGGGCTTTCTTTTATTTGATACTGTGCGCCCTAGTGGGTACACTATACTTATAATTCTATATAGGTGTGCGCACATGTCAACCGGTAACATAAATAAAAATTCGCAATCAGTAAAAAAGAATATTCGATTTGAGCACGAATTAGTGGAGGCCATCGAGGAGGCAAAAGATCCGTTAGTACCTTTTAGCGCATGGGTCAAACAGGCATGCCGTGAGAAGTTAGAAAGAGAAAAATCATAATATAGGTTACATATGAATGATTACTTAGTAGTTAGCTACATCATAATGGCGGGGTTTTGTTTTACGACATACGGTAACATCCCTATAAGTAAGATATTAATTGTGATAGCACTAATTTTGGCACCTATTTCAATGCTGTTTGTAATAGGGGTCATTGCTGGTACTACACTAATAAAACAACTCAACAATTAAAAAAACGCCCACATGGGGCGCTGACCTAAGCAAAGGAGTGCTCAAATTTTTAGTAATCGTCTGGCTTCGGTGTTCATTGCCCGATAATCATCAATGAGTATTTTATGCGGGCAATCTTTAGGCAAACCGGTGAGAAAAATAGACGGAATGTCGTGCCGAGATAGCCATCGTCGTGGGTGAACCAGGTAACTATCATCCGCCACAGCGTTAGCCAATTCATCGATCAATTGATAATCCATTACCACGCGCCCCCGATAAATCTAATTTGCCGCCGTTCGTGAATGAGAACCTATACTTTAAATCAGTAACCCATGGTGATTTAGGATCGCTTGAAAACGGGTAATGTCCTGCGTTCGGATATAGAAATTCCCAAACCTTTGCGTAATAGCGCAACCGATCATTATTCCAGTGGATTCCGCTATCACCATAAATGAAGCGTTCTAGCTGGTTGTCGTTACGTGTCCAAAGTCTGTTGACAGCATTGATTAATGATTTACGACTCTTCGGTGGCTTAAGTGAGATGATCTCATAAAGCTCTACATTTGAACGCCACACGATGCTCGATGTTTGGTGGTCATAAGACTTAACGCCATATAACCACCACGCCACAGCAAATCTTCGCTGATAATGCGACAACTTTTGCCATCGTTGTAATTGAATATCGTTCATGAAGCACCTAAGAAAGTGGAGCGTGACACCACTAAATGACCATAAAAAATAGCGTCACGCCCCGAAATAAAAATATAACCTTCGACTATTCCGTTGGTTGCCCTGTGTCTTTTTTCTTCGGTGTCTCATGCTCGATTGCTCGCTGCTTGTTGCGATTCATGTAGAACGATCCGCTGTTGAACCGGTCGCCACCACGCAACATTTTATTGATGCCTTTCGAACTCGCCCCGGATCCAGTCGAATTTACAAACCTAGCCATATAGTTAGTTGCTCCCTTCATCATCAGTAAACAACTTCCACCCGTCCGCTAGACGCTGCTTGAATGAATCGTAAGCAGGTAATTTACGCTTAGACTCTGGCGCCGCATCGTTGGATTGTTTAGGTTGTTCACCTTTCCAAGCGTCGGCCATGGTGTGTTTGTGTTTTTCATAAGGTGATATTTGACGCTTAGACTCTGGCGTTGCATCGTTCGAGTGGATCTTAAAGGTGCGCATGCGTCTAACCCCATCATAAATACGCTTTGCTGATTCATCGTTAGGCGCAGAAACACCTGCCACTTTCGCACCATCAGCCAGTTTATTAATGGCATCATCCACGCTCATTAGTTTGTCTGCATCATCAAATGCTGTAATCAATCCGGATTGCAAATCCGTGGCTATATCGCCTGTAAAATCAAATCGGTTAACGTGTAATTTCATTGGCCTACCCTCACATATGAATCATTTTTGGATCGTTAACTCGTTTGAGTTCGAATTCGGTCGGTGCTGGGCCTTTACGCTCAAAATTAACCGGTATGATGAAGCTCTTACGCTCAATCTCGCGACGTTTATTAAACAGCTCAGTGCATTGTTTGATGTGTTCATCAGCAATTTCTAACGCCTGACACAGCAATTTTAAGTGGTGATAAGGCATCGCATCGACCGAAACAAAAACTGGAAGCTTCCGCTCGAACACATCGCAAGCACACAACGCGAGCAACTGTGCACCGTCCTTTTCTCGGACAAGAGATTCAAACGTGCTGAACGGGGTTACATCAGCCAGTTTTTGAGATGCTCGGGCAACGATCACCGCATTAAGTCCGAGGGCATCATCAAAGCCCCAAACCTTTACAGCGTCGCGCAATTTGTCTGTAACTTCATTTATAGCGTCATCAATTTGAGCTAAAAATGGGGCGCAATCTGTTTTTGTTTTGGCGTAGTCATTTTCTAACTTGGATTGCTCGGCTTTTAGTTGAGCTAGGCGAGAAAGAATGACTTTTCTGTCTTGCTCGTTTTGTTCCAAAATTTCATCAAGTTCGGTTAAATCAATCATCTTGCTTCTCGCTTATCTTTAACTGTTGCCGCTGCTTCAAAGTATCGACGCATCACAGTTAGCGCATTAACGTGAGTGTCGTTATCCTCGTGCAGTGCTTGGCGCACGCAATCATTAATGAATTGGGCGCGTTCAATGCCACCACGCGACGCCAGGCGCTTTACTTGATTCGCCTTAACACGAACGCAAGGTTTATCATTTCCGACCATGTTAGATCGCATCTGGTGCACCAACTCGCAAAGGCTTTCCCATGATTCATTGCGAACGGCACGTAATGGGTGCATGTTTTGCTGAATGAGCGAACCAAGGTAGATCATCGCCTCTTGGTTATCGCCAGCTAACAGTGCTGCCATTGTTGTGTTCACGTTTGGGTTTCGCATCAAATCGCCTCATCAATAATTGGCAATGCGATCAGGTCGCCTTTTTCAATTAAATGTTTACAGAATGCTGAGTTAACCGCCGACGGCGTGGCGTTTGTTGGTTCGCTGTTGCCGGGGATAACCTGCAGTGCGTATTGGTCGCCAGTTTCTTGATCACGAACGTTCAACGTGATCAGGCGTACGGCCATGTTTTTCAACCGGCAAACACATTGATCGATAGGTAGTTGCTCGGTTTTTGGCCCGTAGGTTTTCGGTGCTTTGAAAATAGTATCCATTGATATTTCACCTTTTATGTCTAATGTTGCGATATTTACAAGTAGACAATAGCACTGTTTAAAAAATGACGTAACAGTCAATATCATTTTATTTTTCAACAACTTAATCGACAATAGCGTCAATTGATAGAGGTAGATGATCCGGTATATTTATAATGTAACTTTCGAGCGCGGCGGAAAATTATAGCCACGGGTTTAGCAGCCTGTGGCGGTGATTTATGGGGCGTGTTCTGCGTTACCGTGAAAACCAAACTTTTACATTTACGGGGCGCAATCGGGTGATCAGCTAAAAATAGACGTTTAGACAATAAGCCAGTGTTTTTTATATACGTCCGACGCTTCCTACACTTAAACCGACATATAACACGGCTAATATGTCGGACGATGAACACTTACCACATAAGGGCTGTGAACACTTTCCGACACTTCCGACACTTATATATATAGTTATAGGGAAATAGTAACCTGCTGCTACACCGCACAACACACGCGTTGGAGCGCTGCGATGCAGTTTACTGTCGGACTGTCGGAATACGCATTAAAAACCAATAAAAACAACACTTTAAATACCGACACTTTCCGACATTAAACTGTCGGACTGTCGAAGATAGATAAAAAAAACGCCCCGTATAATTTAATAACGGGGCGTATATATAATTTATAATTATTTCTGTCTACCGAACCTAATCACAGTGGGGCGTTGTTTATAGGCACTCGGTGTAATTTCAAATTCTTTACCAGTAAGCCTATTTTTCATCTTCACTTTAGTCCGACTATTGACGTATTCACTTAAAATATCGTCGCATCGTTGTTGAGCCAGTTGCCTGAATTCTTGCTCCGCTTTTTCTCTGGCTTGTTGTGATGTTAACCCTTTCGGTTTCGAGTTCAATGTTACGTTTAACAGTTGTTCATTGGTCAACATGATATTTACCTACCTTTAAACACATCAGAATTGCAATAACCGTTCTGATTAACCCATCCACTACGGCGAATTAGCTCACTAGGTGGTAACTGTGATAATAGGTCGAACTGATTAGCAGGATGAAACACCGTGTAATTATCTTTACCCACGGCTATACGCTTCCCGGTTGTTTTATAACCAATCTCCCTCAACGCTTGACCGATGGCACGACCGCTAACCGGTGATTGATACGACACTTCAATTGATTTTGTAACAATTACCCCGTCCATCGTACCTGGGGCGTTATTCTCGATATGTTCAACTATGAATTGCTGCAACGGAGAACGGCTTGCCTCGATTGCTTCGTCCTGTGAACTAGTGCGAGGTGCTCGTATAGGATGATTCGCTACATTTCGGTTTGATAAATAATCAGCCATGAATGAAAGCCCTCCATCAACCTCTAACCAATTATGGAATTTAATGAAAAATGCTTCATCCATTCCACAACGTTCTAGATCACCGAACTCCATTTGGTCAGTAAAAAACACAGCGTAACGCCTGTCAGTGTTTGTTTTGATAATGGCATCACGGTGATTACTAGTGATCATAATACCTAAATGATTATTCGCGGTCTCCGTATTAACACCCTTGGCTTGTACCGCTACACGTTTATCAGTAATCACTGGCTTTAGGATCTCCATCACGGTTCTAGTTTCACCCGCCTTGAAATCGTTCAACTTAGCAAATAACTTTTCTTTTACCCACGGATTGAATTTACTATCAACATCGTTTGACTGAACCGTGGCGGTATAGTTCTCGCCTATACAATATTCCATAATGTCAGACAATGATGTTTTACCGTTCCCCTCAATACCTATCAAAACAGGAACCCAACGCATACAAGCGCCAGGGTTTTGAACTTTGTACGCCATCCAGTTTAATAAAATTTCACGATCTTCTTTTACTGGTAAAAGGCGTGATAAATAATCAAAAAATATACTTGTATCACCGCTAACACGTTCTCCCATCATGGGGCGGTAAGTGTTCACACTGCGTATATTGAATTTTTCATCAACATGACCGAATTCATTATTAGGGTCGAAACGTAGTTCATTCACTTTAGGGAAATGGTGAAGTACATTTTCTGTAAATGCTCTCCACGCGTTATCCGTTATTTTTAGCTGACCGTTCGCTTTTTCACCCACTATAAAACCATGGCCGCCGAATTCAGCGCGAAACGTTGATTGGTCTAATTTCGCCCCTATCGGTGTAAGTATGGAATTTATAGAAGCAACGTACACACACCCCTTAAATAGTTCGATCTGTTGGGATATATCCATACACGGATTACCTTGGACTGAATCCACATTAGGTAACGTAGGCGAGTTATGTTGTTGTGGTATCGCACCGTCACCGAACGCCACAGCGCCAACATGCGGTTTAACGGTATTTCGTGGTTGCGTTGCTGCTTTCCGATTCGCACTATTGAACGTCGCTTCAAAGCCCTCACCACCGCATTGCGTGTATGCTGCTAATAGTCGGTCGTGCACCGTAGCGACATGAAGAAAACCACCGTGAGCCATTGATAAGAACTCAAGACACAATTCGTTTAACTTATTGTTGCGCCCGGTATCCGGTCCCATAGTCGCCAAGGCGTTACAAGCATCATCTAGGTGAAGTAATGCGTGTTGGTTTTCCTTGGTGCATGTTTTAAGCTCGCCTATCTGCGTTGCTGCTACTTTAGGTTTAAGAATAACGTCTGTTATCACCGTTGGCGCTATTGGTAAACTAGCAGCGGGCGGTAGCACACCGTTACGCAATTCCTTATGCTGTTTTAAATAGGCTAATTGGTTGCCTGTTTTAAAGTCCACGCCTTTAATAAAATGACCATTGTTAGAATCCATGATAGTTGATGTGTCGAATCCATCAGGTAAGCGAAAAAAGAAGTGCTTACTGTTCTTTTTCGGGTCATTTTGAACCTCAGCACCGCGCAATTCAACTTCTGTAATACCAAGTTTATCCGCTAGCTCTGAAATACTGATAACTTGCCCTTTGTATCCGTCCCAATCGACTAAAACTACGTTATCTAAAGCAATGGCTACAATATCAGCGTTAACCCATTTAGGATCATCTTGCGGATAACGGTTATTGTTGCCATAAGTAGACGGGCGACCAATAGTGGAGAAATAAGGAATAGGTCGATAACCTAATAGATTAGCCATTGCGGCGGTTTGATACACCCAATCATTTAACGGTTTGACCAAACTGTCACTTAGGTTATAATTTTCAGTGGTAGCGGACTCGCCAAAGTTGTTACCACTTGAAGAACCCACCGCATACGAGTTGCTGCTCGTTGCGGTGCTTCGGTTCACATCAAGCATTATGCTCACCTCTCTGTTCTGGTAACATCCCCGCCATAAATAGACCAAACAAAGGCGCGTTTATATAACCTTTGCGGCCTACACGTCGATAACAACGATTAAGAGCCGGGTTACTTTCGCGTTTCCAGATGAGATTTTTAATCTGAGCATGGCTAAATTGTGGAAATCGTTTAGGAACATCCGTTGCCGGTATCCAGTTGTTTAAATCCATTGCCAATTCATCAAAGTTGTTGTTCATTTTGTTTAATCCTCAGTAGTCGTCATATATTGGATTTAGGTTTAATAAATCCGCAGTGGTCTAGTGCAATATATCCAAGAGCTAAAATTGACGATTTAGTCAAAACGCAGTAATGTGATAAGCATCACACAATTACACCAAGAACGATATTGACGAACCCGTCAAATATTGATATTAAATCAACCAAACACTCTATCTATCAGAGTTGATTTATGACCAACACAAAGATGGGCATAACGTTTTGTCATTTCTAATGAACGATGTCCCAACACTTCGGCAATCTCTAACAACGTAGCCCCATTTCTAGCCAGTGTTGACGCTGCAGTGTGCCGTAAATCGTGAAAACGACAATTATTGATACCCGCCCTACTTTTTGCATCAGACCAATGACAATCGAAGTTTCTGAAATAATCACCAAGGTTCGAATTATGAGGGAATACGTAACCAGTAGATTGGAACCGGCGAAGCTCATCAACTACGGACATAGTTAACGGTAGCAATCTCTTATCACCGTTTTTCGTATTATGTAACGTAGCGAGTCGGTTATTTAAATCGATGTCGTGCCAAGTTAGTGTCAATAACTCAGTTCGCCGAGCTCCAGTAGTGAGCGCCATCAATACGAGTAAATATAATTTATTCCACTCAGACGAACGGCACGCTATAAGTAGGCGCTTTTGTTCATCGTCAGATAGAAATCGAGTAGAACCTTTAGATTCTTTTCGCTGTTGAATTTCACGGGCGGGATTATGGCGAATATCGAACTCATTACTAATGAATGTAAAGAGTGAGCTAATAGATGCTTTATAACGATTTACTGTTGCCGGGCTTAATCCTTGGTCGGTAAGTTTATCGAGTTCAGCTTTCAATACTGAACGTGTGATTTTACCAACTGGCTTATCCTCAAATACATTAATAAAGTATCCTAACCGTTGATTAATAGACGGATCTCTTCCGTCGTACTGTTCAAGGTATTGAGTTACAGCATTTTGAAATGTAAATGTGTTTAATGTGTAGTTTGTTAGCGAAGAAGCTAGAGAGTCATCAAGCGTAATTTGAGCTAGGAATTTTTCAGCATCTTTTTTACGTTTGAAACATTTAGAAACGCGACGACCGTCACGCATAAATTGAACGCGATAGGTTTTACCCCGAACACCGCTTAGAGTTTGGATAGTAGCCATTGTAGTTACCTCAGTGCACAGATTTACACAGAATAAAGTAACGACTACGATTTGAGGATTTGTTGCTACACCTCTAAGTCCTTGACCACAAAGAAAAAAGAGGTGGTACCGGTAGGCGGACTTGAACCGCCACGCCCGAAGGCAACGGATTTTGAATCCGTCGTGTATACCAATTTCACCACACCGGCATCTCTGGGCTATCGCCCTTTGATGGTTGGCATTATACGTAAGCTTTTGACCTGCGCAAGCAGAAAAACCTTAAATAACTATCGTTTGCTGATAATTTCGCCACAAAGTGTGACAAAGGAGATCTCATCACAGTTCAGTCTGCCATCTAACTTGGTAAATCAGCGATAAAAGACCATGAATGCACCATGAATCTCCTTGGTCACTTCCGTATTCAAAATCCCGTTGCTTCGGGCGTGAGGTTCAAGCGTCCGATGATGATGGAGCTAAACGTTTTGAGGTGACGGGCAATCACAGTTTCCTTCTGGATATGACAAAAGTTGCTCACTATAAATCTAAAAAGAGGTAGAATTAGAGTTTCAAGAAGCAAGTAGGACAAATCATGGGAACCCTTACATTCTCGGCAGATGAAATTAGAAACAAGCTATGGTCAGAGTATAAGCTTCGTCCTAGATGTTCCACATCATCGAACCCTGAAGCTACAATATCTCTAGTTCACAACCAAGGCGTTTATCTGATTGCTCATTCAAAGATTGAAGAGTCTCGTCCAGAAGAAAGCATTGTTTATGCTGAAGGATGCGATCCTAGTAAAGATGCTGACTGGCAAGAAACCTCCAGAGCATTAGTCGGCGGTGATGATTTTAGTCAGGAATTACCGCCAGAGTGGTTTGAAGCAGTGTTAGCAAGTGATGACCAGCAACTCTGCATAAAAACTTCAAAGAGCAGTATTGAAAAGGTATCTAAGTAAATGAGCTGGAAAATATCCAGCTTATCTTATTAGGCGTAGCCATATTTATGTCTATCATCAAGATTAGCTCAACCTATCGTTCCAGAATCTATGTCAATTTTCACACATTGAATATGCTGTTTTAATAACTCCTACCTGCCTCCCACCAACGATCTCGTTGTCCATAGCTCACCACACCATTTCATCGACAAATCGTATCAATAATCACAAACCAACCAGCGCCACGTCTAGGCTTAGAGCTAAATTTCTGACTATGAATGTAGCAATGGATCATTGCGGTAATCCCACCAGTGATTAGCGAAACCATCCCTGCGAGAATTTTCCAACACATTCAGCAGACAATGACACTCTGATAATCACTCATAGTCGTCGCGCTGCACTCCTATCATTATTAGGGTTTGAAATTTATCTTTAAAGCTCATACTCTATCCAATAAACCTTATAATTTACAAGAGATTAATTAATGGCTTTAGCTGGGCTAACTAAAGATAAAGTAGGAAAAGCAAAAACTGAAATACACTCACTCGAAGCGTTCAGACATTCTATTTCTAATGCTTTATCGTTGCATGACGATTTTAACGATATCTTAAATGCCATAGAAAATGACGTTAAAGATTTTTGTCGAACAAACACGCTTCCTCTACCAGCTCAAGGATCTTTTAATAACTGTCGTGGGCGATGGTACGAGTGGCTATTAATGGTTTACATGTGGAACTACTTTGTTCGAAATGGTTCGACAATTCGCCCTCTGCCATTGCCTAACTCTAACCATTTCCAGTTCACCAAACTGTACAATGAAGAGCTATATGGTTACCTATCTGACTTAGAAAATAAGCTTTTCACCAATCATCAAGTTAGGCTAGTTACTTCAAGTCCTGATTATGTATTAATTGATATAGATGCCACTGATGTTGTCGATAGTCAGCTTAACGATATATTCGACCCAGAAAACTTCTCTGACTCTACTAAACAATATTTAGATGAACTGTATAAATCATTTATAAATCAATGTGATCTAAATACTATCAGAGGCTTCATTTCAATCAAAACAAGTGTCAGATCAGATCGTCGGTTCCAATGGCTTCATGAAGGGAACCTAGCCAAGTCACTTTACCAACATCTCAGAACTCGAAGATGGGATATAAACTCTAAAGGCATTAAATTTTACGGTTTTACCTCAGAAATGCGCGAAGCTGATCGAGATGCACTTATGACAGCAACAACGCATACAATCGCTAGCATTGGATTAAAACCTGAGCGCTCTGTAGATAAACCCTTCTTGCTATTGAGTAAAGATGACTTAGATAAGGCTTTAAACGAAATAATGACTGAGATGTAGAATTAAAACGTAAAAGAGAGAAGGGGAGCCTCCCCCCTCTTCTCTATAAATTGATTATTTGACTACTTCTTAACGTTCTTCGATAGCATTAAGGAAATTTTGAATGGTGTTTGCTACACCCAGCCCCATCATATAAGGTACACCATTACCTATAGTTTTGAACATGTTACTTAATGTCATTGTCGGTGGTAGTACAAACTCTTCTGGTAAAGACTGAATAGCAAGAGCTTCTGCTGCACTCAGACGTCTAGCTTTATAAGGGTGTAAATGAACCTCGTTATTACCATATGCTGCAGTTGGGGAGTAGCGCCAACGATGAAGTCGTTTAAATGACTTCTTACTAACATCACCCTCGCGAATTTCTTTAAATTTAGCAGACTTCGGTTGAAAGAAATGGTTACCATTTGGATGGTCTTCAACATTATTGACATTAAACCAATGCTGTATCGTGAGTTCTGGATGCACACCTTCCGGTAGTTCCAACACCCCATCTTCATTAAACACATCAGTTTCAGGCCACGTATCAAGTCGAAGAGATTGATCCAGCGTGAAAGTCGTGAACATCGACCAATCAAAGTATTCACTTGAAATACCGTTATTAAAAGCATTTCGCAAGTTCTCGGGTAAACTGTCACGCTTGATGCCAAACAACAAAATTCGGTCACGATCTTGAGGCGCTCCAAATTCTATACAATTCGTGAGATTCTCAGTTAGAACATACCCTGCATCTCTAAGCCTACTTTTCATTTCTTCATAGAAGGCTCTATGTCTCGCAGTTCGCCACAACCCCTTAACATTTTCAAACAAGAAGAAGTCTGGTTGTTGCTCAACAATAGCATCTACATAGGTTCGTGTTAGTTTACCGTTTTCCCCCTCAGAGCCTTTATTTTTTCCTCCAACAGAAAAATCAGGGCAAGGCGGTCCACCAATGAAACCAACCAGTTCACCACGCTCTCGAACCTCAGTAACATGCCCTCTCAGCTCTTGCGTAAGTTCTCCACCATTCACAAAATCTTCTATAGAATTTAAGTAGTATCCATATTCCGGCGTCGGATAGTTCATCCTAGCCCTAGAGTATTGATATGCATTAAGAAAAGGCTCGTGGTATTCATTAACTAGAGCTACGTTAAAACCAGCATTTTCAAACCCTAGATCCAAGAATCCAGAACCAGAGAAAAATGAAAAAATTGTAGCCATAAAAAATAAGTACCCTAGAAATCATAAAGAAGCGAAATTCTAGCTTGTTGCACTAGAGAACACAAAAAGAACTAGCATAAACGGTATAGCATTTCCGTCTTTAGGTCGTTTGTTGTCTCTCTAAGACCAGCATCGTTCAATTCTTAGTCAATCATGCAGCCCTGTGAAAGAAATGTAAGTGAATGGTTAGACCTGCGATGGATTTCGAATAAAAAAAAAAGACCACCCTAAAAAGGGCAGCCTTGAAAAATTTATCATTAAAAAACAAAAATTTGCGTTCCAAACACTGTTTAGGTCTGCTTAATCGACAATACAACTCTTTAGAGCTTCAAATCGTTTGACTCTAGCTGACTTCATTCTCGTTGATGATGCCATACTCTTTTTGTAACTAGAATGGGGCTCATTCAACTCTTTACCAGATCTTAGCTCTTCGTAGAAAACGTTCAGCCTATCCGCAACAAATTGATGAGGAATTTGCTCTCTTAAGCAATAAATACATAACCCCCAAAGAGCATAAAGGTGAGACACACCCGTTATTTTGTGTCCCTCATAATCTAGATTTAATGAACTCATATATGCTGTAATATCAATAAACTCTCCCTTAATTCGAGCCCAGTTCATTTCATCTTGTTCTGCGTATTGTTTATAAAGTTTGTCCAACTCATTTTGGTCGGACTTAAGCGGATTTCCCTCTAACAAGTAAAACAAAATTTCAGAAACAAACTCTCGATCCTCCATTCTTTTTACATCGACATGAAGTAATCTTGCTTTCCAAAACTCTGTCATACTCAATGACTCAATGGTTTCCAAAAGCTCCGAGCCGTAATAGTTAGCTCTACGTAATTCTTGACCCTCTAATGGCTCCCCATTTCGGTTCAATCTATCAAATATTGAATCGATTATGAGTTTTTCATCAGTATCAATGTATTCAATAGGAATAGAGTAGCGCCAAAAAGCACGTCTCGTCTCGATAAGCTCTTCACTATTCAAGTCTTTAAACTCTAAACCAGCAAGTTCTTCGACATATAACGGAGAGTCCTCACCCTCAGATGATGAGGGTATCAATCCATTGATAAAGTTAATAATAGACGTTAATCGTTGCTTTCCATCAATGACAGCAAATGTGGTAGATCCCGTAACATCATCAATAGTCTGGTGTAAGAAAATTGGAGGTATTGGTATGTTTTTCAAAATACTGTCAATGAGGAATGACTGCTTCTCTTCGGACCAAACACTTTCTCTTTGATAGCCTGGTGAGAAGTCATACTTGCCCAGTTGGTAAAGCTCCCAGAATGTTGCCAGAGTAATAGTATTCGACTCTCTTTTAAATACTGCCATTAAACTAACCTCGTATTGAGAACTGAAGCATCACTGTAATAAACGTAGTTACTAAATAGACTCGTTAGAACCGCATCCATAGAGTAATTAGGGTATGGATTAAACATATATACTCCAACTTTTGAAGTGCAACTTGTTAACAACTCGTCAATTTCTGCTCTATCAACATGCCAATATGAAATACCACAAATCATTAGCTCATCTCCATCCTGAAGAGTTCTGAGCTTTCCAGCTGCCGATACTCTCATTTGTCCTGACCATGATTGCTTCATTCTTTCAGTATCCCCGGCGGGAGGGATCAGGGCGCTGACTAAGCATTTACTGTTAGGTACGTTGTGATCAACTGTAAACGTATCTGTTGTTGCATCACCCGGTATCGGCTTCTGATATCCAATTGAATAATCCGCTTCGCTTTGAATATCATGATAATAACTTATTGATCCATGGGGTTTGATTATAGTGATCTTAGAGTTTTGACCGAACTCTCCTCCCTTAACCATTGGGATGGTGAAAGGGATATCATTGGAAAGCAATAGCCGTTCCAGCCAAATATCATAATTATAGGTAATAATAGAAATTGACTCGTAATCTTGAGACTCAGAAGCCCTTTTCAGAAATTGTATCCAAGGCCAATTTTCTGTTGCCTCTTTGAGTTCTTGATCACCAATTAAATGGTTGTAATAGCTAAATAATGCTCTTAAGTAGCTATTTAACTCATGATAAGCATTGAGATAAATATCATTTGGCTTATTCTCACCATCCAAGATACGTGGCTGACTTTTTAAGACGTGAACATTAATGCAAGTTATTATTTTTTCTAACATTAACATTGCTTCATCTTTGTCCATATTCGGTCGAGCACCAAGATTCCACAAGTTAGGACAATGTTTAAAGGATAAGTACCCTGCCTCTTGGGAGCCGGGCCATGGTAACTCAGAACCCTTGCTGAATAGATTTACTACATCTATACAGTCATTCTTCTTTGCACTATTGATTAAATCAATAGTAAAACCATTTCCTAGAACTAAACATAGCTTCTTTGCCATCGATACTTCTCATCTTTAAGTAATCGGGGTCTAATCTATCAATATAAAAACTATAAGTCACTGAAATTATGAATGTAAACCCATATTACTTAGAATAACCATGTCGAATCAGATTGACTATTTATACATATATTCTTTTCTTTGATAGTGCTACAACTAGCAAGTACTTATAATGAAGAAGACTCTCAAATTCACTACCTTATTACTCCAATAAATTCCTGCAAACCCACAGGATACCAAAACTACTGAACTAGAGTTCTCCGATACCGATATCACTGGATTCAGTGTCTCCGTGGTCAGTCAGGTTCTAAACGCTTCTTACTACAATATTTATCAATTTCAAAACCAGTACTAGCAATGGGTACATTTCGATTATCCTCACTAGGATTATGAATGCAGTCATAGCGTTGAATTTCTCACAGTATCGCCAGAGAATGACAGCAATCGCTCCACTACATTGCTACTACCAGTTATGAAATAGAAAGCCTAATCCCTTACAGAATCAGGCTTTCAACTCATTACCGCATACTAAGCAACAAGTTTCTCAGTGCATTTTAGGTTGTATTCTTCCAACATCATTACAGCTTCATCAACCTCTTCAGGGTGAAATACCAAGGTCAAATCTACAGTCGGATACTTACGAACAAACCAAGATAAGAGTGGCAACATACGAGTCGTCATTGGTAACGCTGATTCAAGCAACTTACGTCCCTTACTGTTCGCTAAGTCTTGCTTGGTGATACCCTCGATACCATCAGTATCAAACATCGCTACCAACTTGTCATAGTGACCTCGTGGAGCTCGTTGTGGTACAGCAGGTAAGCCCCAACCACCTTGAGTGATTGCACGTAACATCTGTACCTTGAAAATACCCTCAGAGCCATCTTCTAGGTATTTCACACCCGTACCCTTGAGATAACGACGAACCTTATAGAAATCCATCCAATTATCCCAATCTTCCATTGTCTTTAAGCAGTTGTTTACACGCCACTCGTCGAAGTAAGTACGAGCGTCTAAGCCCTCATCAACGGTGTTCCATGGAATGGTATCGAACGATAGATGTTCTACCATTTCACAGCTAACAGGGTGACGAACTTTCACCATACGTGGGTTTATAGGGCAACGCTTAAAGTCATATTCGAGGTTGAGTGTCTGTTCGGTATGGATAGAAATAAGGTCGAGTTCTTTTAGCCATTGGTCACGTGCTGATGCTAAGTGTTTACGTTCAACCTTCTGACCGGGATAACGGTCTAAGAACAACTCAACCATCCATTCATTCTCATCAACGCCTTTCGGTGCTTTTATCCCTGCTTTAGCGCATATTGGTTTTGTATCACCTAATTCAGCAGTTAATTGTCCACGGGTCTTCATAGAGATAATTTGTTTCGCATGATGTTTTAACTGCATCATATCTTCACCACTGACTTCATTACAGATTTGCTGGAAGCGTTGCGCTAATGGACCATCTAAACATTGCTCTAGTTGTTCAGGTGTAGCATCAGTCAAAAATCCATCCGTTGTAGCACTAATTAATTGAACTTCAGAAGGTAGACGAAGTATGACTTCCAGCATAGTTGCACGAACAAAAGACGTACAATAGGCACCATAGTGAGCATTAGTGACGGGTGAATATGGAATGTTTTTACTTAACCCTGTTGCTAAATCAAACCCTTTGGAATTGTTACAACCTTGTAATGTTTTTCCATATAATGTATTCCCAATTAACTTCCATAAATGAGAATTCATCTCATTTTCTTCCTTTTTATACTTAGCTCGCTGCTTACGAATTATCGTAGTGAAGTCCTTATACATAGATGTTGATCCTTCTACCCATGGGATAACCATCCCATGTAAGATCTCGATTTCGCATCCGATATCATACGCTAACTGGAGCTCAGGTGATGTCACGTACGTCTCACCTTCCATAGGATAATAGATACCACGTAGATCTGTACGGCAAGGCATCACGGGGAACCTGATACCTTCGGGGTGTTTAAAACGAACATACGCAAACCCCATGGTGTGTCCCAAATAATCTTCGATATTTTTCGATTCAAACGTATTAGCGTAGTCACATTTGAGGCAAGATACGAGGCTAGTCGTATACGCTCCAGATAAATCAAAGTCGAAGTAATCTCCTTTTTCACTTACACCAAAGTAGGCTCCGAAGTTACAACCACCATATAGAGCAGACACCGCTAGGTTATCGGTATACTCACGGCTAACTGTTTTAGCTATATCGTAGGAATTACGGATACTATTGCTCTTAGCGTGGTAGTACTGTTTCTTTCGCGTCTCATATCCTAAGAAATCATGCATTGCAGCTGTACTGCCGCACGTATGACGGAACAACGACACACCAAGATTACCTAACGTCGAAGGTAGACTATTCAACTCCAGACCAATATCTTCACGAAGATCAACCAAAGCGAATTTCTGCATTCGCAATCCATATTCCAAAGCAATAGCAGCATCACGAATAGCATACCGATTGAACAGACTGATATCATTACAGTACAGGTCATCCATTCGCTCTATCATATTGTCTGGTAACTTCATTTTAGGAAAACCGCACTGCAATCCCAACTCCTCAAGTGATGCCTTGCTACTCAACAACATGGTATCGATGAAACGAACCTTAGTTTCGAAAACATTGTTCGATGAAGAGTAGAACTTGGTATTTTCTATTTTGTACTTACTGCGACCGATTGAGTCCAAATCGATACCGTAAGCACCACGACCAGATGTGACAGTACCTTGAACCGTTGTCAGTGCGTTCTTACGGTTCTTGTTGTTTATACCAATGTTCCAAAACTCCTCGAAAGAAGCGATATCGGCACGAAGGAAATGAGCGTAAATATATGTATATTCAGGCCATTCATCGATGAAACCACGAGATTTGGCTTTTATCAGCAACTCTTGGATGAATTTGTCGAAGCTGATCTTATAACCTTTTTTGGTAAGCTGTTTACGCTTATCCATTTCTTCATCTTTCGATAATCCTTGATCACGACATTGTTTAATCAGTTTCGCCATATCGGTATGTTTCACGCCACTAAACGACTTATCACCGACCTGAACACAGTACGAGTAACAAAGAATGTCATTTTTCCCCGTTTCAGGGTTAAAGACCCACTCAGAATCAATAGCGATATGTACTGCCTTACCTTTTCCACGCATCGCAGCCCATGGCGCAGAACATAGCCCCTCTAAATAACGTTTCACCTGCTCATTGACGGTTTTCTTCGCTCCCTCACGAGACCACAACTCTTCCCGAAATTTGGCGACTTGATCATCTAGTATGTAGGAACGGTTGTTAGAGAATGTATTTACTAGGAAATCTTCAACTTCACGGTCTGTCTGACGCATAAGTTGATAGTTGGTCTTGGCTTCTTGCTCGAAAATGTTCATCTTTAATTACCCATCAGCTCGGTATAACAAAAACGAAGTACATCCATGACCGGACATACTTCGTCGGTTATCGGATATAGAAAGGCTGGTAATAAAGAGGTGCTCGGAGATGAGACTAGTTTAGAAAAGGCTGGTACAGAATGGTGCGCACGAAGGCAGTGGCTTGCTAGACCGTATTACAGCGATGTTATCCTTAATTAAACTTTGCTGTGTGAGCCCATGACTTAACAAACTTGATTAGTTGCAAATAGCCAATGCTATCGACACCTTTCTTTTCAACGTTGTTATTCATACAGGTACGAACATATTTCATTAAATACGTAGATTGCAGCATTGTTCCGTGTTCATCTTCGAAACTCTCAATACAGTGAGCAAGCAGCCCTCCCATTGTTCTGCGATTACCCTGCGGACAGTCTTGACCACATTTTTTGATCATTTCGATTAAGTATTTCAGTTTTTGAGTGTTCATATCATTTACCTTCTTACGATTAGTGAGTGGATAGGATTTTAGTTAGATCTGGGTTTACAAACTTTCCAGCTTCATAAGAAACCAGTGCATCATGTAATGCATCAGCGACCTTTTCACGGGCTTCCGATTGGGTAATAGGTAAGAAACCAAGTATCGCATCACCCTCACCACGAATCAGAATGCCTTTATGATCACGACCATTACAGATTTCAACAGCTTCAACATTAGAGCAGCGGACGTAGTTACCATTACCCAGATTGATAAAGCTATCTGAGTCAATCACCTCATCAGAGCAAGCATCGGCAACGGCAACCGTCTTACCTTCTTTCTCCGTCAGCTTGGCATAGGATATTTGACGTCCTTTACCGTCTAGAAGTATGTATAAGTTTTCAAGTCGGATAATTGAAGCGATGAGCTTCAATGCCAAAGTATGCCCATCAAGGGTTTGGATGAATCCTTTCTTACTCTTCTTATGTGTCATAGCTATGAGCCTTTGTGTTGTTTAAAGTCAGATCATATTAGCCTCTAAAAATTTAATATCAACAGCCAAAAACAACATAAGCTCATGATTTAAAAGGCTTTAAAATAGAATCATTGATTAAAAAAACAAAACCATGAATAACCACTTTTTAATCACGATGGTTTACGCCTTCTTCTTGGCGTAAAACTTCTTTGAATAAAAAATGCACACCCTCTTTTTGAATGAATAATCAAAACAAAGTTTGGGAAATTATTTTCAGCCACCTATCTAAATGATCAAATATTAAACAAAAAGGAGTTCTTCGGTGACTATGGACTCTTACATAACGTCTAACAAGTCCAGTAAGAAGTTAGAAAATAGAAAGCTTACAAGCTAGATTTCAAAACCTGATATTAGTGCAATGGTACATTGCTGAATTTTGAGTGGGATAAGCACAACAATGGCAAAGTGAATCACCGCAAGAAAAAACAGATAAACGAACATCAGCAACACTTCTACATTGCACAACCAGTTGTGAAATTTATTCCTAAAGTCAGTGATACTCAGGTATTTAAGCCTATGAGCAATACTTATCCCTATTCAACGGTTGTAAGAAAAAAAAAAAAAAAAAAGAAGTGGATTGATTCTCCACTTCTTCACTTGCTCTTTACTCAAGCTTTCCTAGCACTGCACCTATAACCCCGCCAATGATAATACCTACGGGTGTTGCTAGTGGATGTGGCACTTTTGAGCCAATCACTGCGCCAATCACACAACCTCGCTTTGCTCCTTCAATACTCAACTCAACCTCACACTTATGTGGAACGTCACGTTCCGGTAAATAAATAGAAACAGCTTTACTCTGCATACCCTCTCCTTATTTCAGGAATGAAAAAGGGCGATACCTTCCGATATCGCCCTTGGATAATTACAAACACGGTTTAGTGAGAATGACCGCACACCTGACAGCTACCATCATCATAAGCACGCTCACCACATGCAGGACAGGTTGTAACTAATGTTGTTATTGATTTAATCGCCATGTAAAGGCTCCTTCTTGTTGGTTGATTAGGGTGTTGCGAAGCCCATTGATATCTCGGTCTAGAGAGTCCAATTCGAAACCGATGTATCTTGAGCCAAGCTCCGCAACAAAACTTATTGTGCTTTACCTTTCGGTGTATCTGGATCACATTGAGTCACATCCGTAATACGACCATTCAAGGTTCCGCAGACATCAGCTTTCCATTGCACGATGACACCATAAGCTGAAGTATTCTGAACACCTGCTTTACCATTCCATTGAGGCTCTAGTAGTTCTTTCATTTTCGAAATATCACCCGGATTTCCTCCGAATGTGCCCCCCGCAAATACTGGTGATGTAAATAGTGAAGTGAGACCTAGCAGGATGATGAATTTTTTCATTGTTGTTTTTCCTTAAATACGTAATGACGCCGCTAATAAAGACAGCGTTAACGTGAATGATGAATAGTTTAAAAGAGGAGATCGACAGGATGTGTCGCTCAGGTATAGAAATACTGAAATGATTAGTAGACGCCTTGGAGGGCATACTTTGAGGTGACCGATGAAAGCGATAGCAATATCAGTAACCTTATGAAAATTAGCTAGAAATAATCAGGTTCTTTCTCAGTGCGACACCACCTGACGAGCGACCTATCTACAATGCGTAGAATGAAAGAGCATGACAAACTAGCGAAACGACTTGGCATCATACTGACCCGTTTAAATACGGGTGAGAAGTTGCATCTGAACGATTTAAGTCGTGAGTTCGGAGTCAGTGAAAGAACCTTACAGCGGGATTTCAACCAGCGATTAAATTACCTACCTATACAGCGTGAAGGGGCATGCTACTCTCTTGACCCCAAAGTGCTAGGTAGGCAGAGCAATAACGAAATATCACTTCTGCTGCTGAACATGGGCTTTGATGCCTTGTTTTCAGGTAAGCACTACTTGAGTAATGGCGTATTGAATAACAAAACTCACCCACCTTTTCTATTCAAGAACCTACAAATTGAAGACATTAGTAACAACACATCTGTATTCGAGAAACTCATTGAATCGATACAACGCCGAAATGTCATCAGCTTTAACTGTGAAGGGAAAACTTACGATAAATTCCACGCATACCGGTTGGTGAATGACTCAGGCTACTGGTATGTCGCAGGAACACAGAGAAACCGCCTAGAGTCACTCAGAGTCGCTAAGATTCGATGTTTAATCCGTTACGAGGATAAATACTCTCCTGACCCTAATGTTGAGCAGAAGCTGACTAGTCGAGGATATGAAGAACCTCTACTAAATCCCGTTGAGATGGTTATCCAGATGAGTAGTAAAGTGACAGAAGCATTCTTAAATGAAAGCAACACCAATGACTTCCAATTGCTAAAAGAACTGGATTCTGGTGATGTACTGGTGAGTCACCAAACTAAGAACATTCCAGAATTACTACGACAGCTCAAAACATGGCTGCCTCATGTAGAAGTGCTCTCACCTGACTGGATACGTTACTTATTCAGACAAGAGCTTCAAGTGTATCTGGACTCAACCAAGTAGAAGGCACCGTACAGATTGAAGTGTGTCGTTGACCTTGGTGTTGGTTAGTCATCATGGGCTCCCTACACCAAAGTATAATGTCGTTTTGATTTGTTGTTGTAGCCACTTCCTTCCATGGACAAACCACTATGCACCGGTTTTTAAGCTCTCTATGTCGGCTATGGGAGCTAGATCATTTTACAAAATCATGAACCGATACCGATTAAGGAAAGACTCAAAACGATACTGTTTTTCACCGTTATTTAGAAAACACTTAAATAACTCCGGTAGGAGGTTGTTATTAAATGGGTATATCTATGATTTCTGATGCACGAACTCTGCTCCAAATCACTCAGTCCAGTCCGTATCTTTACCTAGGTGGTATCGCTAATTGATTAAGCTTCGCCACCATTGGCTATCTACTGGGTATGATAACTGTATAACAGAAATATGAATTGAACTTGTCACTATAGATCCCAGTGACAAGTTCCACTTTAACTCAACAAGTAATGGGAGCCGATAATGTCAAAAGCTCGGTATAGACCAACCAAATTAGATGGACGAATCCACCGTGGCTTTTATCTCATCAAAAGCCCCCATTTCCACGTAGCTGAGAAAGTTGGTTTCCCATAGTGAATAGAACTCAGTGACACTAGATTCAGTAATGGGAACTTCACCCATGTATCGGATATAAGTTACTCCATGACCAAAGTCAAAGTCGATTTCTTTCTCAAGTTCAGGCATCAATCCACAGTAACTAAAGTCAGTGATGTAATCGAAAACCCATTGGTCATTAAGTCTAGTGATACGGATCTCGACAGGGTGATATCCTCCATTCTCTGGGCTGTAAGATTTCTGACGGAAAGAAAAGACGACCGATTGGATCATGGGTGTCCATTTACCTGATTCGGTGATCACTCGGTTTAGAGCATCTTGAAGGCTAGTTGATATAGGTAGCAAAAAGCGCTCAACATCAAACTGAAGTGCTAAGTTCATTATAAAATCTCTTTTAAGTTGTTAGGTGTACGCTCTTACTAAGAACGAGGTATGAAAATTGCGAAATGGCTAGGTTCGAAGTAGTTTTCCTCTCCCCTCCACTGATAACCCAAGAAATTTGAAATCCGTCGAGTTGTGATATCAGCACTGACCGTGTTACTCATCGTTCTTTAGTGGTAATCACTCGATGAAGTAAACAAGTTAAAGCTCATCGACCTAGCGGATTTCTTCTGTCGTCTTACTGTCTGGTAGGGTTATTTTTTCTTAGATATGGCTTGAGATTTGGCGAGTGCCAGTAATGCGCTTTTCTTCTCCTCGAAGTCTGTTGAAAGCACATGTAAATAGCGTGATGAATCCGTTTTTGATGCTAATCCTAAGTCCCGGATTATCACAGAACAGAACGAGTGGTTGTTTGCCGAGCCGCCACTGAAAATCTGCTTGTACAGTGAACTCTTCCACGGTTTATCTTTCTGAGCTTCTATCAGTTCAAGCATTGCTGTAACGGATAGCCATTCTTTTGAATGAAGTCCTGCACCACCTTCCTGCCCTGTAATCCTGAAGTAGAGCTGTTTTTCTTCATTATGAAGTGCAACTTCATAAAGCACCTTCCCATTACCTGCTAACTTCGGTGCCGCTCCTGAAAGTACTATTTGTTCGAAATGATTAATCTCTTGATGCTGCTCATCTTGAGTGCCAGTATTAGGGAAGTCTGGGTCTACTTTGCGTTGGGTCATAGATATTCTCCTGTCGGTGATAATGTGAAATATTGCTGCGTGAGTGACGACTAGCTATCAACGTGAGCGAGTAGCCTCTGGATTGGATGAAGTTGAGAGGTAGAATGCCCGGCTAGGTAACAGCCTGAGCCTTGGTCGTTAAGTACACCTAACGCTATGACCATAGAGCCGATAAGTAGCACGTACTCAGGGTGAACAGTGACGAAATCAATTAAGAGCTTGGTTTGTTCATCTATATCTTCTAGGTCTTGATTGGTATCGCTCTCATCGAACAAAATCAGAGTGATGCCTATTTCGTCCCAACTTTTCTCCAACTCATGTAAATCTCCATCTGTCGATTCAGTCAAATGTGTAATGAGATTAGCCTTATCTGAACTAGGCAAACGCAACCCCATTAGCTCTGTAAAAGTTTTTATTACTTGCATGTATTTCCCTTTATTCCAGATACGAAAAAGCCCCTACCAGCTCTCGCTAGTAGGGGCATATACGTAATTTTTATATATGTTTGATTTTGAGGTTAAAACTATCTAACTGATGCGGTGTGCTAGTCTTGGTGCCTGTTCTTTCAGTACAGAAGATAAAGTATCCGAGCTGTTGAGTAGCTTTTGCTGGGAATGTTTTACATACCTTTGGGTACTACTCAGGTCTTTATGATTCATTAAACGTTGCACAGTAAGAACATCAACACCGTTCTCTATCAAGTTTGTAGCAAAGCTATGACGCGCCACGTGAAAGCAAACTTCATGAGGATTCTTGATACCTGCTCGTTCCTTAATCCGAGCAAAAGCATTTCGCGGTTGTGAGATATAACTCCCCTCGTTACGTCCATAGAACACATAAGGATTTCCTTTCTTCCGCATGTTTAAGAGCTCCCTGAACAGTTCGACCATAAATGGAGTCAGCGGTACAGTCATGCTGGAGCCGTTCTTTGTGTCTGGAACGAACATGGTCTTATCAATCAGGCTAATATTTCGCCACTTAATCGTACGTAATTCAGAATCTCGACATCCCGTAAGGAAAAGCAGAGAAATGAAATTTCCAGTCACACGACAATAATAATCTCGTGATGCACGTATCACTGCGGCTGTCTCTTCCATAGTGAGATAGCGAGTTCGCATGTTGTCTGGATTGATAAGTGACACCTTATCGCCGATATAGGGTATGTCTAAAAGGCAGTATGCTTCCTTTAGGATGGTTTTCATCAAGGCAATAGTACGATCGACCGTGGCTGCTGCGTACTTCTTACCGGGGCGATACTCCGTTGCTAATAGCTTTGCTTGAACTTGATGAAGATGGACACCAGTTATCTTATCGATAGGCTTCGTATGTAGGTGCTTCCAGTGCTCAAATCTAGCGATATCATCACGCCATGTTTTCTTGCCTTTGCTTTTCTTCGAAACAATAAAGGTATCGTGGAAGAAATCGTACAAGGTCGGTACTTGGTTTTCGACCTTTTTATCGCGTTCAAGTTTCGGATCAATCCCATCGGCAATTTGTACCTTTAACTTGCGAGCTTTATTTCGAACGGTGGGCAAATCGATATCGGGCCACTGACCGAGTGCAATGCTGGATTTTTTCTTGGTGATTGGCGACACAAATCTTAATAAGAAGCGTTTCCTTCCGGATTTGCCTATAAGCAATTTCAAGCCCTGAACTTCGGTATCGGAGACTTCATTGTTGGTAGATTTAGATCGTCGATCATGAGGTGGGATGTTGTTTAGTTTGCTTGGGGTAAATTTGAAGAGCTTACTCATATGAATACCTCAGTAATTAACTAAAGTATTTATATATGTCTCAAATTTCATTAGAAACAAAAAATCAACACAATAAAAAACCAGACCACAACAAACATGTATCCATTGAAAGTGTACACGGTTCTGTTTTTGTAGCATTTGACCGTAGCGTAACAGTAACTTTTCGATTTTACGGTCTTTGGTATCTAACCATCGAGTCTTGAAGATATTCCAAACTAGAAATTCCCCAACGCTTTTCGGCTTACCAAATTGACCGTAGTGACCAGTAAAGCTTAGGTTCTGTTTTTGCTGTTCTATGTCTGAGTTGAACAGGAAGTTGTCCGTAAAGGGGCAGGGAGAGAAAATAAGAAGGGATTATTAGAAGTGTGATGAAGGGCTAACATTTCACATGTTCTGAAAGCAGAAAAGCCTCGATAAAAATCGAGGCTTTTCATAAAATTCTTTGTAAATTAGCAACTTAGACTAATTTTTGAATCCGTCGTGTATACCAATTTCACCATACCGGCATTATCTCGAGGCATTAGCCTGTCGATGTCTGGCATTATACGTATGCCGATGATTCGTGCAAGTGCAAAAGACTGAATTGCTTGCTGTTTGCCGATAAAATCGCCACAAATTGATAAGCTGTGCGCAAGCTCTCTTTTCAGATCCAGACTGAAGCTTTATTCTTTCGCCTTATTTTATTTTGGTAAGTGGGTTTTATGTCAACAACTGACACTTTGCCACCAGCAGGGCTATTTCGCCGTCTGGGAGCACTCTTTTATGATGGGCTAATTATCATCGCAGTTGAGATGATGGCAGCAGGTATCATTATTGCTATTCTGCATGCACTAATGGCAATGGGGATTTTCGATGTTGGCGGCTACGCTGATGTCAGCGATTTTCTAACTAACCACCCTATTTGGAGTCCGGTATACACGGCTTACTTAGCGTTTGTCTGGATCTATTTCTTTGTTTTCTTCTGGACTCGTGCAGGGCAAACTCTTGGCATGCGTGCTTGGAAACTGCACCTACGAAGTAATGATGGAACTGCGGTTTCTGTTACTCAAGCTTTGATTCGTATTGGTACTTCAGGCTTTGGTTTAGCAAACTTTACTGTACCGCTTGACCCTCAAAAACGCGGCTTCCACGATATTTGGGCTAAGACTCAGGTAGTGGTATTACCTAAAGCAAACTAGATACATTCTAGAGTGATACAAAAAAGGAAGGCCAGTGCCTTCCTTTTATATTTCTATCAAGCCAATGTTCAATTAGTCGACTTTAAGCTCATTTAGCATTGATTCTGGTAGTGCTAGCTCATCGTTTTTATTAACCGAAATACCAGCCTTTAGAATTGCTTCAGCAATCTGCTTCGCCTCATCAAGAGAGTGCATTGCTGCGGTACCACATTGGTACTCATTCAGCTCAGGGATTTTGTTCTGGCTTTCAACTTTCAATACGTCTTGCATTGCTGCTAACCAAGCATCAGCGACTTGCTGTTCTTGTGGCGTGCCAATCAGGCTCATGTAGAAACCAGTACGACAGCCCATTGGCGAGATATCGATGATCTCAACACTCTCACCATTTAGGTGGTTACGCATAAAGCCAGCGTATAGGTGCTCTAGTGTATGAATGCCTTTCTCAGACAGAATATCTTTATTTGGCGCAGTAAAACGCAGGTCAAATACCGTAATCGTATCGCCATTCGGGGTGGTCATGGTTTTCGCCACACGTACAGCTGGTGCATTCATACGTGTGTGATCTACGGTAAAACTATCTAATAACGGCATTGTCCTTCTCCATATTAACTGCTCTTAAAAGAACCAGCTTCGATTGTCTTCTAATTCTTGTCGGCACTGTTTAAGTTGCCAACCATAATCTTTTGCCTGCTGTTCAACACGACGTGCGACTTTAATCAACGACGGTTTAGCTTGGTAACTTTTTCTTTTAAAACCACCACGTCCTTCGTGGTAAGCCAAATATTGATTGTAGGAATCCCACTTGGAAACACCAAGCTGTTTTTGCGTCTCATGGGTATACCAACCAATAAACATTAACGCATCGGCAAAATCAGTCCGTGAACCGCTATGTCCTGTTGCATTCTGAAAGTCATCCCATGCAGGGTCTTGGGCTTGTGCATATCCATAAGCACTGCTGACACGCCCCCAAGGAATAAAGCCTAATAGGTAATCCTTGGGAGGCCTGGCATCGTGGCGATAGCTACTTTCCTGTTTAACAAAAGCCATCGCTACTTGAATGGGCGTTCCCCACTCCTCTTGCATATCTAGCGCATCGTCATACCAACTCGGTTTCTCACGAAATATTTCGCACAGGTTGGATTGATTTTTCGGCGGAGCTGTCGCACAGCCACTCAAAACGATAGCACCAACGATAGGGAGAAAAAGCTTTTTCACGCTAAACCTACGCTTTCAAATATGCAAAGTAGTCAGTCAGAAACTCATCAAAGCTTGACTGGTCTGCTTCTTCCACTTGCTGTTGAGCAATACGAGAGCGTTCCACTTCCTGTTCCATTTCTTGCTCACTGTAGACTCGATACTGATGATCTAAATGCTGATTGCGGTACTGCTTACCAAACGCACAACCCACTTTACCTAGACCACCATGCTGTTTGGTATCTGCCAATAGCTGACCAGAGATAGTCAACTCTGGATTATCAATCCACGACAGTAATTTAAAGCATACTGCTTGATATTCATCACCGCTATTCGTTGCATCCATTAGCTCTGCAATCTGCACCAGTTCGACAAATACACGCTTAGCCCAGTTTTGCAGTGACAGCACTTCACCGCGGCAGCCAATTTGTAGCTCTAAACCAGGCTTACGACCTTCTGCAATGACTTTATTCCAGTTCTCACGCCAACATGCCTGCTCACAGTAATCCATAGGTTCGGAGTCAGTCAGTGCAGCCCATGCTAAGAATAGGTCCAAGAAGCGAACTTGGTCTTCATCAATACCAACCGAGCTGTATGGGTTAACGTCAAGTGAGCGAACTTCGATGTACTCAACACCACCACGTGCCAATGCTTCCGATGGCTTTTCACCTGATTTGGCTACTCGTTTAGGACGAATAGGCGCATACAGCTCATTTTCAATCTGCAGTACATTGCTGTTTAGCTGACGGTACTCGTCACCAACCTTAACGCCAATCTCTGCAAATTCTTCTGATGGCGTGCGAATCGCCGCGTTCAGACCATCGAGATACTCATCTAAGCTATTAAAACCAATTTTCAACGAGCTTTGCGCGCTGTTGGTATAGCCTAAATCACTCATACGTAATGAGGTCGCATTGGGTAAGAATAGAGTTCCACCTATTTTTTCAAACGGCAGCGCAGTTTCTCGTCCTTGAATGAACGACGAACATAACGCAGGTGAAGCACCGAAGAAGTACGGGATTAACCAGCCGAAACGGTAATAGTTTCGGATCAAGCCAAAGTAAGCCTCTGACTTACTGTCCTGACGCTGTTGTTCTGATTGCTCACCAAACAACTGGTCCCAAAACGTTTCTGGGAATGAGAAGTTGAAATGAACACCAGAAATAATTTGCATCAAACTGCCGTAACGTCTTTTTAGGCCTTCACGGTACAGAGTTTTCATCTTGCCTGAGTTTGACGAGCCATATTGCGCTAAGTTGATGTCATCTTCATCACCGACAAAACACGGCATCGAAAGCGGCCACATTTTCTCTTCACCTAACTTAGTTTGAGTGAAGTGGTGAATATCTTCTAGTTGTGCTGTAAGCGTCGAAATGTCTGTCGAAACTGGCGTGATAAATTCCAATAGAGATTCAGAGAAGTCTGTCGTTATCCAGTTATTGGCATAAGCTGAACCTAGCTCACTTGGATGAGGAGTAGTAGCGAGGTGACCATCTTGTTGGTAGCGCAGCGTCTCGCGCTCGACACCACGTCCAAAACTCTTAAATACTTCTGGGTTTTGTGCAACTCGCTCAAGTCGCGCAGCAAATTCAGTCAAAATGAGGTTCGCTTATATCAATGGTTTGGTAGTGATACCAAACTGGCTATACAAAATTTTATAAAGGGTGAGCGTTATCACCCTTTCGCATGCACTATGTTATGTGTACTCTAACGGATGATTTCAAGCTCTTCTATCGGAATATGCAAACTTTCTAGTTGTGGTTTCAGCGTTTTCTTATCCCCTACCACGATAATTTGGTAGTCGTCAGGGTTAAACCACTTGTTTGCTAACTCATCAAGAGTCTGCTTTTTGACTGATTCAACGATCTCATTTCGTTGCTTCAAGTAATCTTCATCCAAGCTGTACGATAAAATACTATTAAGTAGCCCTGCTTTCTGTGAAGGCGTTTCATATTTTAGTGCATCTTGTTGACCGACCGCTAAGCGTAAAAATTTCATTTCATTGTCAGTCATGCCTTGTTCACTGTATTTCTCTAGCTCTTTTTTCATCTCGATAATCGATGGAACCGTTGAGTCTGCTCGGACCTGAGCTGAGTAAACGATCGTTCCCACCTCTCTATTTGACGCTAAGTAACCTCTCGCACCATAAGTGTAGCCTTTGTCCTCTCTGAGGTTTTGGTTGATACGGCTATTGAAGTTGCCCGCTAGATTAAAATTGGCTAACTGCGTTAGGTACACTTCACCGGTAGCATCAAAAGGCAGACCTTGACGCACCATACGCACAACACTCTGCGGAGCTCCCGGTTTGTCGATGAGGAAAATCTTCTGCTGAGTAAGCGGCTTAACCAATTGAGGTCTTAGTAATGGTGCGACTTCACCATGCCAACGATCGATAAAGGCCAGTTCTTGTTTAATTTGGCGCTTAGAGATGTCACCAACAACAACAATTTGTGCACCTTGAGGTGTGTAATGCTGTTTGTAAAAAGCTTTAACATCATCAAGCGTCAACTTAGCAACTGAGGCTTCTGTACCATCCGTTGGACGCTGATAAACAGAGCCTGAGAAGAGTACTTGACGTGTCGCCTGAGAGGCTAACCAACTAGGTTCTTGATGCTGATAGACTAAGCCTTCCAACATCTGTTTTTGAATTCTCTCAAAATCTTGTTCTAGGAAAGCTGGCTTGAATAGTATTTCTTCAACCAGCGTTAAAGTCTCAGTGAGATTTTTCTCTAAGCTTGAGACTGAAATACTGGTGGTGTAGTTACCGGCATTGATTGAAATACTACTACCAAGTTTATTTAGCTTAGCTTCAAGCTCTTCTAGCGATGAATCCAACGTCGCCTCTTGCATCATCGCAGCTGTCAGGTGCGCTAAGCCTTCTTTGCCACTCTGCACATACCGCTCACCGGCTGGGAAACTGATCTCTAACTGCACAGTTGGCGTTTCAGAACTTACGGTTCCAAGTAACTCCGCACCATTGTCGAAATATAAGCGATAGAGATCTGGCATCTGCGCTTTCACCCCTTCCGCAACTTCTGGCATTACTGAGCGGTCAAAATCATCGCTTGCTTTACGATACGCTAACTGGTCATCGGTTATTTTCTGGTATTCAGGCAATGTTCTTGGTGGCGTAACAAAATTGGCAGGCGCTGCGGCTAGCTTTGCTTTGCCAACAGGTACTACACTTAGCACTACTTTATGATGGCCATTGACGTAGGTTTTATAGGCATCCATGACAGACTCAGGGGTAACAGAGCGAATCTGCTTTAACTGGGACTGAATTCGATCTGGTGTATTAAAGAAGGTTTCATTCGATGCCAACTGGGACACTTTGCCACGCACACTTTGCAAGGCGAACACTGCATTGGCTTCGGCCATACCTGTGATCTGCTCAAGTCGCTTGTCATCCACCCCTTTCGTCTCAAATTCAGCTAAGGTCTGCATCAACTCTTGATAGAGCGGTTTTAATGCCCCTTTTTCACCAGATGGCGCCATAGCGTAAACGTAGAAGGTACATGACAGCTCGGCACAATCTTGGTATGCACCCGCATCGACTGCTTTCTGGGTCTTAACAAGTTTTTGATAGAGCAAGCTGTTAGCACCACTACCCAATACATTGGCTAAGGCATTTAGTGACGCTTGCTCTTCTGCACCGTTATATTTAGTTGGCCAGCCAATCATTAACATTGGTTGTTGAATACGGTCTTCAAGTGTTACGTAGCGATCTTCAGATAAACTCACCGGTTGTTTTGGCGCTTGCTCAACCTCAGGACCGGCTGGAATCGAACCAAAGTATTTATTCACCCATTCCAAAGTTTGTTTGGTGTCGATATCACCACCGATGGTCAATACCGCATTATTTGGCCCGTACCAGCGTAAGAAGAAAGCTTTTAGATCGTTCACATCAACACGATCAAGATCATCTACGTAACCAATGGTTTGCCACGAGTATGGATGACCTTCCGGGTACATCGCTTCACCCATTTTTTCCCACATCAAACCGTAAGGGCGATTATCGTAGTTCTGAGCACGTTCGTTTTTGACCGTATCACGCTGAATCTCAAACTTACGCTGTGAAACCGCATCGAGTAAAAAGCCCATCCGATCAGACTCTAACCAGAGCATTTTCTCTAGCTGATTCGACGGCACGGTTTCAAAGTAATTAGTGCGATCACGATTCGTGGTACCATTTAACGTACCGCCAGCTTCAGTGATGATCTTGAAGTGTTGCTGATCCCCCACGTTTTCACTGCCTTGAAACATCATATGTTCAAAGAAGTGGGCAAAACCTGATTTGCCGACTTGCTCACGAGCAGAACCGACGTGATAAGTCACATCCACATGAACCAAAGGATCAGAGTGATCGGGAGATAGGATAACGGTTAAGCCATTGTCCAACTCATACTTAGAATATGGAATCATCGCCTTACCAGGCTGAGCATCCACTTCTTCAACAAGTGTCACGCCATCCGGTAGAGAGGAAAAGAATGGAACTGAAGGTAGGTTATTCGAAGCACAACCATAAAGTGCGACAAGAGAAAATGCACCAAGCCAAATCTTTCTCATGACATCCCCTTAAAAGAATCCGTAAAAAATTGCTGCTAAAGCGCTATATCGCAGCGCTTTGCCTATTGAGATCAACCAAAAACATGGCCAAAAGCGCATGCGCAGCCAACCAGCAGCTAAGCATAACGGGTCGCCTATCACAGGCAACCAACTAAAAATTAAAGACCAATAACCGTATTTATTGAGCCACTGTAGAGCTTTATGACCATGTTTTTCATTTTGAGTTCGATTTGGTAACCACAAGCCTAGCCAATAGTTGGTCAAGCCACCTAAGGTATTACCTAAGGTGGTGACTAAAATGATCATAGAAATGGAATATTGGTTTAAGCTGAGGGTCGCGATTAAACCTGCTTCGGAACCGCCGGGCAAAAAGGTAGCACTCAGGAAACCACTAAAAAACAGCACCCAAAGCGCTGAATCAGAAAACCATAAAGCGAAGGATTCAAAAGCGCTGTTAAACGCTTCTAGCATTGCATATCAAGCAAGATTTTGCCTCTCGTGTGTCCCGTTTCAATTTGTCGATGAGCTTCGCTCACCTCACTCATGGCAAATACCTGTTGGATTTCAGTTTTCACTAACCCAACACTGACCATGTACAGCAGTGCATCCAGCTGTTCCGGGTTCGGATCAACTAACATACCTGATGCTTCAAAGCCAAGCATTTTGGCCTTTTCACAAATCAGCTCAGCACTTAGGGTCGGTACAGTGACAACTTTACCACTATCTTTCAAGCATTTGAGTGCATCAAGTGCGGCATCACCACCCACTAAGTCAATCAGTACATCGGCGTCTTCAACACGTTCTGAAACTGGCGCAAATTGGTAGTTCACGGCATGTGCACCTAATGTCGCCATGTAATCTAAGTTCGCTTCACTGCATGTCGTAAACACTTCCGCTTTAGCGGCCACTGCCACTTGGATTGCGATATGACCGACGCCGCCAGCACCTGCTAAAATCAGCACGCGATCCCCTTCATTAACGCCCGCTTTGTCTAATGCTTGTAGCGCCGTTTGACCAGCAAGAGGAAGTGCAGCGGCCGCTTCAAGAGTAATAGAGCTAGGTACCAAGCTGAGTGTACTTTCCGGTATCGCTATATACTGACTATAGCCTCCACCAGCTAATGGAAAACCGATAAAGCCTGCGACATTGTCGCCCACACTGAATCGTTCTGCACCTTGACCAAGCGTTACTACCTCTCCTGAAATATCATACCCTGGCACCCAAGGGAGGTTATCTTTGTTTTCCGAAGCGGCCCAGCCAAGACCAGCCCGCGTTTTGACATCGATAGGATTCACACCAGCAAAGTGGACTTTGACTAATACTTCCCCTGATTTAGGCTCTGGCATTGAAGAAGCTTGAACAACGAGAACTTCTGGGTCTCCGAACTTAGAGATAGCAATTTGTTTGTTTTCCATTTCTTTTATTCCCTACCGATACAAAAAAGGGATGCGAAAGCATCCCTTTGAATATATACCATTTATTGACGGCAAGTTAACCACTTGCTCTCAATTTGACCATTAATTAACACCAACTTGCATTAACCTACAAGTGCTAACAAGATACCAGCGGCTACCGCAGAACCAAGAACACCCGCAACATTAGGACCCATCGCGTGCATAAGCAAGAAGTTTTGCGGATTCGCCTCAAGACCAACTTTGTTTACTACGCGCGCCGCCATCGGTACCGCAGAAACCCCTGCTGCACCAATAAGTGGGTTAATGTCTTCTTTCGAGAACTTGTTAAGCAGCTTAGCCATTAGCACACCGCCAGCAGTACCGATACTGAAGGCCACCGCACCCAAAGCCAAAATACCGAGCGTTTCTACGTTTAAGAACTCTTCTGCTTGCAGCTTAGATCCAACACCAAGACCGAGAAAAATGGTCACGATATTGATCAGCTCATTTTGCGCAGTTTTCGATAAACGATCCACAACACCAGCTTCACGCATCAAGTTACCTAAACAGAACATTCCGACAAGTGGCGTTGCCGACGGTAGGAACAAGATCGTCATCAGCAATACGGCAAGTGGGAAGAGAATCTTTTCGCCTTTACCGACATGACGCAACTGAGCCATTTTGATCTTACGCTCTTCCGGCGTTGTCAGTGCGTTCATGATCGGTGGCTGAATGATCGGCACCAAAGCCATGTAGCTGTATGCCGCAACCGCAATCGCGCCAAGTAAATCCGGTGATAACTGACTTGCTAAGAAGATAGCTGTTGGGCCATCTGCACCACCGATAATCGCAATCGATGCTGCATCAGGCATGCTAAATTCCATACCCGGCACATAGTTAAGTAAGATCGCGCCAAACAGTGTGGCGAAAATACCGAACTGAGCTGCCGCTCCTAGCCATAAGGTTTTCGGGTTAGCGATAAGTGCACCAAAGTCAGTCATCGCCCCTACACCTAAGAAGATCAGCAGTGGGAAAATCCCAGATTCAATTCCTATGTAGTAAACGTAGTAGAGTAAACCACCTTCGTCAGTGAAACCTGCATTAGGTATATTCGCTAAGATCGCTCCAAAGCCAATTGGCAATAGCAGTAACGGCTCAAAGCCCTTTCTGATCGCCAAAAATAGCAAGGTACAACCAACCAAGATCATACAGATTTGGCCAAACTCGAAGTTAGCGATCCCTGTCTCTGACCATAAGATCATTAATCCTTCCATGATCGCCCCTTACGCCAGACTAAGCAGTGGAGCGCCAACCGTCACAGAATCACCTTCTTTGACGTGAAGATCTTGAACAATACCACCTCTGGCTGCTCGTACTTCGGTTTCCATCTTCATCGCTTCAAGAATAAGTAATACATCGCCTTCCGCAACTTCAGCACCACTTTGAACATTCACTTTAAAAATGTTACCAGCAAGAGGGGCAGGAACCATTTCAGAGTTACCTGTTGGTGCAGCAGGCGCTGCAGCTTGAGGCGCGGCAGCTGTTGCCGCAACCGAGGTTAGTTGACCTTGAGGGCCTACTTCGACATCGTAAACCTGACCATCAACTTTAACGCTGTATGCCTCAATGCCACCTTGCGCTGGCTGAGCTTGTGGCGCGGTTGGAACTACTTCCTCTTTACCAGGAGCTGGTTCGAATGCTTCAGGGTTATGACGGTTCTTCAGGAACTTTAGGCCAACCTGTGGGAATAAAGCGTAGGTCAGAACATCATCAACCGTATCCTCTGCCAGAGAGATACCTTGTTCTTTCGCTTTTGCTAGTAAATCATCCGTCAACGAATCAAGTTCTGAATCTAATAGATCGGCTGGGCGACAAGTAATCGCCTCTGAACCATCGAGTACTTTCGCTTGCAGTGCTTCGTTCACTTGTGCAGGTGCTGCGCCATACTCGCCTTTTAGAACACCAGCAGTCTCTTTAGTGATGCTCTTATAACGCTCACCCGTTAGCACGTTAATAACCGCTTGAGTACCGACGATCTGTGACGTTGGAGTCACAAGAGGGATGAAGCCGAGATCTTCACGTACGCGAGGGATCTCTTCGAGTACTTCGTCAATGCGATCCGCTGCGCCTTGCTCTTTAAGCTGACCTTCCATGTTAGTAAGCATTCCGCCAGGTACTTGTGCGATCAAGATACGTGAATCGACGCCTTTTAATTGACCTTCAAACTTAGCGTACTTCTTACGTACTTCGCGGAAGTATGCGGCAATAGGCTCAATTTGGTCGAGTTTAAGGTTGGTATCACGCTCAGTACCTTGCAGCATTGCGACGACCGTTTCCGTTGGCGTGTGACCATAAGTACAGCTCATTGATGAGATAGCGGTATCAAGAATATCGACACCCGCCTCAACCGCTTTCACTGCGGTAGCTGTAGAAAGACCAGTTGTTGCGTGGCAGTGCAGTGCAAGTGGAACATCACACGACGCTTTGATACGCGAGATAAGATCTTCCGCTTCGTAAGGCTTAAGTAAACCTGACATATCTTTAATACATAGTGAGTGACAGCCTAAGTCTTCAAGACGCTTCGCTAAATCAACCCATGTGTCAGTGTTATGTACCGGACTGGTGGTGTAAGACAGCGTACCTTGAGCATGCGCGCCAACATCAACTGTCGCTTTAACCGCTTTCTCAAAGTTACGTACATCGTTCATCGCATCAAAAATACGGAAAACATCCATACCGTTGGCGTGAGCACGCTCAACGAATTTTTCAACCACATCATCAGCATAGTGGCGGTAACCTAATAGGTTCTGGCCACGAAGTAGCATTTGCATTGGTGTGTTTGGCATTGCTTTCTTTAATGCACGTAGACGCTCCCATGGGTCCTCACCCAAGAATCGAATACACGCATCAAATGTTGCTCCGCCCCATGTTTCTAGAGACCAGTAACCGACCTTATCCAGTTCCTCTGCGATAGGTAACATATCCTCAAGACGCATACGAGTCGCAAATAGCGATTGATGGGCGTCACGAAGGACCACGTCCGTTAAAGCTAGTGGTTTAGACATGCTCATTAACTCCTTTTAATCCTTACAAGTACTACTTAGCTGTCGAGGTACGGTACTGATGTACCGCGGCAGAGATTGCCGCCACGACATTTGGGCTAACAGCAGATGAAGGTGATTGAACTTTATTATTTTGATTTGGTGTAGCGATCGGCGCAGGTACTTCTTCAGGTACCAGTTTTGACATGAGCCGAACGAGATAGACAAGAATAGTGAGGAATATAAACACTACAATCATCCCTGTTAGCATCAGGGTTGCAGCGTCTACTAGCAGGCTTCCAATATTATCCATTTTTGCATCCTTTCTTTGTCATCCTGACAACGACATTAGGTATTTTGCTAAAAACTTCATGTTTTATCACGGCAAAGCACTAACGTTACCCACAAAAGTGAGTGTTTTTGTTGTCAGAACATTCAATATAATCCTGACAATAGGCTTAGAATTATCTCGATTGGTTAAACTTTGTCAATTTTGTTTAAGGAGCTATTGAGGATAAAGCACAAATCTAGGGAATTATTCGACACGGAAATCACATAAATCTGCAATATTTGATCTATTAAGCATAAATAACTGCGAGTTTTAATACATTACTTTGATCAATAAGTGCTAAGTGTAAGAAGAATAAATGATATCTGAAATCACTTTATTAAACAGTAACTTGAATTGAAGATGTTCAAATTATGTTACTAGAATGTAAAAAGCCCTGCTATTTCTAGCAGGGCTTTTTAATAAGTGGCGCGTCCTGGAGGATTCGAACCTCCGACCGCCTGGTTCGTAGCCAGGTACTCTATCCAGCTGAGCTAAGGACGCACGGTTTTTGATATCAACTTGGGTCAATATCAGGATTGCCATTTATGTAAATGAAACCCTAAAGAGTGGCGCGTCCTGGAGGATTCGAACCTCCGACCGCCTGGTTCGTAGCCAGGTACTCTATCCAGCTGAGCTAAGGACGCGCAGTTTTCGATATCAACTTGAGTCAATATCAGGGTCTCTATGTTATACAAAGAAAACCTAAAGAGTGGCGCGTCCTGGAGGATTCGAACCTCCGACCGCCTGGTTCGTAGCCAGGTACTCTATCCAGCTGAGCTAAGGACGCGCAGTTTTCGATATCAACTTGGTCAATATCAGGATCTCTATTTATACAAAGAAAACCTAAAGAGTGGCGCGTCCTGGAGGATTCGAACCTCCGACCGCCTGGTTCGTAGCCAGGTACTCTATCCAGCTGAGCTAAGGACGCGCAAATTTTGATATCGAAGTTCATCAATATCAGGATTTCTATTTATATAAAGAAAACCTAAAGAGTGGCGCGTCCTGGAGGATTCGAACCTCCGACCGCCTGGTTCGTAGCCAGGTACTCTATCCAGCTGAGCTAAGGACGCGCAATGTTCTCGAAAAACGAGAAGTGCGAAGCATATCACACTTTATATTCTTCTTAAAATTAAATAGCCTTAAAAACAAAAAAAATTGACCATTGGCCAATTAATGGCGGTGAGGGAGGGATTCGAACCCTCGATACGGTATCAAGCCGTATACTCCCTTAGCAGGGGAGCGCCTTCAGCCTCTCGGCCACCTCACCGTTTTATTCCCTGGTAAGGAAATTATGGCGCGTCCTGGAGGATTCGAACCTCCGACCGCCTGGTTCGTAGCCAGGTACTCTATCCAGCTGAGCTAAGGACGCGCTATGCTTTCTTGCTAAAGAAAGTTGTTTTAAAGCTCTTCAAAAGAAGAAGTGCAAGAATGGCGGTGAAGGAGGGATTCGAACCCTCGATACGGTATCAAGCCGTATACTCCCTTAGCAGGGGAGCGCCTTCAGCCTCTCGGCCACCTCACCGTCTTGCGGAGGCACATATTACGATTTACCAAAAATATGTCAAACATTTTCTTGGCAAAAATAGTAAAAAGTCTTTCAACCGTTGGCTATTTAATCAAAGCGATGCTAATTCGCTCTTTTTCCTATAAATAGATACCGTTCACATACAAAAAAGGCTGACAAACTGTCAGCCTCTCTTTGTAATTAGTAGTTGCCAGATGCAACGTTACCATTACCTTTCTCTGCCTGAATGCGCATGTAAATTTCTTCACGGTGAACAGACACTTCTTTCGGTGCATTTACACCGATACGTACTTGGTTACCTTTAACACCTAGTACAGTTACTGTTACTTCATCACCGATCATTAGAGTTTCGCCAACGCGGCGAGTTAAAATTAGCATTCTGTGCTCCTTGAGTAATCTCTGATTTATCTTGCTACGAGGTTATTATCCAACAAAAGTTATATTTTCGTAAACTCAATTATGTCTCGAATCTAGCCTAAAAAGGCATGTTTTTGCAGGCAATCGACTGCCTCTGCAGAAGTTATGTAAGCATCATGCAGTATGTTAGCCGCTTTGTCGACGCATTCGGGTAACAGAATCAACATAAGTGACTGACTACTCACCGCATAATGTTTGACATGAATACCTTGCTCAGTGAGCAGAGCAAATGACCTTTCAACCAGTCCTTCGACCTTTAGGCCCACAGCGGTCAGTAAACTTACCGTCTCACTATTACGGATTTTGTCGTTGAAAACCAGTTCCAGTTTTGAATAAGCATCACCTTTTACAACGACACCTATCCATTCTGGATGCTCGATCACATTCCAGATAGTCACACCCAACATCTGACACTGTTTTTTCAATCCACACAGCATGTCAGGCTCGATTTGAATCAAGCACATATCACGCTGAATCGCGACACCGCACACTGAGGATAAACACTCCTGCCCTTTCACCAAGCTACCGCCATCGGTATCAAAGGTAGAAAGAACACGCAGAGGGACATTATGCTGCCATGCGTACTGAACCGATGGCAGGTGCAAAACTTTGGCACCTTTACGCGCCATCTCTTCCATCGATGGAAAATCAATCACGTCTAACTTCTGAGCATTAGGAACAACACGTGGGTCACAGGTATAGATACCATCGACATCGGTAAAGATTTGACACTCTGCCGCGTTAAGCGCGCCAGCAAGTGTGACAGCACTGGTATCAGAACCACCTCTGCCTAACGTAGTGATATCCCCATTTTCATTGATACCTTGAAAGCCCGCCACAATAACAATTTGGTCTTGCGCTAATAGCTGGTTTATCGCGGTAGTATCAATGTGTTTAATCGTCGCATCATTGTGGTTGTTATCGGTCACAATGTTTGCTTGAGCTCCGGTAAGTGAGCGAGCTGAATAGCCCATTTTATTTAGTGCCATTGCCAACAATGCCATCGACACTTGCTCACCAGCAGAGAGCAAAACATCAAGTTCACGTGCGGTAGGAACACTATCTACCTGTTTAGCTAGATCCATCAGCCTGTTGGTTTCACCAGACATTGCAGATACAACTACGACAACTTGATTACCATCATCTTTCGCCTTAATGATGTGTTTAGCAACCGTATGGATTCTTTCAATTGAACCCACCGATGTTCCGCCAAACTTTTGCACGATAAGGGGCTTGTTCACCAGTCTTCACCTTCCCGAGAGCAAAGTCTCATTCGAACCACATTCAATATGTTGAATATTGCCTGTAGTAGTAATAACAAAAACCAAGTCATTTAATCGGCACTTGGTATATTAGCCAATTAAACCACTTGGTTAGGACAAAAAAATTACGCTCAATCAAACAAGTGATTGAGCGTAAATATTTATAAAGTTAGATTTATAGGCGTTCTTCTAGCCATGGTTGCACAGACTGAATAGCATCAGGCAGTGCAGCAACATCAGTACCACCTGCTTGAGCCATGTCTGGACGACCACCACCTTTACCACCAACTTGCTCAGCAACCATCTTAACTAGGTCGCCCGCTTTCACTTTGCCAATAAGATCTTTAGTTACGCCAGCAATTAGGCCAATCTTATCGTCGTTGATGTTAGCCAGTAGAATCACACCACTACCTACTTGGTTTTTGATGTCATCAACCATAGTACGTAGGTTCTTGTTATCCGCACCTTCTAGAGCAGCAACTAACACTTTAGTACCGTTGATATCCTGAACTTTACCCATGATGTTTGCGCTTTCCGCAGCAGCCATCTTGTCTTTAAGTTTCTGGATCTCCTTCTCTAGAGATTTCGCTTTTTGCGCCGACTCAACAAGCTTCTCTTCGAATTTAGCTTGTTGTTCTTCGATAGCATCCAGTGCTGCTTCGCCCGTTACCGCTTCGATACGACGGATACCTGCTGCGATACCACCTTCAGAGGTAATCTTAAACAGACCAATATCACCCGTGTTTGAAGCATGGATACCACCACACAGCTCCGTTGAAAACTCGCCCATAGACAATACGCGAACTTCATCATCGTACTTCTCACCGAACAGTGCCATTGCACCTTTCTGTTTAGCAGACTCGATATCCATTATATTCGTTTCAATCACGTGGTTGCGACGAACTTGAGCATTCACAAGGCGCTCAACTTCTTTCAGTTCCGCTGGCGTTACCGCTTCTAGATTCGAGAAATCAAAACGTAGGTTTTCAGGCTTAACAAGCGAACCTTTCTGCGCAACATGCTCACCAAGAACTTGGCGCAGAGCTGCGTGAAGTAAGTGCGTTGCCGAGTGGTTTAGAGAGATAGCCGCGCGACGCTCAGCATCGACAACCGCTTCAACTTCATCACCTTTCGCTAGCACACCTTCCACTAGAACACCGTGATGCGCTATTGCGTTACCTAATTTCTGAGTATCTTCTACTTTGAATAGACCTGACTCAGTTTTAAGTACACCAGCATCACCACACTGACCGCCTGATTCTGCATAAAATGGTGTTTCACCAAGGATGATGATCGCTTTGTCGCCCGCCGATAGAGATTCAGCCACTTCACCTTCAATGAAGATTTCAGCGACATAACTGTTACCTTGAGTGCCAGTGTAACCACAGAATTCAGTTTCAGCTTCAGTTTTGATCGTTGCGTTGTAGTCAGTACCAAATTGGCCTGCTTCACGAGCACGTTGACGCTGCTCTTCCATCGCTTTCTCAAAACCGGCTTCGTCGATAGTGAAATCACGCTCACGAGCAACGTCGTTAGTTAGGTCAGCAGGGAAGCCGTAAGTATCGTAAAGCTTAAATACTGTTTCACCGTCAAGCTCTTTGCCTTCAAGTGCATCGAGTGCTTCATTGAGGATAACCATGCCACGCTCTAATGTACGACCAAAGTTTTCTTCTTCAATACGAAGTACTTTTTCAACAACGGCTTGTTGCTTTTTAAGTTCGTCAGCGGCGCTGCCCATCACTTCAGCTAATACGCCGACAAGCTTGTGGAAGAATACGCCTTGTGCACCTAGCTTGTTACCGTGACGAACGGCACGACGAATAATACGACGTAGAACGTAACCGCGACCTTCGTTTGAAGGCATAACGCCATCAGCGATTAGGAATGAACAAGAACGGATGTGGTCAGCGATAACGCGTAGCGATTGGTTTGATAGGTCTTCGTGACCAACAACCTCTGCTGTCGCTTTGATTAGCTTTTGGAATACATCGATTTCGTAGTTTGAGTGAACGCCCTGCATGATTGCAGAAATACGCTCGATACCCATACCTGTATCAACAGCAGGCTTAGGTAGCGGTTCCATCGTGCCATCAGCATGACGGTTGAACTGCATAAATACGTTGTTCCAGATCTCGATGAAACGGTCACCGTCTTCTTCTGGTGTACCAGGGCGACCACCCCAGATGTGCTCACCGTGATCGTAGAAAATTTCAGTACATGGACCACAAGGGCCTGTGTCACCCATTGTCCAGAAGTTATCTGATTCGAACTGCTTACCGCCTTCTTTGTCGCCGATACGGACGATACGATCAGCAGGAACGCCTACTTTCTTGTTCCAGATATCGAATGCTTCGTCATCTGTCTCGTATACTGTTACCAATAGGCGATCTTTTGGTAGTTGTAGCGTTTCAGTTAGAAATTCCCACGCAAAAGCAATCGCGTCTTCTTTGAAGTAATCGCCAAAGCTGAAGTTACCTAGCATTTCGAAGAAAGTATGGTGACGAGCTGTAAAACCAACGTTCTCAAGGTCGTTATGTTTACCACCTGCACGTACACAACGCTGAGCCGTAGTTGCTCGTGTGTAGGCACGCTTTTCGGCGCCTAAGAAGCAATCTTTAAATTGGTTCATACCTGCGTTTGTGAATAGCAGGGTTGGATCGTTATGTGGAACCAACGATGAACTGTCTACGATTTGGTGTCCTTTGCTTTCAAAGAACTTAAGGAACGCGTTACGAACCTCATCAGTGCTCATGTACATGCAGCTCTTCCTGAAAATAGTCGTGTTAGAATTTTGCGCTATTGTAGATCATGGTTAGCGCTACGACTAGTTTTCTTGCGTAAAAGAGCTTTTTGCTTGAGGAATTGAAACTAAATAGTCAAATTGAAGGGAGTTTTTGCTCTCAATCCTCGTTCTCTGAACTGAGTGCATAGCTGATTTGCTCAAAGCTATAACCGCGATATTGGAGAAAACGCACCTGCTTTGCGTACTCTTTTTGGTCTTTTGCCTTAATTCCTTTAAATTTCTTCACTGCAGCACTTTTGGCCAGTTCGAACCAATCCTGCGGCTCTTCTTCCATCGCTTTTTCAATCACGGATTCAGAAACTCGCTTTTGATTGAGCTCTTGGCGAATACGGCGCTCACCATGTCCTTTATAGACATGCTGTCTCACTTGGCTCTTAGCGTAGCGAAGATCATCTAAGTAGTTATGATCTAAACAAAAATTAATCGCTTCTTGAATCGCATCATCCTCATAACCTTTCAAGCTAAGTTTCTGATACACCTCATACTCACCATGATCGCGGCGACTGAGCAGTTGAATAGCAGCTTCTTTACTCGACAGTGTTGGTGGTTTTCTTTGGAACATGTCGGATTAAATTCTCATATTCTAAATACGACAAAGCCCCGCATAAGCAGGGCTTCAAATTCGTAGGGCTGTGTTATAGCTCTTCTTGCTCTGGCATTTGGCCTAGTTCAGCGTCATCCGGCTGAACTTCTGCTGGTGAAAGCAGCATTTCACGTAGCTTAGCGTCGATAGTTTTAGCCGCTTCAGTGTTCTCACGTAGGAACTTACCTGCGTTCGCTTTACCTTGACCGATCTTATCGCCATTGTAGCTATACCATGCGCCCGCTTTTTCGATTAGCTTGTGCTTAACACCTAGGTCAATTAGCTCACCTTCACGGTTGAAGCCTTGGCCATATAGAATTTGTGTTTCAGCTTGTTTAAACGGTGCAGCGATCTTGTTCTTCACAACCTTGATGCGAGTTTCGTTACCGACAACTTCATCACCTTCTTTGATTGAACCAGTACGGCGAATATCAAGACGAACCGATGCGTAGAACTTAAGTGCGTTACCACCCGTTGTTGTTTCTGGGTTACCAAACATCACACCAATCTTCATACGGATTTGGTTGATGAAGATACACATACAGTTAGACTGCTTCAGGTTACCTGTTAGCTTACGCATAGCTTGAGAAAGCATACGCGCTTGAAGACCCATGTGGCTGTCGCCCATTTCGCCTTCGATTTCCGCTTTAGGCGTTAGAGCAGCAACCGAGTCAACAACCATTACGTCGATAGCACCTGAGCGAGCTAACGCGTCACAGATTTCAAGAGCTTGCTCACCCGTGTCTGGCTGAGAAACAAGAAGTGCATCAATATCAACACCAAGCTTCTTCGCGTAAACAGGATCAAGTGCGTGCTCTGCATCGATAAACGCACAAGTTTTACCTTGTTTTTGCGCCGCAGCGATACACTCAAGAGTTAGCGTTGTTTTACCCGATGATTCAGGACCGTAGATTTCTACGATACGGCCCATCGGAAGGCCACCAGCACCTAGGGCGATATCAAGAGAAAGTGAACCAGTAGAGATTGTTTCTACGTCCATTGCGCGGTTGTCACCAAGGCGCATGATTGAACCTTTACCGAATTGCTTTTCAATCTGACCTAGCGCAGCGGCGAGCGCTTTCTGTTTGTTCTCGTCCATCACTTTCTCCAAATGATTCATCTTGTACTGATGATTATCGATCTAAATTCTTCCGTTCAGTCGTATACTCTGAACAATCAATGAAAGTCATTATACTGTTGATTCATACAGTGTCTATAGCTATATGGTTTTTTTTTGCTTTTTAGTGATATATAACTGATTTTTAATAACTTAAAATTCACCAGTTAGTTTTTAATCTCGGCTAACCAGTTCTTCATACAGTACTGTCAGTGCACACTCTACCGCCTTACTTCGTACCTCTGCCCTATCGCCAGAGAAACAATACGTTGCTACTTTCTGCCAACCTTGTTTATCTGCCCAAGCAAAACAAACTGTACCGACAGGTTTTGCTTCGGTTCCACCTCCAGGGCCGGCAATACCACTAATCGAAACACCAATATTGGCATGCGAATGCTTCAAAGCGCCTTGCACCATTTCAACCACGGTTTGTTCACTCACTGCACCATGCTGTTCAAGGGTATCGTATTCGACACCAAGCATCTCCATCTTAGCTTCGTTGCTGTAAGTAATAAACGCGCGGTCAAACCAAGCGGAACTACCAGCGATGTCTGTAATTGCCGTAGCAACACCGCCACCAGTACAAGACTCAGCTGTCGTCATCACCAATTGGTGTTGCTCAAGTAAGTTTCCGAGTTGCTTTGCCTGATTTTGCTGTGATTCCATGTCCAAATCCCCTTTTGCATCTTTTCGCTCACTGGCTATTCACGTATCCTAAGCCGCAATAGAAATAAACGAAAGATTTTGCCTGTGAAAGCGTTACCTGAGAAAGAAAAGCAAAAACATACTCCCATGATGCAGCAGTACCTCAAGCTAAAAGCAGAGAACCCCGACATCATGTTGTTCTATCGCATGGGCGATTTCTACGAGCTTTTCTATGACGATGCCAAACGCGCCTCTCAATTACTCGATATTTCATTGACTAAGCGCGGCGCTTCTGCTGGTGAACCGATCCCGATGGCGGGTGTACCTTTCCACGCGGTTGAAGGTTATTTAGCAAAGCTGGTTCAGCTTGGTGAGTCGGTGGCGATTTGTGAACAAATTGGCGACCCAGCAACCAGCAAAGGACCCGTTGAACGCGCCGTGGTACGTATTGTCACTCCTGGTACCGTGACCGATGAAGCATTGCTATCAGAGCGTTTAGATAACCTGATCGCGGCGATTTATTACCATAACGGTAAATTTGGCTACGCAACACTAGATGTCACGTCTGGTCGCTTCCAACTTATGGAGCCAGAAACAGAAGAGGCGATGGCTGCAGAGCTACAACGTACTTCTCCACGCGAACTGCTGTTCCCAGAAGACTTTGAACCAGTGCACCTGATGTCTGCGCGCAAAGGTAATCGCCGGCGTCCAGTGTGGGAATTTGAACTCGATACTGCCAAGCAGCAGTTGAACCAACAGTTTGGTACTCGTGACCTTGTTGGTTTCGGCGTTGAAAATGCCAAACTTGGTTTGTGTGCTGCAGGCTGTTTGATCCAGTACGTTAAAGATACTCAACGTACCGCCCTCCCCCACATTCGTTCATTGACGTTTGATCGCCAAGATCATTCTGTCATTCTTGATGCCGCAACTCGCCGTAACCTTGAACTGACACAGAATCTCGCCGGCGGCACTGATAACACGCTAGCGGAAGTGCTCGATCATACAGCAACCGCAATGGGCAGCCGAATGCTAAAGCGTTGGCTACATCAACCTATGCGCGACATCGATACGCTTAATCACCGCCTTGATGCCATTTCAGAGCTGAAAGATGAAGCACTGTTTGGTGACTTACACCCAGTACTTAAGCAGATTGGTGATATTGAACGTATTCTGGCACGTTTGGCGCTGCGTAGTGCTCGCCCACGCGATATGGCTCGCCTGCGCTTTGCGATGCAGCAGTTACCAGAACTGTCTGAACTGATGGGCTCGCTCAACCACTCTTACTTAACCAAGTTAGCGCAATATGCCGCACCTATGAATGAGGTTTGTGAGCTATTAGAGCGCGCAATCAAAGACAACCCACCAGTCGTTATTCGTGATGGCGGCGTCATTGCTGAAGGCTACAATGCCGAATTAGATGAATGGCGTAAACTGGCTGACGGTGCTACTGAATACTTAGAGCAGATGGAGCAAGATGAACGTGAACGTCACGGCATCGACTCACTCAAGGTTGGCTACAACAATGTCCATGGTTTCTTTATTCAGGTCAGCCGCGGTCAAAGCCATTTAGTGCCACCACACTATGTACGCCGTCAGACGCTAAAGAACGCTGAGCGTTACATCATTCCTGAGCTTAAAGAGCACGAAGATAAAGTACTTAACTCTAAGTCAAAAGCACTCGCGCTAGAAAAGCAGCTGTGGGAAGAGCTGTTTGACATACTTCTGCCGCATCTGGAGCAACTGCAAAATCTAGCCTCTGCGGTTTCGCAAATTGATGTACTCCAGAACCTAGCCGAGCGCGCGGATAGCCTTGATTACTGTCGCCCTAACCTAACCAAAGAGCCGGGTATTCATATTCAAGCAGGTCGCCACCCTGTGGTTGAGCAAGTAATGGACGAGCCGTTTATCGCCAACCCAATAGACTTAAATCCACAGCGTAAGATGTTGATCATTACCGGTCCAAACATGGGCGGTAAGTCAACCTATATGCGTCAAACAGCACTTATCGCACTGATGGCTCATATTGGTTCATATGTCCCTGCGGAGTCAGCTCAGATTGGCTCAGTGGATCGTATATTCACTCGTATTGGCGCATCAGATGACTTAGCTTCAGGCCGTTCAACCTTTATGGTCGAAATGACAGAAACAGCCAATATTCTGCACAACGCAACGGCCAACAGCTTAGTGTTAATGGATGAGATCGGTCGTGGTACCAGTACTTATGATGGTTTATCGCTTGCTTGGGCGAGCGCTGAGTGGTTAGCCAAAGAGTTAGGTTCAATGACCTTGTTTGCTACTCACTACTTTGAGCTAACTGAGCTGCCAAATCAGATCCCACACTTAGCTAATGTTCACTTAGATGCGGTTGAGCACGGTGATAGCATTGCCTTTATGCATGCGGTCCAAGAAGGTGCGGCGAGCAAATCTTACGGTCTTGCAGTGGCCGGCTTAGCTGGTGTGCCAAAGAGCGTGATTAAGAATGCACGCGCTAAGTTGACTCAGCTTGAACAACTCGGTCAAAACGAAGTATCGTCTGCGCCAAGCAGCGCGGTGGATATTGCTAACCAATTAAGCCTGATTCCAGAGCCAAGTGAAGTGGAAGAAGCGCTAGCTAATATCGACCCAGATGATTTGACCCCACGTCAGGCACTGGAAGAGCTGTATCGTTTGAAGAAACTCCTTTAAGCACCCAGACGTAAGAAACCAAACTGCAAACTAAACAAAAACGGCAACCTAATTAGGCTGCCGTTTTTTATTGGATATCTTGCTACAGTTTTCGTCGCAACAAAATCAAGGCAATGGTTAAGAACACGATACTTGGCATCACCGCACCAAACACAGGTGGAATGTTATATACCAAACTTAACGGACCGAAGAACTCACTGGAGATATAGAAAGTAAAGCCTGCTATCACACCAGAAAGAATACGCGCCCCCATGGTCACGCTACGCAGTGGGCCGAAGATAAACGACAGAGCCATCAACATCATTACTGCGATAGAGAACGGCTGAGTCACTTTACGCCAAAACGCCAATTCATAACGAGATGGATCTAGCTCTGACGCTTTGAGATAGCTGACATAATTGTATAATCCACCTAATGACAGTTCTTCTGGTTTCACCGTCACAACTGCAAGCTTGTCCGGGGCTAGCGAGGTTGTCCAACTGTACTCAGGAAGGGTATGCTTGGAAATCTCAATTTCATCCCCCATTTCCGTTAACTGAACATCTTTCATCGTCCAAGTGTTGTCTGATACGTAATCGACTCGTTTAGCATACACCACACTCTCTAGATGCTTGTTCTCATCAAAGCGCCACATATTCAGACCATAAATAGTGTCACCTTCCACTTTACCGATAAAGATAAAGTCGTTGGCATCTCGCGCCCATACCCCTGTTCTAACGGATAACAGCGCGCCACCTGAGGTAGACATTGAACGTAGATCACGGGCGGCTTTTTGCGCTTGCGGTGCCCCCCATTGACCAAGTAGTGTTACCATAATCATTAGCGGAACCGCAGTTTTCAATACCGAAAGACCGATATCTAACTTAGAGAAACCTGCAGCCTGCATCACCACAAGTTCAGAACTTGACGCTAACATGCCTAGACCAATTAGAGCGCCTAATAGAGCCGCCATAGGAAAGAACATTTCGATATCACGCGGAATACTCAGTAGCACGAAAAATAGCGCCTGAAGTAAATCGTAACTCCCTTGACCCACTTTACGCAGCTGCTCAACGTATTTGATGATCGCAGACAGGCCAACAAAGGTCGCCAGAACTAAAGAAGTAGTGGCAATGATTGTCTTGCCGATATACAGATCGAGAATTTTAAACACGACTTACGCTGCCTTATTTTTTCTTTGTCTTAGTTTATCTTTAAAGCGGCGAACAGTAATACTGTCCATCGAGTTAATACCAATTGCGGTCAATAGCAGAGCTGCGTTGATTGGCCACATACCCACTATGGCCGGTATTGAACCATCTTCCAACGCCGACTTGGTCGCACTGATCGATAAGAAATACGCTAAGTAGATCAAAATCGCTGGTCCCATCTTGGCAAAACGTCCCTGACGAGGGTTAACAGCCGATAATGGCACCACCAACATCGTCAGCAGTGGAATACAAACCACCAATGAGATTCGCCACTGCAGCTCAGCTTGAGCGCGTGGATCAGGATTTTTCATCAGTTCCAGAGTCGGCAGAGCTTCCCAGTCTCGACCTTTACGTTTTACGTCTCGCTGACCGATAAGACCTTCATACTGGTCAAAATCTGTCACCATGTAGTCAACACGAGTTGGTACTCCCTCATAGCGAGTACCATCATACATACGAATCACTTGGCGACCGTCACTGAGTTCTTTCACTTCACCAGACTGTGAAAACGAGACACTCGGTAAAATGGAATCACGTGGTCGCATCTGAGCAACGAACACATGTTTAAGTTGTTTGCCATCGACATCATCGATAAACACCACCGAAGAACCATCTGGGGTACCTTGGAAATGGCCCTTCTTCAGCAGGTCTACGCTATTTTCAGCTTCCATTTCTTCTTGAAGCTGCACCAACTTATCTTGGCTGTATGGCGAAAAGTAGAACGAATTGAAGCCAGCAATTAAACCGGTAATCACCGCTAGGTATAGCGCAGCACGGATCAGGAATTTGTTACCAATCCCTGTCGCATTCATCACGGTAATTTCACTTTCCGCATACAAACGGCCAAATGTCAGCAAAATACCCAAGAATAAACTCAGCGGCAGCATCAATAATCCCATCGATGGCATGCTCAGTGCGACATAATGCATGACTAAACTTGCCGGGATATCACCATCTGAGGCATCAGCCAGCACTTGGATCAATTTTTGGCTGAGGAACACTAAAAAAAGGATAAAAAATATCGCTAATTGACTCTTCAGTGTCTCGCGGATCAAATATCTAACAATAATCACGCTGAAATTACCTACACAAAACTTGTTTTTTTAATTGAATCACTATAGTTTCCCGTTGAACCTTTTATTTTTAAATTTTTTGGCTAACTGTTAATACGCTTATTTAAAGATAGTTCCGAGTAAGGAATCAACAAGTAAGATGGCATTATCTAACATTTAGTTCTATTTGTCTTCAGGATGTAGGAGTACGCATGGAGTTCAGTGTAAAAAGTGGCAGTCCAGAGAAACAACGCAGCGCGTGTATCGTGGTAGGCGTGTTCGAGCCACGTCGCCTTTCTCCAGTTGCCGAGCAGCTAGATAAAATCAGTGACGGCTATATCAGCTCATTGCTTCGTCGCGGTGATCTGGAAGGTAAACCGGGGCAAATGCTCCTGCTTCATCAAGTACCAGGAGTGCTATCTGAGCGCGTTCTGCTCGTCGGTTGCGGCAAAGAACGTGAGCTAGGCGAGCGCCAGTACAAAGAAATTATTCAAAAGACCATCAACACACTTAACGAGACAGGGTCGATGGAAGCAGTATGTTTCCTAACTGAACTGCACGTTAAGGGCCGCGACACATACTGGAAAGTACGTCAGGCAGTTGAAGCGACTAAAGACGGCCTTTACACTTTTGATCAATTCAAGAGTCAAAAACCTGAGACACGTCGTCCACTACGCAAGCTTGTATTCAACGTACCAACACGTCGTGAGCTAAACCTTGGCGAGAAAGCGATCGCACACGGTCTTGCCATCTCTTCTGGTGTAAAAGCATCGAAAGACCTTGGCAACATGCCGCCAAACATCGCTAACCCTGCTTACCTAGCTTCTCAAGCACGTCGCCTAGCGGATGACTACGAGACAGTGACAACTAAGATCATTGGTGAGCAAGAGATGGAAAAACTAGGTATGACTTCATACCTAGCAGTAGGTCGTGGCTCTAAAAACGAATCTATGATGTCTATCATGGAGTACAAGGGCAACCCAGATCCAGAAGCAAAACCAATTGTACTGGTTGGTAAAGGTCTAACCTTCGATTCAGGCGGTATTTCACTTAAGCCAGGCGAAGGCATGGATGAGATGAAGTACGACATGTGCGGGGCAGCATCGGTATTCGGTACAATGAAAGCGCTAGCTAAGCTGAACCTACCAATCAATGTTATTGGTGTTCTAGCAGGCTGCGAAAACATGCCAGGCAGCAACGCTTACCGTCCAGGTGACATTCTAACTACCATGTCAGGTCAAACAGTTGAAGTGCTAAACACTGATGCTGAGGGCCGTCTAGTACTGTGTGATGCGCTGACTTACGTTGAGCGCTTTGAACCTGAGTGTGTAGTTGATGTAGCAACGCTAACGGGGGCTTGTGTTATCGCACTAGGCCACCACATTAGCGGCGTTATCTCAAACCATAATCCTCTATCTCACGAACTGGTTAACGCTTCTGAGCAAGCAAGCGACCGTGCATGGCGTCTACCGATGGCAGACGAGTACCACGAGCAGCTGAAGAGCCCGTTTGCCGATATGGCAAACATCGGCGGCCGCCCGGGCGGTACTATCACTGCGGGTTGTTTCCTATCTAAGTTTGCTAAGAAATACCACTGGGCGCACGTTGACATCGCAGGTACTGCGTGGAAGTCAGGCGCTGCAAAAGGCTCTACAGGCCGTCCAGTCTCAATGCTTGTCCAATTCTTGCTTAACCGCAGTGGCCAAGACGCAGAGGAATAATCCTCACATTGTTTAAAAGGGCCGTAAGGCCCTTTTTTGTATCTCTCGATTAAGTAGACTGAGACAAGCATGGCAAACGCGACGTTTTACATTATCACTCCCGATTCTCCTCAGGCGAAAGCTGAAGGGTTTGGTGAATATGTACTATTTCTTGCTAGGCACTTTGCCAAACAAAACGCTAAGGTTTACCTCAACTGCCATGACAAGGCTCATGCCGAACAGATTGCTGAATTGTTCTGGCAAGTCGATGCCAAAGAGTTTATCGCCCATAATCTCGTTGGCGAAGGGCCGAAATATGCAACCAACATTGAAATCGGCTACCAAGGCGTAAGGCCTTCTTGGAATAGACAATTAGTAATAAATTTGGCGGAAAATGATACAACCTTTGCGAACAAGTTTGCTGAGGTGGTAGACTTCGTCCCTTGCGAAGAAAAAGCCAAGCAACTGGCGCGAGAAAGATATAAAATCTACCGCCAAGCGGGCTATCAGCTACAAACGATCGAGATCGTACATAGATAGGGTCTGCTGACCTTTCGAGCTGATTTTTGCAGCTATTTGTGGAAAATTTCTATTTCTTTACAAACAAGAGCAGGCAGAGGCTTTGAAATGTAGCTTGCCTACATGAAAAGCCGATAACGCAGTAGAAATGAACCACAAACGCTGCCCGAAGGGTTCGGCTAAAATCGTTTTATGCTTTGTTAAGGGGTATTTACTTAGAATGACTAGGCTACACACCCCTTGCCGCGCCTATAACGATTTTATCTCGAACAAAATTTAACCGCGAAAGGTCAACAGGCCCTAGCAACAAAATATGCAACCGGTCAATCCTTATAGTTAAGCTCTCCATTTAGAGAGTTCACTTATAAAGATTGACTCAGATTTACCATCAACCAGATAAGATTTTCTCTAAATAGTTGGGCTTAGAGCAAGGCAACAATAGAGCAAATCTCTATGAATATACATTGAGTATTTGATTAGGGTTTGTGAATGCCGTTAACGCCGCTATCAGACCAAATATGACGAGAAAAAAGGCGACTATGGAAAAGACATATAACCCAACTTCAATCGAACAAGCTTTATACCAAGCTTGGGAAGAGAAAGGCTACTTCAAGCCACACGGTGACACGACTAAAGAAGCTTACAGCATCATGATCCCGCCACCGAACGTCACTGGTAGCCTGCACATGGGCCACGCGTTCCAAGATACGATCATGGATACTCTAATCCGTGCTGAGCGTATGAAGGGTAAAAACACTCTTTGGCAAGTAGGTACTGACCACGCTGGTATCGCAACTCAGATGGTTGTTGAGCGTAAGATCGCTGCAGAAGAAGGCAAAACTAAACACGATTACGGTCGTGATGCTTTCATCGACAAAATCTGGGAATGGAAAAACGAATCTGGCGGCACTATCACTAAGCAGCTTCGTCGCCTTGGTGCATCTGTAGACTGGGACCGTGAGCGTTTCACGATGGATGATGGTCTGTCTAATGCAGTTCAAGAAGTATTCGTTCGCCTATACGAAGAAGACCTAATCTACCGCGGTAAGCGTCTAGTAAACTGGGATCCTAAACTGCACACTGCAATTTCTGATCTTGAAGTTGAAAACAAAGACAAAAAAGGCCACATGTGGCACTTCCGCTACCCGCTAGCAAATGGCGTGAAGACAGCAGAAGGTAAAGACTACATTGTTGTTGCGACAACTCGTCCAGAAACCATGCTTGGTGATACTGGTGTTGCTGTAAACCCAGAAGATCCACGTTACAAAGATCTTATCGGTAAAGAGATCCTACTTCCTATCGTTAACCGTCTTATCCCTATCGTAGGTGATGATCACGCAGATATGGAAAAAGGTACAGGTTGTGTGAAGATCACGCCTGCGCACGATTTCAATGACTACGAAGTTGGTAAGCGTCACCAACTGCCAATGATCAACATCCTAACGTTCAATGCTGATATCCGTGATGCGGCTGAAGTCTTCACTACTAACGGTGAAGTAAGCGATGTTTACTCTACTGAGCTACCAGCTAAATACCACGGTATGGAACGTTTCGCTGCTCGTAAAGCGATCGTTGCTGAGTTTGAAGAACTAGGTCTTCTTGATGAAATCAAAGATCACGACCTAACGGTACCTTACGGTGACCGTGGTGGCGTGGTTATCGAACCAATGCTAACTGACCAATGGTACGTACGTGCTGCACCTCTTGCAGAGCCTGCTGTTAAAGCGGTTGAAGATGGTGAGATTCAATTCGTTCCTAAGCAGTACGAAAACATGTACTTCTCTTGGATGCGCGACATTCAAGACTGGTGTATCTCTCGTCAGCTTTGGTGGGGTCACCGTATCCCAGCATGGTACGACAACGACGGCAACGTATATGTAGGTCGTACTGAAGAAGAAGTACGTGCAAACAACAACCTTGCACCTGTTGTTGTTCTGCGCCAAGACGACGACGTACTTGATACATGGTTCTCTTCTGCACTATGGACGTTCGGTACTCAAGGCTGGCCAGAACAAACTGAAGACCTGAAGACATTCCACCCTTCAGACGTTCTAGTAACTGGTTTCGACATCATCTTCTTCTGGGTTGCGCGTATGATCATGATGACCATGCACTTCAACAAAGATGAAAATGGTAAAGCGCAAGTACCATTCAAGACAGTTTACGTGACGGGCCTAATCCGTGACGAAAACGGCGACAAGATGTCTAAGTCTAAAGGTAACGTACTTGACCCTATCGACATGATCGATGGTATCGACCTTGAATCTCTAGTAGAGAAGCGTTGTGGCAACATGATGCAACCTCAGTTAGCGAAGAAGATCGAAAAGAACACGCGTAAGACTTTCGAAAACGGTATCGAACCATACGGTACTGACGCCCTACGTTTCACTCTTGCTGCAATGGCTTCTACTGGCCGTGACATCAACTGGGATATGAAGCGTCTTGAAGGTTACCGTAACTTCTGTAACAAGCTATGGAACGCGAGCCGTTACGTATTGATGAACACAGAAGAGCACGATTGTGGCATGTCACTATCAGCTGAAGACCGTGCAAACATGGAATTCTCTCTAGCAGATAAGTGGATTGAATCTCAGTTTGAACTAGCAGCGAAAGAGTTTAACGCTCACCTAGACAACTACCGTCTAGACATGGCAGCAAACACGCTTTACGAATTCATCTGGAACCAATTCTGTGACTGGTACCTAGAGCTAACTAAACCAGTTCTATGGAAAGGTACAGAAGCTCAGCAACAGGCGACTCGCTACATGCTGATCACTGTGCTAGAGAAGACGCTACGTCTTGCTCACCCAGTGCTTCCTTACATCACTGAGTCTATCTGGCAGAGCGTTATACCGCTGATTGACGGTGTTGAAGGCCCTGATTCTGAAGAAAGAACCATCATGCTTCAAGCGCTTCCTCAGTTTAACGAAGAGAACTTCAACGCTGAGATCGTAGAAGACATCGAGTGGGTTAAGACTTTCATCACGGCTATCCGTAACCTACGTGCTGAGTACGACATTGCACCTAGCAAAGGTCTAGAAGTAATGATCAAAGTTGCTAACGAGAAAGACGCAGCGCGTATCGAAGCGAACAAGGTCGTTCTGAATTCTCTTGCTAAACTAGATAGCCTAACTGTTCTTACTGATGGCGCTGACACTCCAGCATGTGCGACTAAGCTAGTGGGTCAATCTGAACTGATGATCCCAATGGCGGGTCTTATCGACAAAGACGCTGAGCTTGCTCGTCTTGATAAAGAAGTGCAGAAAACGCACGGCGAAATCAAGCGCATCGAAGGTAAGCTAGGTAACGAAGGTTTCGTTGCTAAGGCGCCTGAAGCGGTTATCGCGAAAGAACGTGAGAAGTTAGTTGGCTACCAAGAGACACTAGCCAAGCTTGAAGAGCAAAAAGCAACAATTGCTGCGCTGTAATCTTCGCATCAAGTAACAACAAAAAAGCTGGTCACTCGACCAGCTTTTTTTATGCCTATAGACTAATATTTTATCCTGTCCTTCTTATACGGCTAAACTATGGATAGATAAAGGTAAAGGACTATGACTAAACACCTTAAAGCAATTAGCATGCTTTTCCTGCTAATCTCCACCAGTTGCTTTGCAGTAACAGATGACAAGGTTATCCGTATTGCAGCTGGTGAATGGCCGCCATTTATTGGCCAACAACTCGAAGGCTTTGGCCACGTGGGGCAAACCATTGAGAAGGTATTTGCTGCTCAAGGCTATAAAGTTGAGTTTCATTTCTTTCCGTGGAAACGCGCCTATAAAAAGGCTAGTGAAGGTGAATTCGTCGCAACGGCAGTATGGATGTACGCTGAAGAGCGTGAGGAATTTTTCTGGTTCAGCGATCCTGTCGCGCAAGAAAAATTTGTCTTTTTCCACCTTAGAGATACGCCCTTTGAATGGACAAACCTCGCAGACCTCAAAGGAAAACTGCTTGGGGGAGGTTTAGGTTATAGCTATGGCGAAGAGCTCGATACCCTACTAGAAAGTGGGCAGGTAGAAATCAATCGGGTCGAAAACCCACTCAAAGCCTTTCAACTACTAAAATACCGCCGTGTTGAACTAGTACCAGAAGAGAAACACATTGGAATGTTTGCACTTAACAAACTTCCAATAGAGACTCAATCGCTCATCACCTTTCACCCTAAAGCGTTTTTATCTAACGACAGCTATTTATTGTTCTCAAAAGCTCACCCACAAGCTAAAGAGTTAATGGCTATCTTCAACCAAGAACTTGCAAAGCTTAAAGCAAGTGAACCACTGAACTAAACGACACGATTTTGCTCTCTTCCTTCAACAAACGCGGCAATGTTATCGATGAGGATATTCGCCAGATTTTGAATCGACGAATCGCTGCCCCAAGCAATATGAGGGGTAAGTAACAAGTTAGGTAGATGCATGTTGGCAATGAGAGAGTTACTTTCATCGGCTGGCTCATCAGTGAAGACATCAAACCCTGCGCCCCGAATAACTCCCTCTTTTAAAGCATCAATCAAAGCTTCTTCATCAACTAAACCACCACGGCCTGTATTGATGATGATACTACTTGGCTTCATTGAACAAAGCTCTTGGCGTCCGATCAAATGACGAGTTTGTTCGTTAAGAGGACAATGCAATGTCACCACATCACTAGTAGCCAAAACTTGCTCAAATGGCACATAGCCCTCTCGACACTGCTCTGCCTCTTTACGCTCAGCAAACAATACCTGCATGCCCAACGCTTTTGCTAAAGCTGCCGTTGCTTGGCCGAGTGCGCCGCTACCAATCACGCCTAGCGTTGAACCTGCTGTATCACTAATCGGGTGAGTAAAGAAACAAAACTGCTTGTTGCGCTGCCACTCTCCGGCGGCGATATCGTTGTGATAGCCTTTTAAGTTGCGTTTAAGCGCAAACATCATCGCAACCACATGCTCAGGTACCGACTGAGTGGCGTAACCTTGAACGTTCGCCACAGCAATACCCTGCTCCTGACAGCATTGAACATCGACGTTATTAAACCCAGTTGCAGCAATAGCGATCATTTTTAGCTTAGGTAACTGACTTAAGACATCACGATCTAAAACCACTTTATTGGTGATGACGATATGCGCGTCTTGCAAGCGTTCAACAATTTGATCGGGAGATGTGAGATCGTATTCGAGCCATTGATGAACAAATGGCAATTGAGGTAATTCGATCTGTAGGGGGATCGTAGATCGATCGAGAAAAACAACCGTTGGCAGCGACATAACTTCTCCTTGTACTGCCAGCAGTTATCCGTATCTGTTATGGGCGAGGCAGCTTTTTATAGTCTGGTAACTCTTTTACTGGATTGAAATAGTTAAAGATTACGCTTTCTGCTTCAAGATAAAAGTCACATGGGATGAAGATAGTTTGCACTAGTTCACTATCAGGGTGGTAAAAGCTCAGTTCAGCAGCATGAAGCTCAAGTCTCTCAGAAAATGCAAATGCTTCCCCTTCGGAGTAGAACTCATCACCAACAATAGGGTGCCCTAGTGCTTGCATATGAACTCTTAATTGATGAGAGCGTCCTGTTATCGGCAATAGACACACAATCGCAGTTTTCTCTTCCTGCTTAACCACCTGATATAAAGTCTGCGATGGCTTACCATCTTGATAGCACACTTTCTGTTTCGGGCGATTTGGCCAATCACCAATCAAAGGCAAATCAACTTGTCCACTTTGCTGCTTTGGGTGTCCCCATACTCGCGCATAGTAGACTTTGTGGGTGAGACGATACTGAAACTGCTTTTTAAGCGAACGTTCTGCCTCTTTGTGCTTGGCAAATAGCATCAAGCCAGAGGTATCCATGTCCAGTCGATGTACCACTTGAATGTCTGGATAGGTCTCGACCAAGCGTGACCACATACTGTCATAGTGCTCCGCCAAACGACCAGGAACAGAAAGTAGTCCCGAAGGCTTGTTCGCCACCAAGATGTGCTGATCTTCAAATACGATATCAACCCAAGGTTCATGTGGCGGGTTGTATTCGGTCATTGCCATAATTTTATTGCTCAGATTTTCTAAGTAGTTGACGTTGCAGCTAGGCGATACACAAACGAATCCCCATGAGCATAGTTCCACTATGTGATTGGGGGGAGTGCGTGTAGCAACAACGCTGCAACTTCAAATACGACGAAAATTAGTTGTGGGTGACAACAATCATACGTAGAGAATCCAATTGATACTGAGCTTGGCTGATGTAGCCTGTTAGCTCTTTAATTTGCGCATCAATCGCTTCAATCTCTTCATCACGAATGTTCGGGTTAACCGCTTTCAACGCTTGCAGACGTTCTAGCTCAGAGTTCAAGCTTACTTGCATCTCTTGTTGAGCTTGATTACGGATTGCCTCAACTTTTTCAACAATCAACTTCTCGCCCGCTTCAATCAGTTGGTGCACTTGCGCTTGAACTGACGCCACTAGCTTAGTCGCAATATGACGACCAACAGGGCTCAACTGACGGTTGAAGCTCTCGAACTCTACTTGAGCAGAAAGGTCATTGCCTTTACCGTCCAGCATCATACGAATAGGTGTCGTCGGTAGGAAGCGGCTAATACCACTGCGCTTAGGTGCTTGAGCATCTACCTTGTACACAAGCTCAAGTAGCATGGTGCCAACAGGCAGCGCCTTGTTCTTCAACAGTGATACCGCGGTAGTACCCACGCCTTCGCTCATCAGCAGATCGATACCACCTTGGATCATCGGGTGTTCCCAACTGATAAAGTTCATATCTTCACGTGACAACGCCGTTTCGCGATCAAAGGTAATCGTTGCCCCTTCATATGGCAGGCCTGGGTAACTAGGTACCAACATGTGCTCTGATGGTGTTACAACCAGTGCGTTTTCACCTTTGTCATCTTGATCGAGGCCAATGGTATCAAACAGGCTCAGAGCAAACGTCACAAGATTCGTATCACCGTCAGTCGCGGCAATCTTCTCAACAATAGCTTGCGCTTTATCACCACCATTAGAGTGCATCTCTAACAGACGGTCACGGCCTTGCTCTAGTTGCGCTTTTAGCTCTTTGTTCATTGCTGCAGATTCGGCAATCACATCATCTAAATCAGACGTATCGCCAGATGCTAGCATCTCGATAAGGCGATCTGAGTATTTGTCATACACAGTGCGGCCGGTTGGACACGTTTCAGCAAATGCATTCAGACCTTCATCGAACCAACGCGCTAGAATCGCCTGAGATGTGCCTTGTAGATAAGGAACATGAATATCGATATCGCGGTTTTGACCAATACGATCCAAACGACCAATACGTTGCTCAAGCAGGTCTGGGTTGAACGGCAAGTCGAACATCACTAGCTGGTTAGCAAACTGGAAGTTACGACCTTCTGAACCGATTTCACTACAGATAAGGACCTGTGCGCCGCCCTCTTCTTGAGCAAAGTAAGCGGCTGCTTTATCACGCTCAAGAATCGACATACCTTCGTGGAAGACCGTCGCACGGATACCTTCACGTTCACGCAGTGCTTGCTCTAATTGCAGTGCCGTACTTGCACGAGAGGCGATAACTAAAATCTTTTCACTGCGCTTATCAGTAATTTTCTCTAGTAGCCAGTTTACGCGGCTATCAAATTGCCACCAGCTTGAGTCTTCACCCTCAAACTCTTGGAAAATCTCTTCTGGGTAGAGGTTTTTCACTGCGCGAGCTTCTGGTGAGATCTTACCGCCAATCATGCCAGAGACACGCATTGAAGTGGTGTACTGCTGAGGAATAGGCATGGGTAGCAAATTAACGTTACGAACTGGGAAACCCTTGATTGCAGCACGAGTGTTACGGAACAGCACTCTACCAGTACCGTGACGATCCATCAGGTTATCGATCAATTCTTGACGCGCTGCCGCTTTAGCTTCTTCGTCTGAATCACTTTCAATGATACGGAACAGCGGCTCAACATCTTGCTCTGAAAGTAGCTCAGTAATTTGGTTTTTCGCTTCGTTTGCAAGCTTTTGACCGGAGAACAAGGCACTGACTGAGTCTGCTACTGGTGCGTATTGCTCTTCTTCTTTCACGAACTCTTCGTAATCAAAGAAGCGATCAGAGTCGAGTAGACGCAGGCGAGCGAAGTGACTTTCGCGGCCAAGCTGTTCTGGCGTTGCAGTCAGCAGTAAGACGCCAGCTGTACGCTCAGCTAAGCCTTCAACCACTTGGTATTCACGGCTTGGTTTTTCAGGGCTCCACTCAAGATGGTGCGCTTCATCAACAACCAGTAGGTCCCACTCGCCTTCTAAAGCTTGCTCAAAACGTTTACGACTCTTACGTAAAAAATCTAGCGAACACAGTACATATTGCTGTGTATCAAATGGGTTGTCTGAGTCAGCAAACGCTTCAATACAGCGCTCTTCATCAAAGATAGAGAAGTGTAGGTTAAAACGACGCATCATCTCCACCAGCCACTGGTGTTGCAGTGTTTCAGGTACCACAATAAGAATACGCTCAGCACGACCCGCTAACACTTGTTGATGAATGATCATGCCTGCTTCAATGGTTTTACCTAAACCTACTTCATCAGCAAGCAATACACGTGGAGCATGACGGCGGCCTACTTCATGGGCAATGTATAGCTGATGCGGGATAAGACCTGCACGCATGCCACATAGGCCACGCATTGGGCTCTTGTGCTGCTCATACTGGTTCATCAGGGCGCGGTAGCGCAGCACAAAGTTATCCATACGATCTATTTGACCGGCGTATAACTTATCTTGCGGCTTGTTAAAACGGATTTGGTTGCTGAGCATGATTTCACGTAGAACCACACCTTCTTCACCACTGTCTTCACGTTGACCCACGTAGCTAAATAGGCCTTGGTCTTCGACCACTTGCTCAACTTTAAGAGACCACCCTTCTTGGCTTTCGATCACGTCTCCAGCGTTAAAGGTTACTCGGGTTACCGGCGCATCATTTCGAGCGTAAACTCGGTTTTCTTCAGAAGCTGCAAACATTAGTGTCACAGTACGAGCATCCAATGCTACAACGGTTCCTAAACCTAGATCGCTTTCCGTATCGCTGATCCAGCGCTGGCCCAAAGCAAATGTCATGAATCGACTACCTCATCTATTTAATTCGAAAATGGGTCTATAAATATTAGTTGTTCTTACGCAACTTGAAAGGCAACTGACGAGGAAAAAAGTGTGTCAGCTGCTGCGCAGAAAAAGGTCGCTAATCTTACTCGAAGCTGTGACATTGGTCACGTACAAAGGCCTCAAAAACCAACAATTTTTTGCTCAAGCTGAGCTTGACATCAAAGTGTAAGAAATCAGTGGCACTTCTAACTAAGAGTGTTGAGAAAGACGATTATACTTATTAATGAGTGTGCATCTTTAGTGTCAGAAAAACGTAGGTACAAAAGATGCATTGATAAGATGACGAACAACACGGGTTTGCAGTATTTGTAGTCAAACCATCAGCGTTCTCTGATTACCGGGCTACATCTCTGCAAGCAATGCAGGTAGACCACTTCATGCAAAAGTATGAGGGGTAAGCAAGCCGCATGTCGGCAAGGAGACGCTTATGGGCGATACAGACCGGAAGCTATTTGTCCTCGATACCAATATTCTTCTTCATGAACCACTAGCCATCTACTCATTCAAAGAACACGATGTCGTCGTACCGATGACAGTCCTCGAAGAGCTCGACCGCATCAAAGACAGCAAGCGCGATGTTGCCAGAGACGCTCGCGTTGCCATTCGAGCACTTGAAGCGATGTTTAAAGACGCCACTCCTGATGAAATTTCAGAAGGGATTCCGATCAACAAAGAGCAAGAATCCACCGGCCACATTTCAATATTGGCTGATTTCGAATTGCAAGAAACAGTCAAAGCCTTTGCAGACAAAGCCGGCGACAACCGCATTCTTAACGGTGTGCTTTATCTACAAAACAAGCGCGCCCCCCGTGAAGTCATCCTGGTCACCAAAGACATCAACATGCGATTGCGCGCCAAAGGTGCTGGGGTACGCTTTGTTGAAGATTACCGCACTGACCAATTAATTGATGATGTTCAATACCTGACTAAAGGTTTCCAACAAATCGAAGGAGACTTCTGGAGCGGTGTCAGCCAAGTGGAAAGCAAGAATTACTCTGGCAGAACTTACCATACCTTAGACCGAGCGCCTTTTGAGCCGACCTACATTAACCAATATGTGATTGATGAAGAGAGTGACTTCGCAGGACGGGTTGAAGATATTGAGCAAGACACGGTGACAATAAAAGATCTCAGTCGTGAGCGCATGATGCATCGGCGGGCATGGGACATTACGCCGAAAAACATCTACCAAGGTATGGCGCTGGATGCCCTACTCGATCCAGATATCGATCTAGTGATCTTAACCGGCGCTGCGGGTAGTGGTAAGACTCTGCTTGCCCTAGCCGCAGCACTTGAGCAAACCATAGAAAAGGGCGTATTTGATAAGATCATCGTGACTCGTAATACACCGGACATCGGAGAAGCGATCGGTTTCTTACCAGGGAGTGAAGAGGAGAAGATGTTACCTTGGCTTGCCGCAGTAACCGACACCTTGGAAGCATTGCATAAAAATGATCACTGCACTGAAGGATCGCTTAAGTACATCTGTGATAAAGCCAATATTCAGTTCAAATCGATCAACTTTATGCGTGGCCGCTCGATCCAAAATGCCTTTGTTCTGCTTGATGAGTGTCAAAACCTCACCGCTTCTCAGATTAAGACCATTATCACCCGCTGTGGTGAAGGTACCAAGATCGTCTGTTCTGGTAACTTAGCGCAGATTGATTCGCACTACCTTACCCCCGTGACGTCTGGTTTAACCTATATGGTTGAGCGCTTCAAAAACTTCGAAGGCAGCGCCAATATCCACCTTAACGGTGTGGTTCGCAGCCGCCTTGCTGAATATGCCGAAGAGAATTTATAATCACTTATGCCGAGATATAATTCATATCTCGGCATTTATTTAAAATAATTATTCACAAGCATTGGTTAAATATGTTTAACTAACTCCATTAAACGAATGAACATTCAAGGACTGGAGTATGGCCTTTAATCTACGTAACCGAAACTTCCTCAAGCTACTCGATTTCACTCCAAAAGAGATCCAATTCTTACTTGATCTCTCTGCTGATCTGAAAAAAGCCAAATACGCAGGGACCGAGCAACAAAAGCTGGTTGGTAAAAATATTGCTCTGATCTTTGAAAAAGCCTCAACTCGTACTCGCTGCGCATTTGAAGTCGCTGCGTTTGATCAAGGTGCTCAAGTCTCTTACATCGGCCCTTCAGGCTCACAAATCGGCCACAAAGAGTCGATGAAAGATACCGCTCGCGTTCTAGGGCGTATGTACGATGGCATTGAGTACCGTGGTTTTGGCCAAGAGATTGTGGAAGAGCTCGGTGCACATGCTGGCGTCCCGGTCTGGAATGGTCTCACCGACGAATTCCACCCGACGCAAATCTTGGCTGATTTCCTCACCATGCTGGAACATGGCCGTGGTAAACAGCTACATCAAATTAAGTTCGCCTACCTCGGAGATGCACGTAATAACATGGGCAATTCGCTGATGGTTGGCGCGGCTAAAATGGGCATGGATATCCGCCTTGTTGCGCCCAAAGCATACTGGCCAGAAGCTGACCTCGTTGCCGAGTGTCAAGCAATAGCACAACACACAGGGGCAAAAATCACCCTGACTGAAAACGTCGAAGAAGGCGTTAAAGGCTGTGATTACCTCTATACCGACGTTTGGGTCTCTATGGGTGAAGCGCCAGAAGCGTGGGATGAACGTGTCGCGATGATGACTCCGTATCAAGTCAATATGGATGTGATTGAGAAAACAGGTAACCCGCAAGTGAAATTCATGCACTGCCTACCCGCTTTCCACAATGATGAAACCACCATTGGCAAACAAGTGGCCGAAAAGTATGGCATGAACGGGCTGGAAGTCACCGATGAGGTATTTGAGTCTGAGCACTCAATTGTGTTCGATGAAGCAGAGAACCGCATGCACACCATTAAAGCCGTGATGGTTGCCACACTCGGACAGTAACAATTGACAAAAGTCGACATTAAAAGCCACGATGTAATCGCTTGCGTTCACCAATCTTCAGCGTATAATGCTCGGCAATTTGTCTGGAGGTAGTAAAACAATGCCACGTAATTCGTGCTCTAAAAAGCGTATTACACTGGGTAAGCTAACATGCTTACCGGCGTTACGTTTTTCTATTTCCACCGATTTTTAAAGCCTCCCGTAATGGGGGGCTTTTTTATTGCCTAAATTTAGTACTCAGATGGGAAGATGATTATGACCAACACGCTTTATAACAAGCACATTATCTCAATTCCTGAGCTTTCACGTGAAGAGCTTGAATTGATTGTCAAAACAGCGGGTGAGCTTAAAGCCGATCAAAAACCTGAGTTAATCAAAAATAAAGTGATTGCGAGCTGTTTCTTTGAACCTTCGACACGTACTCGCCTCTCTTTTGAAACGGCAATCCAGCGCATTGGTGGCAGCGTGATTGGTTTTGATAATGGTGGTAATACTTCACTGGCGAAAAAAGGTGAAACACTGGCTGACTCAGTGCAAGTTATCTCTTCTTACGTTGATGCTTTTGTTATGCGCCACCCACAAGAAGGCGCTGCACGTCTTGCTTCTGAGTTCTCTAATGGCGTGCCTGTAATTAACGCAGGTGACGGCGCTAACCAGCACCCGACACAAACACTACTCGATCTATTCTCTATTGCTGAAACCCAAGGTCGCCTAGACAACCTTAACGTTGCCTTTGTTGGTGACCTTAAATACGGTCGTACCGTTCATTCCCTGACTCAAGCTCTGGCGAAATTTACTAACGTACGTTTCTTCTTCATCGCGCCAGAAGCACTAGCAATGCCAGACTACATCTGTGAAGAGTTAGATGAAGCGGGTATCGAGTACAGCTTGCATACCGACATGGAAAGCGTGGTGCCTGAACTGGATGTGCTGTACATGACTCGCGTCCAGAAAGAGCGTTTTGATGAATCTGAATACGCTCACATCAAATCGGCTTATATCTTGACCGCAGCCCTGCTTGAAGGTGCGCGCGAAAACTTGAAAGTCCTTCACCCGCTACCACGCGTTGATGAAATCACTGTCGATGTCGATAAAACGCCACATGCATACTACTTCCAGCAAGCCGAAAATGGCGTCTATGCGCGTGAAGCTCTACTGGCACTAGTTCTAAACGAAACCCTGTAATCGAGAGGAGAATTACCATGTCTAAAGAAACTCAATTGCAGGTTGAAGCAATTAAAAACGGTACCGTTATCGACCACATCCCAGCACAAATTGGCATTAAGGTGCTTAAGCTGTTCTCAATGCACAAATCAGAGCAACGCGTCACTGTCGGTCTTAACTTACCTTCTTCGGCTCTGGGCCATAAAGATCTGCTTAAAATTGAGAATGTGTTCATCAGTGAAGAGCAAGCGAGCAAACTGGCGCTCTACGCACCGCATGCAACGGTAAACCAAATCGAAAACTACGAAGTCGTCAAGAAACTACCACTAGAGTTACCTGAGCAAGTCAACAACGTGTTTGAGTGCCCAAACACCAACTGTATAACTCACGATGAGCCCGTAGAGAGCAGCTTTAAAGTATTTGAGAAAAAAGAAGACATTCGCTTGAAATGCAAATACTGCGAAAAAGTATTCTCACGCGAAATCGTGACTGAGCGCTAGTTGATAAGTCGCCGTTATCGCTGATATTTCAATCAATCCTCGCAGCACGTTAGCGGGGATTTTTTCTTTACGCGGCACGCGATTCACGGCACACTGAGTTTTCATACTTCCCCCTTAAACAGATGGAACATAATAATGACTAAAGTACTTCACACAGAATCAGCTCCAGCAGCAATCGGCCCATACGTACAAGGTGTTGATCTAGGCAACATGGTTCTGACTTCTGGCCAAATCCCAGTAAACCCAGCAACGGGTGAAGTATCAGCAGATATCGCAGAGCAAGCACGTCAATCTCTAGACAACGTAAAAGCGGTAGTTGAAGCATCTGGCCTAACCGTTACAGACATCGTAAAAATGACAGTTTTCGTTAAAGACCTAAACGACTTCGGTACGGTTAACGAGGTTTATGGTAAGTTCTTTGATGAGCACAACGTAGCAAACTACCCAGCACGTTCATGTGTAGAGGTTGCTCGTCTACCTAAAGATGTGGGTATCGAGATTGAAGCAATCGCAGTTCGTAAATAATCGACGCGATTGAGATTAAAAAAGCGAACTGTTTAGCTCGCTTTTTTATTGCCACGACTTTTAACGACAACTAATAGTAACGCTCGCAGCCAAGATGCAGTTGAGGATCATCCATTAAGTCCTCAATATCGACCTCAAACTTTTGATGCGAGACACGCTCTTCGATCACCACGGCATGTGCACTCTCGTCCACTGCAATTACGGTTCCAATCCCTTGGCGGCATTCAACTAGCATCCCTTTTTCAAGTTCACTGATATCCATCTTTTCTCTCCTCTGTTACTTAATAAGTGTACAGCCGAAAAAGAAAAAGGATCAAAAAAGCCGACTCGAAAGTCGGCTTTTACAAACTCTGCTTCGTATTAGTTGTTTACGAAGTCAACACCTGTTTGGATATCACCATTAAGTGTTTCTAGCATACCGTCTAGTGCAGACTTCTCGAAGTCACTTAGCTTACCGTAGCTTAGTACTTCTTCTACGCCGTCTTTACCTAGTTTCACAGGTTGCGCGAAGAATGGTGCGTGCTCGCCATCGCCTTCAACGTAAGCGTACTCAACCACTTCTTCACCTTGTGCCGCTTTCACTAGCGCTAGACCAAAGCGACATGCTGCCTGACCCATAGATAGAGTTGCAGAGCCACCGCCCGCTTTCGCTTCAACAACTTCAGTGCCCGCGTTTTGAATACGCTTAGTGAGCGCTTCCACCTCTTCAGCCGTAAACTCAACACCTTCAACTTGAGAAAGTAGTGGAAGGATAGTTACGCCTGAGTGACCACCAATAACTGGTACACGAACGTCACCTGGATCTTTGTCTTTTAGATCCGCAACAAATGTTTCAGAGCGGATAACGTCTAGTGTAGTCACACCAAATAGACGACGCTTATCATAAACACCGGCTTTCTTAAGAACTTCAGCTGCAATTGGCACCGTCGTGTTAACTGGGTTTGTGATGATACCCACTAGCGCTTTTGGACAAACATCAGCAATTTTCTGAGCAAGAGACTTCACAATACCTGCGTTAACATTGAATAGGTCAGCACGGTCCATACCTGGCTTACGAGCAACACCTGCTGAAATTAGAACCACGTCTGCACCTTCTAGTGCAGGAGATGGGTCTTCACCAGCGTAACCTTTGATCGATACTGGCGTTGGGATGTGGCTTAGATCTGCTGCAACACCCGGAGTAACCGGAGCGATATCATAAAGGGCTAGATCTGAACCTGCAGGTAGGCGGTTTTTCAGTAGTAGGGCTAGGGCTTGACCGATGCCACCAGCGGCACCAATAACGGCTACTTTCATCGTAGTTCTCCTTGAGATGACTCTCTTATATATGTTTTGTAAGTCGATTTGAAATCGGTGTGTTCAACCTATAGTAATCACAAGATGATTACAAATGATTAACGTCAGCTTTGCGACCTTGCGCAAGCCATCAAAATCAGGCTTCACACCTTTACGCCATTATGTTCTTAAACCTTTTGGATAACAAAGAATTAAACGGTTTTCTGTCAATAAATCCTGCCATTTTTACAGTGATTTACTAGACAGAATTTAGGTTTAGCATTGGCACATATTGCATACCTATGCGAGAATATTCACTTGCTTTTTATAAAACAAACATAGAAAGAGAACCATGCGCCATTCAGAAAAACAAGATAACCTCGTTCGCGCTTTTAAAGCCCTACTTAAAGAAGAACGTTTCGGCTCCCAAGGCGATATTGTGGAAGCTCTTAAAAACGAAGGGTTCGATAACATCAACCAGTCAAAAGTGTCTCGTATGCTGACCAAATTTGGTGCGGTACGTACACGCAATGCAAAAATGGAGATGGTTTACTGTCTTCCCGCTGAACTGGGGGTGCCAACAGTATCAAGCTCACTGCGTGAGTTAGTGCTCGATATCGATCATAACAACGCACTTGTTGTAATTCATACCGGACCAGGTGCCGCTCAACTTATCGCTCGCCTACTTGATTCACTGGGTAAAGCAGAAGGCATCTTAGGTGTCGTTGCCGGTGATGACACTATCTTTATTACTCCAACACTATCGATTACCACAGAGCAGCTGTTTAACTCAGTTTGTGACCTGTTCGAGTACACAGGTTAGTTTCATATAAACCAACCAAATACAAATAACGCCGCCAAATTTGCGGCGTGATTAAGATCACATCTTAAAAAAATCATACCTTAGTTAACCAACCAACGTAACGCGATGATTTTAAAGAACTTTACTATTGAAATAATCCCAATGGATTAGGTTAACATTCAGGCTTTTTGCCTATACTCTTTAACATCCGTGTAATTATGTGCCAATTTTTTGCTATTATTCAGCCACTTTTTCAACATACGGATTGAAAAAGATGCCGTTTCCAGTAAGAGGAAACACCCATAGCAACTACACTTGCTATGGGTTAATAATGAATAAAGGAAGGGAAATTCATGGCATTGAACAAACTTATTAAAGTTGGCGCTATTGCTGCTGCAGTAATGGGCGCAGGCGCAGTTAACGCTCAAGAGTTCATCACAATCGGTACAGGTTCAGTAACAGGTGTTTACTACCCAACTGGTGGTGCAATTTGTAAGCTAGTTAACAAAGGCCGTAAGGACCATAACATTCGTTGTTCAGTAGAATCGACTGGTGGTTCAATTTACAACGTGAATACTATCCGTGCAGGCGAACTAGACTTCGGTATCGTTCAGTCTGACTGGCAGTACCACGGTTACAACGGTACAAGTAAGTTTGCTGAGCAAGGCCCATACAAAGAGCTACGCGCAGTGTTCTCTCTACACACAGAACCTTTCAACATCATCGCTCGTAGCGATGCTGGTATCGAAAACGTTTCTGACTTAAAAGGTAAACGTGTAAACATTGGTAACCCAGGTTCTGGTGACCGTGCAACAATGGGTGTTGTAATGGAAGCTATGGGCTGGACTAACGATGACTTCAAACTGGCTTCTGAGCTGAAAGGCTCTGAGCGTTCACAAGCTCTTTGTGATAACAAGATTGACGCATTCGTATACGTAGTTGGTCACCCAAACGGATCGATCAAAGAAGCAACCACATCATGTGACGCTAAGTTAATTCCTGCAACTGGCGCTAAGATCGATGAAATCGTTGCTAACAATCCTTACTACGCATTCAGCACAGTTCCTGCGGGCATGTACCGTGGCACTGACAAAGACGTAAACAGCTTCGGTGTTGCCGCAACTATGGTAACAACAACCAACGTTTCTGACGACGTAGTGTACAACGTAGCAAAAGCTGTATTCGAAAACTTCGATACATTTAAGCGTCTACACCCAGCGTTCGCTAACCTGAAAAAAGAAGACATGGTTCAAGCTGGTCTTTCTATCCCTCTACACCCAGGTGCAGAGAAATACTACAAAGAGATCGGCCTACTTAAGTAAGCACTCTTTGATAACTAAGGAGGCACAACGCCTCCTTAGTTAATGTCACTGTAGTCAAAGCACTACACTCTATTTTGGGTTTCACATTCTTGAAACTCTTTCTCGTTTTATACCTAAGAAAAACACACAACTGAGCAATATTTCATCTTTTCACTACACTAAAAGATGCTAAATAAAGGTTCTCATAACCATAATTATACGGACCATTTATAATAAGGATTAAGTACATGTCGAAGACAAACACTCCGTCTCAAGATGTGCAAGAAATGGTGGCTCAATCCGATACTGGTGCACGCGCTCCTTCTGGGCTGTCTGGTCGCATCTTATGGTTTGTGCCGCTATGTTGGTCACTGTTCCAACTTTGGTACGCTTCCCCTCTTCCATTTATTTTTAATTTTGGCGTACTCAACGATACTGAAGCGCGTTCTATACATTTAATGTTTGCTGTATTCCTTGCCTTTACAGCTTACCCAGCAATGAAGGGCTCGCCAAGGGATAGCATTCCTGCTATCGACTGGTTGCTGGCATTAGCAGGTGCCTTCTCTGCTGCATATATCTATATTTTTTACACTCAACTCGCGGGGCGCTCTGGAGCACCAACCTCATTTGATATTGTTATCGCCGTGATAGGTATGGTGCTACTGCTGGAAGCAACACGCCGCGCTTTAGGTCCACCGCTGATGGTGGTTGCTGCAGTCTTCTTACTCTACACATTTGGCGGTCCTCATATGCCAGATGTGATTGCGCATAAAGGTGCAAGCTTAAACAAGGCGATGTCTCACCTGTGGCTAACCACTGAAGGTGTATTTGGTGTCGCACTAGGCGTATCAACATCATTTGTATTCTTGTTTGTACTGTTTGGCGCCATGCTTGAACGTGCTGGTGCTGGTGCTTACTTCATCAAGGTAGCATTCTCGCTATTGGGCCATATGAAAGGGGGTCCAGCAAAAGCAGCGGTTGTTGCTTCTGGCTTGTCAGGCCTAGTTTCAGGCTCATCGATTGCTAACGTAGTAACCACCGGTACATTCACCATTCCACTGATGAAGCGTGTTGGCTTCCCAGGGACTAAAGCGGGTGCGGTAGAAGTTGCGGCTTCAACGAACGGTCAGCTAACTCCACCAATCATGGGTGCTGCAGCATTCTTGATGGTTGAGTACGTGGGTATCTCTTACGTTGAAGTCATCAAAGCGGCGATCCTTCCAGCTCTGATCTCGTACATCGCACTTATCTACATTGTTCACCTAGAAGCATGTAAAGCAGGTATGACTGGTTTACCTCGTCGTCATACGCCGAAGTTCATTCATAGCCTATTGTCGTTTACTGGCACTATTTTGGGTCTGTGTGTTATCAGTGCTGCAGTCTACTATGGTGTCGGCTGGACAAAAGATGTCTTTGGTGAAGCAGCAACACCTATCGTTACTGTCGCCTTACTGGTTGCTTACGTGGCCTTGGTAAACATATCAGCGAAATACGCTCAAGAAGGCGCAATTGAGATTGACGCTGAGCTAACTGAAGTGCCGGATCCAGGTCCAACGATTAAATCTGGTCTGCACTTCTTACTACCAATCGTTGTTTTAGTCTGGTGTTTGACTGTTGAACGTTTCTCGCCCGGTCTATCAGCCTTCTGGGCAACCGTGTTCATGATCTTTATCTTGATCACGCAGCGTCCATTGATTGCGATTCTTTCTAAGGAAGGCAACCTTGCTGAGCAAACTAAAGCAGGTTTTGTTGATCTCGCTGAAAGTTTGGTTTCAGGTGCTCGTAATATGATTGGTATCGGTGTTGCGACAGCAGCAGCGGGGACCGTTGTTGGTGTGGTAACGCTAACGGGTATAGGTCTGGTTATGACGGACTTTGTTGAGTTTATCTCTGGCGGTAACATCATCCTGATGTTGCTATTTACCGCTGTGATCAGCTTGATCTTAGGTATGGGTCTGCCAACAACCGCTAACTATATCGTTGTATCAACACTGATGGCACCGGTCATTGTCACTCTTGGTGCACAAAGTGGCTTGATCATTCCATTGATCGCAGTCCACCTATTTGTGTTCTACTTCGGTATTTTGGCTGATGATACTCCGCCTGTTGGTTTAGCTGCATTTGCTGCAGCTGCAATTGCTAAATCGGATCCGATCCGAACCGGTATTCAAGGCTTTACTTACGATATCCGAACGGCAATCTTGCCATTTATGTTTATCTTCAACACCCAGCTACTGCTAATGGGTATTGATAGTATTTGGCACTTATTGCTGACGATTTTCTCTTCGATCGTCGCGATGTTGATCTTCTCTGCGGCAACGCAGGGCTGGTGGTTTACTAAGAACAAATGGTGGGAAACTGTTGCCCTATTAGTGCTAACGTTTACTTTCTTCCGCCCTGGTTTCTGGTGGGATCAAATTTACCCTGCGAAGGTTCTGCACCCTGGTACTGAGATCGTACAAATCACTGAGCAATTGAAGGTGGGTGAAGAGATTGAACTACTGGTTGCTGGTGAAAACCTAGAAGGCGACTACATTTCTAAAACAGTACGTTTGCCTTTTGAAGACCGTGCGACAACAGCCGAAGAACGCATTGCCTCGATGGGTCTAATGCTAAATGACGCCAATGGTCGTATGTTGGTTGATATGGTCGAATTCGGTAGCCCTGCGGAAGCCGCTGGTGTCGATTTTGACTGGGAAATTCGTTCTGTGGTTGTCAATGCAGACCGCCCGATGAAGGAGTGGGTATTTGTCCCAGCGTTACTTCTTCTGATTGGTCTGGCGATGAACCAAAGAAGACGAGCTCGAAAGGAACAGCTGAGCGCGTAACTTAATCAGCCCTACTCCTAGAGTAGGGCTACAATTAAGCTAAGGATGCATTAACTCCCCCTTAAAGACGTTCTTTAAGGTGAACAATAAGAGAAATAATGATGTACAAGCAGATTCTTGTTCCTGTTGATTTAAACGATAAAGGCTTTTCAGATAAGGCTGTCGAATTGGCTGTTTGGCACGCGAAACACTCTAACGCCGAAGTACATATTCTCAATGTGTTACCTGGCATTCATATGTCGATGGTCGCAACTTACTTTCCGAAAGATGCTGCACTAAAAATGAAAGCAGATGTGGAAAAGCAGCTTAAAGAGTTTGCCGCAAACCATATTGCTGATGACGTGGTGTATAAGGTGCATGTGACTGAAGGCAAACCTTACTCAACTATCCTAGAGTTTGCAGAAAAGCTAGGTGCCGATTTGATTGTAATGCCGAGCCACAAACGCTCTAAAATTGATAAAGTTGTGCTTGGCTCAGTGGCGAGTAAAGTAGTTCAGAACTCTCCTATCAATGTACTAGTGGTTAAGCCTCAAGGCTAATTGACGACGACCAACTGCAAATAGTAAAGGCGCGTAATGCGCCTTTTTCATCACTTAGAAAATCAATAGATATCACCTATCAACACTATCGCTACAACCCAATTCATTTAATGCGAATAATTATCAATAATAACCTCATCAAGTTTACTCGACTAGGTTATTGTTATGAAAAAGACACTTACATTCGCTACTATTCACTTCACTATCGCGTTCACAGTCGCGTATGTATTAACAGGTGATATTCTGATTGGTAGTCTGATTGCAATGATCGAGCCGAGCGTAAACTCAGTGGCTTTCTACTTCCATGAGCGCATTTGGCAACAAAGCATAGCACTACAGAAACTGGCTCGTTCTGCCAAGGTGAAAACAGCTAGCTTTGCCGTTGTGCACTTTAGTGTTGCTTTTGGTGTGGTGTATCTATTGACGGGGGATGCATTTGTTGGCGGTATCATGGCTGCGATTGAACCAACCATCAATACCTTCGCTTACTACTTTCATGAAAAGGTGTGGCTACGTAAACAACAAGCCACACTACATTGGGGATGCGCTCACGCTTAAAGTGGGTAATGGGATACACACATATCTTTGTTTAACCCGATGTGCAAACGTCGGGTTTGGCCATCAAGCGTCACTTCCAGTAGATATAAGTCATCAAGATTTGGATTATCAGCATCGGCGTAAATTGGCGCTTCTATTTGAAATAGTGCGCTAGCGTGAGTGTCACGCACATCGATTGGCAAGTGGTAAGTCATACCATTGAACTTAACTGCCGCTGAGACAAGGCCCGGAGAGTAAGTCTGATAATGCAAATCGACTAGAAACTCACAGCCACCGCCGTGGTGCCAAATTTGCTCAGTCGTGATGTGCTCTAAACGTACGTTGCGGATAAATTGTAGGAAGGGTTCTTTCCAAACCCCAATGCGGCCATCAAGCTTTTGGTATTGCTGCTCACCAAGCGAACACAGTTCTAGCTGATCTTCTTCAAACAACAGTTCCTCTTCCTCTTCAAGAAACAGAACCTCAAAGCGGTTTCGGCCTAACTGCATGTAAGGGCGAATATCTTTCTTATATTCAGCTTGGCTGCCATCACAATCAAATACAGCAACACCGTTCAAACGCACTTCAGCATGGTAATCGATCCCAGCAATCACAAGATCGACCGCAGGAAACGCCATCATCACTTCATCCACCTCAATATCATGCATCAAGTGCCACTCTTGCGCAGCAATCTCGGCCTCAGAGAGTGAGTCAGGAAGCTTAGCACTTAAAGGCGCAGGAAAAGTGATGTCATCTTGTGGAATAGATAGGTCTGTAAGCGGAGAAATCTGCCAAAGACCAGCAAGTGAAAGCTGCATAAACCGTTTTATAAATTGAGCCAGATCAAGTTTGGGAGATTATAAAGCAGCGTATGGGATAAAGATACAAAAATGCCAGTCACTCGACTGGCATTCTCAATTCTAACTTAACGAGCAAAACGCCGTTAATTACTCTTCGTCATCTTCTTCAGGGTAAAGAGCGTCTTCGCCCTCGTAGTAAGTACCCCAACCATCGTAGATAATGTCGTACTTCTCAGCGAGATGGATAAGCTTTTCAACCTGTGCGTCAATCGCCTCTGCATTTAACGCAGATTCCATTGTTGCATCACAACAAAGCAGCTTATTACCGTCTTCGTCTTCTGTTTCTTCAGCTTCAAGAACTTCAAAACCCATCTTGAATGCTTCAACTACTGCTTTTTCTAGGGTATTGAAATCTTCAGCGAAAAGGTGGTGTTCGATCTCATATAAAGCATCTGGCTCACTGCCATCTTCTAACAAAGCTTGGATAATATCGCGAGTCTCTTCCTTTTGAATCTCAATTAATTCTTCAACAGATAGATATTCATCTTCGTGAGACATAAGTCGTGCTCCAGATAGTGACAAAATAGATCGTAATTTACAGCGACGAAATATCGCATGGATCCAGCAAAATTACTACCCAGAATATGGCTTGATCGCGATCTTTATCAGTCTTCGTCGGCAAGATCAAACCTGATCCAGTTCACAATAAAGTAATTTTAACATTTTGTTATCAAGTGGCTGATTCAGAATTATCTCTTTTAAACTCTTTATCCCCTATAAAGCGAGATTATGCGTTTTTATCAGCATTCTTTGCATATCAAGTACTCAGCAGTAAATGCATAAAAATATGCATCACCGATAACAAAAGGCCTATTAGTGAATAGCTATGCTGTTACTCTCTGGAACTTCGCACTCCTACTACACACCTTTAACGCATAGAGACGCAACTCTATAACAGACCAACTCAAAGCAGGCATTTGGCAATCCTATAAATTTACGACCATTTTTAGTATAAAAACCCAAAATAACAACAAAAGATAGTTATTTTAGCCAATAAGCTAGCTTGCATCTTTATAACAAACTTGTCATAAATACGCTCTGGAATTAATTGTAAGGATACAAAATGAGTAAGTTGTATGTAGGCTCAGAAGTTGGTCAATTGAGACGAGTATTGTTAAACCGTCCTGAGCGAGCACTCACCCACTTAACCCCTTCAAACTGTCATGAACTGTTATTTGATGATGTATTGGCTGTAGAAGCCGCTGGTGAAGAGCATGACAAGTTTGCCCAAACACTAACCAATCAAGGGGTTGAAGTTCTACTTCTGCACAACTTACTGGTAGAAACATTAGACGTTGCTGAAGCGAGAGCTTGGCTACTTAATACCCAGATTTCTGATTTCCGCTACGGCCCTACGTTTGCCAAGGACCTACGCAACTATCTATCTGATATGGACAACGAGCACTTAGCAACAGTCCTGCTTGGTGGCCTTGCTTATTCAGAGCTACCAATCAAGTCGTCATCAATGCTACCGCGTATGCATCAGCCTCTCGACTTTGTGATTGAGCCGCTACCAAACCATCTATTTACCCGCGATACGTCATGTTGGGTATACGGTGGCGTCTCTCTTAACCCAATGATGAAACCTGCTCGTCAGCGTGAAACTAACCACCTGCGTGCGATTTATCGTTGGCACCCTGCTTTTGCTGGCCAAGACTTTATTAAGTACTTCGGTGATGAAGATCTTCATTACGATAACGCCAATATTGAAGGCGGAGACGTACTGGTTATTGGTAAGGGTGCAGTCCTTGTTGGTATGTCTGAAAGAACAACTGCTCAGGGTGTAGAAAACCTTGCGGCAAGCCTATTTAAACACGGTCAAGCCAAAGAAGTGATTGCGATTGAGCTACCAAAACACCGATCATGTATGCACTTAGATACCGTGATGACTCACATGGATATCGATACTTTCTCAGTCTACCCAGAGATCATGCGTAAAGATCTCAACACTTGGCGTCTATCACCAAAAGACGATGGTGATATGAAAGTAGAGAAAGTACCGAGCTTCATTCATGCCATTGAGGAAGCACTTGGCTTAGATTACTTGAAGATCATTACCACTGGCGGCGACAGCTACGAAGCAGAGCGCGAGCAGTGGAATGATGCCAATAACGTATTAACAGTCAAGCCGGGGGTGGTTATCGGTTATGAACGCAACGTCTACACCAATGAGAAATACGATAAAGCCGGTATCGAGGTTCTGACTATTCCGGGTAACGAGCTCGGCCGCGGCCGCGGTGGTGCGCGTTGTATGAGCTGCCCTATCGAACGTGACGGGATCTAGTTTCGAGTTTCGAGTTTCGAGTTTCGAAAATTTAAAGGGTTGGCACAATGGGCCAACCCTTTACTTTTACATCCAGACAATAAACTCCTAAGAAAAGTATCACTGCCTGCAATTATTGTCTCACTTTCCACCGGTATCTCTCGAAGGACGAAGTCCGCTCTAGATACTCGAAGCAATGCGTACTCGATTTCTACTCTGTACCACCAACTGTGATTGAGTCTAGCTTCAATGTTGGCTGACCAACACCGACTGGTACACTTTGGCCTGCTTTACCACATACACCAACACCGCGGTCGAGACTAAGATCATTACCAACCATTGAGACCTGCTGCATTGCCTCAATACCAGAGCCAATCAAAGTTGCCCCTTTAACAGGACGGGTGATCTTACCGTTTTCAATCAAGTAAGCTTCAGAGGCAGAGAAAACGAACTTACCAGAAGTGATATCAACCTGACCACCACCAAAGTTTGGTGCATATAAGCCTTTCTCAACTGTTGAAATAATCTCTTCTGGCGTGTGCTGACCCGGTAGCATGTAAGTATTGGTCATACGTGGCATTGGCAGGTGAGCGTAAGATTCACGACGGCCATTACCAGTAGGGTTTACCCCCATAAGACGCGCATTAAGCTTATCTTGCATGTAACCTTTTAGCACACCGTTCTCGATCAGTGTGTTGTACTGGCCATTTACACCTTCATCATCAACGTTTAAAGAACCGCGTAGGTCTTTTAAAGTACCATCGTCAACAATCGTGCATAGTTCTGAAGTCACCTTTTGGCCTACTTTACCGCTAAAGACTGAAGACTCTTTGCGGTTAAAGTCCCCTTCTAAACCATGACCAACCGCTTCATGCAACAATACGCCAGGCCAACCAGAGCCAAGCACTACTGGCATCATACCTGCAGGTGCAGCATCAGCTTCAAGGTTGACTAAAGCCATACGAATCGCTTCATCTGCATAGTGGTAAGCAACCTTAACGCCATCACTATCAGATAAGAAGAAGTCATAACCAAAACGACCGCCACCGCCTGAGCTACCGCGCTCACGGCGATCACCTTTCTGAGCAAGAACGCTAATTGATAAGCGAACCAAAGGACGAATATCGCCAGCGTAAGTACCATCGGTTGCTGCAACTAGCATTTGTTCATGGACACCACTCAAGCTAACCGACACTTCTTTGATTAATGGCTCTTTAGTGCGGATATAAGCATCCAACTCTTTAAGCAATTGAGTTTTCTGCTCTTTTTCCCAGCTTTCTAGTGGGTTAGCAGCAGCGTAATAACTCTGGTTATCGCTACGCTTAAATGCTTGAACTTGACCATTTTGACCTTGCTGAGCAATACCTCGCGCCGCAATTGCACTTTGCTTTAAGCCTTCTAACTGAATTTGGTCAGAATAAGCAAACCCCGTCTTTTCGCCAGTTACTGCCCTCACACCGACACCACAGTCAATATTAAAAGAGCCATCTTTAATGATGCTATCTTCCAATATCAAAGACTCATGCCAGCTTGACTGGAAATAGATATCTGCATAGTCGATTTGGCGAGTAGCAATACTTGCTAAGGTATCTGCAATATCTTGCTCACTAAGTCCGGCTGGTTTAAGCAACGCGTCTTCTACGTGATTTATGGTCATACTTTGCTCTTAATTTTGTAACTGATTGCTGAATCGAGTGTGCTGCCTTACTGGCATAGCGGCTCTCAACTCATCGACTTGGGTTAGGTCAATTTCGACTAATAAATTACTTGGTTGATCAGATAGTGTCCCGATAATCTCTCCCCACGGAGAAATCACCATGGAGTGTCCCCAAGTTTCTCGCCCACACGGATGGACTCCCGCTTGGTTTACTGCAATAAGCCATGACTGCGTTTCAATCGCTCTCGCACGCAATAATGGTTCCCAGTGCGCTCGCCCCGTCACTGCCGTAAATGCAGCTGGAACAAGAATCAGGTTGGCACCTAACCGAGTAAGTTCACTATACAGTGCAGGAAAGCGGATATCATAGCAGATACTCAAGCCAAGATGCGCGAATGGAGCTGGATAAGTCACAATTTGAGAGCCCGGAGTAAAAGTTTCAGACTCTCGATAACGTTGATGTCCGTCGGCAACATCGACATCAAACATATGTAATTTATCATAATGCGCGACTCGCTCTCCTTGTGGAGAAAAAAGCAGTGATGTGGTAGTAACACCCTTTTGCTGCTGGATAGGCATACTACCAATCAGCAGCCACACCGAATTATCGCGCGCAAGAGCAGCTAACTCGTTTTGTAATGGGCCGGTTGTCAAAGGCTCTGCATGTTGGTGATAGTCTTTACGACTACCGAAAACCAGGCTGTTCTCTGGAGTGACGATAAAAGTCGCGCCCTCTTTTGCTAAGGCGTTTACCTGTTGACGAATATACGCCAAGTTGTGTTGCGGATTTGGCCCAGATGTCATCTGAATTAACCCCACTCGTTCCATGAGCAACTCTCCTTATTCCACCGCTTCTCGCAGTTTCTTCGGCAACTTAAATTCACCTTGGCTACGTGATAACTCTTTAACTATAGGCGCATCCAATGGCCCTTTCACTTCATAGTTAACTTGAGTAAAGACCTCCACCACAGGTGAAATCACCGTTGTAATAGCGAGTACGTATAACGCAGTTTGTGGCGTCACAGCAAAGGCGGTTAAGACCGGAATTCCTGAAGTAATATCTGGGGTAAAGTTAACCTCTGCATCCACTGTTCGGCTATTAAGGTTCGCTAACCCTTTAATGTTCATTTCACCTGCTAGCGCATCCATGTTGATGTCATTAGTAAGGAAAATACCGTTGCGAATTGAACCACTGCCGGTAATAGAATTAAACGCCATTCCATCATCAAACACATCGGTAAAATCGAGCTGCATTTTGCGAATAATTGAGTCAAGACTGAAAATACCCAGTAATCTCGCCGCGCCACTGACATCGGAAATAACACCTTTACCTAGCTTGGTTTTCACATCACCTTGTAAGCTCGATACTCTACCTGACCACGGTGAGCCATCCCACTCGATATTGGCACTAATATCGAAAGGCGCACGCTGAATACCTGAAGAGATACCAAAGCGCTCCATCACGTCACTGTTATTCTCTCCCGCCATAGTAATATTGAGCTTAGTGTGACTTTGCTTATCGTTTAGTTGCCACCAACCATTCATACTGACCTTATTACTACCACTTTCAAACGAGAGCTTCTTCCACTCAATTTTTTCACCTTGGCGTTGAAGATCTAAGTGAGTTTTACCGACCTTATATCCCTGAAGCCAGAAGTCATCTATATTTAGCGTGATATTCGGGATCTGCTGATGGAAAGTTCGATCAAAGGCGCTTACCAATGGTTGTTCATCATTGGTACTGTCGAACATGCTTTTATCTTTTAGCTCTTTATCCAGTGCTGGCACATAAACATGGAGCCGCTCAAGAGAAACCGATAAATCATAAGGCTCAAGGTAACTCGCTTCTCCTTTCGCCTCCTGACTGTCGAGGTTCATATACCAACCCAAACCTTTACGCTTGGCGCTGAAGTCGACATCATTCCATTCGATATTTGCCAAAGTCAGCTCTTTTACATCGAGATCAATTCTTGATGGTAACGGAATCTGCGGCGTTTTCATTTGCGCCAATACCGCCGACGAGTTGGTTTGTTTTTGGGTCGCGACTTCAAGCCAATCATCTAGATTAAATTTGTCAGTTCGAACTTGAGCTTGATGGCCAGTAATTGGACTGATTTTAAAGCTACCCTTACCCAGTACTAAATTAGTCGCTTTGAGAACTGGCACATCTGGGCGAATGTCGATTTCGGTTTGATACTTAGCATTCGGCAGTTGCAATCTTGCGGTAATACTCTCTTGGTTACCTGACGCTTGCAGACGTGCTTTGCCTTTTTCACCGCTCTTTTTACCTAACGGCGCTGGATAGTTACTGCTTACTAACTTAAGGTCTGCAACTGTATCAATTTGGTACGTAAAGCCAACGTCATTGAGTTGTAGGTCAATATCCATCTGCCAAGGCGCATGCCCGCCAATAGGCGCTACCCAACGATTACCAAGGTAAGGAGCCAGCGGTTTAACATCCCAATCCCCAACCACATCAATCGCCACACCATAGCCTTGATCAATGTTCTCTCCGCTAAAATCGATTGAGACAGGCTGAGTGAGTAGCTCTGCGGATAACCCAGCGGCACTGACCACATCGTTATCAAATGCTACCCGACCAGACACAGTTTCTAGTGTCATTGGTGGCGCATCAATGGTCACATGGTTTTTATTTAGGTCAGCGTAACCCCAAGCACGCGCTTTTTTATCCATATCAAATGGGATATTAAGCTGGAACTTCGATTTCACCGGTCCATCAACTTGCACTGCCGTCAACGCTGCACCAACAGAGTCCACCAATGGTGAAGCTGTCATATAATCGCGTACCGCATTACCTTGAGCACTGGCTTGCGCTTCAATCTCAATGTGCCCATCAGGGCCAAGGTTAGGAATTCGGCCTGTAATACGCTGAGCTTTTACATCCATTAACGTTGCACTATGTGAATCAAGGTACATCGAATCATTTTGGAACAGTAGATCGAGCTGTAAGTCGGTAATCGCTGGCCAAGCAGTATCAAAGCTAAATTTGCCCTGCTTTAAACCCACCCAAGCCTGAAACATGCCATTGTTTTTATGATAAGGGAAATCACCTAACTCTCCATACCAAAGCAGTTTTGCAGTGTTAACTCGACCACCTTGAATAGCGGTACTCAAATAATCCGTTAGGTCTCGGCCAAGCGCTAAAGTTGGTAAGTAACGCCAAGTCTCACCCGCGTTATAGAGGTCAGCTTCAGCATAAAAAGATAAGAACGGGCTTCGATCTTTAGGAAAATCGAGACGAAAGGCACCAAGTACTTGCAGATCGGGGGTTGCGGCAGTAACTTTATCCGCCCACAGACTCCAACCTTGCTCATTGTTTTGCCAAACAATATCCACCTGGCCTTGTTTGATATTGAGCGGAGCTTGAAATACTTCACCGTAAGGTAAGACGTCATCAATCAGAGAAACACTGGCTTTAGCTTGCTGCAAGTTACCTGAAACTTTAGCCGATAGATGATGAACACCTGGCAGTAGCTCCCACTGAGACATAGTGCCTCCAGTGAGATCCGCCGAGTATTTAAGGCTATCAAGACCATCGCTCATGGAAACGCGAATATCTTCAACTAAACCACCAAGTGAAAATGTCTCGATTAACTTTGACGTCGCTTGAGAGTTTGGCGCCAGTTTGACCAAGGGAGTGATAGTTGCTATATCGAGTTGAGAGACATTGAGGCGCCATTGTTCAGGCTGCCAATCAAAGGCCATATCAAGTTCAGGCCACTCTTTCTCATCGGTTCTCAATTCAAGTGAGTGAGCATTTACTTGCCAACCATTATCTTTCGGCTCAAGTTCGAGAAAACCTGACTCTATCGACAGTTCATGGCGTTCACCTTCTTGCCAAATTAGCTCAGAGGACTCCAACTCTAAGTAAGCACTTACTGGCTGACTCTTCTCAAGTTCTAACCAACTATTAAAGCTGATCTGGCCTTTCTCTATGCCTGTTTCTGTTTTGAGGTACTTGCTCAGCCATGGTGTCACTAGCACGTTTTGTACAGAGACATAAAACTCGCCACTTACGTCTGCTAACGAGCCGTAATCGACAAAGTTTGCTTTTACCTGCGCAGAGTTCAGTTGGGTATTAACTAAACTGATTTCGCCATCTGCAAGGTGTTGACGACCATTATTTTGCCACCTCAGTTTGGCAATACTCAGTTCACGATCGGTACCATCAATGCCTAAGAAATGAATTTGCGAGTCGGCTAAAGTAAAACTGTCTAGCTGGCGAAGGAACAGCTGGTCTAACTGTTGTATCACTCCCTTTTGCTCACCTTGCGGTTTTAACTCTGACTTGTCGTCATTCGTTGCCCACTGTACGGAAGTAATATCTAAATTGAGCTGATGAATATTCAAATCTGCAACAACAGGCTGAAGTTGCATGATCGTTTGGAACAGATCCAGTTCAACTTCAACCGTTTCAGCAGAAAAATGGATGCCACTGCTCTCGGGCGTTTGCGCTCTAACCCCTTGTAGTGAGATCGATGGATGAGTATTACGCCAAAAACCATGTAGGCTAGAAATCTCAAAATCCAAACCTGAGCCTTGGTTAACCCAAGTTTGAATCTGAGGTTTAAAGTGGTTGAGCTGAGGTAGTGCGATACGCAGAGCCGTCACTGCGATTGCCAAAACAACCAGAACAGTAACGGTCAACCAAAGAAAAAATCGCGTTAGACGAGTTGCAGTCGTAGTCACATGCAGCCTTTACATCATTACAACATCAAACTGCTCTTGGATATAAAGAGGTTCAGCTTGAATCTTCACTTGCTTACCAATAAAGACCTCTAGCTCTGCCAGTGCATGAGACTCATCGCCTTGCAGGGTATCGGCAACCGCAGGTGAGGCATAAACAACGAATTTGTCCGCATCATAAGCGCGGTTGACTCGTGTCACTTCACGTAAGATTTCGTAGCACACAGACTCAACGGTCTTAACGCTGCCACGACCTTCACAGGTTGGGCACGTTGAACACAAGATGTGCTCGATACTTTCGCGAGTACGCTTACGGGTCATCTCAACCAAACCAAGCTGAGTGAAGCCATTAATATTGGTTTTAACGCGATCTTTGTCTAATGCATTTTCTAGTGAGGTCAGTACGCGATTACGATGCTCATCGGCGATCATATCAATAAAGTCGATAATGATGATGCCGCCTAAGTTGCGAAGGCGTAATTGGCGCGCAATAGCCTGAGTCGCTTCAATATTGGTATTGAAAATCGTCTCTTCAAGGTTACGTCGCCCAACGAAAGCACCGGTATTGATATCAACTGTCGTCATCGCTTCTGTTTGATCGATAATCAGGTAGCCACCCGATTTAAGCTCAACTTTGCGCTCTAATGAACGTTGAATCTCATTCTCGGTGTCGTACATATCGAAGATAGGCTTTTCACCTTCATAAAGCTCAAGCTTTTCTGTCAGTTCAGGGACATATTCCGAAGTAAACTCTTTGAGGTTTTCAAACTCTGTACGTGAATCGACCAAAATCTTGTTTAGCTCAGTACCGACGAAGTCACGCAAGATTCGCTGTGACAGGCCTAATTCACCATACAAGGTAGCGCGCGTTTTGTACTTACTGCGACGATCCATCACCTTAGACCAAAGACGTTTTAGAAAAGCAGCATCCTGCGAAAGCTCTTTCTCGTCCGCCCCCTCTGCAGCAGTACGAATGATAAAGCCACCGTTCTCGTCGCAGTAATGGCCCACGACCTTTTTGAGACGGTGACGTTCTTGTTCACTTTCGATACGCTGAGAGACACCAACGTGGCTAGCTCCTGGCATAAAGACTAAGTAACGAGAAGGAAGGGTAATATCCGTGGTTAAACGCGCGCCTTTAGTACCAAGCGGATCTTTCACCACCTGCACGACAATGTCTTGTCCTTGGCGAACAAGTTCAGAGATATCACGAACTTGGAATTGCTGTTTTTCATTGTCAGCAACGCATTCAGTATGCGGGACAATATCAGACGCATGCAGAAACGCGGCTTTCTCTAGGCCAATATCAACAAAAGCGGCTTGCATACCCGGCAGTACTCGACTGACTTTGCCTTTGTAAATATTGCCAACAATACCGCGTTTAGCTTCACGTTCGACATGGATTTCTTGTAGGGTTCCCCCTTCAATCATGGCCACACGAGTTTCACTCGGGGTCACATTGATCAGCAACTCTGCACTCATGAGCGCACCTCAAAAATAAAATTATAAAAATTTGTGCAAGAGCTGGTCAGTTTCAAACAGTGGTAGGCCAACGACAGCGTAATAGCTGCCTTCAATACGGGTGACAAAACGCCCACCGATACCCTGAATCCCATAACTGCCAGCTTTATCGCATGGCTCACCCGTTTGCCAATATAGTTCTATTTCTTGCTCTGACAGGGTCTTAAACCATACGTCTGTCGATACCACGACAGTCTCTTGAATCTCTTTAGTCGCCACCGTTACGGCGGTCATCACTTGATGCTCTCGGCCTGAAAGCATCAGTAGCATCTGTTTAGCATGCGCTAAGTCGTCAGGTTTCTCTAATACATTATTGTCGCATACGACAATCGTATCGGAGCCTAACACCACTGATTCTGGTTGTAGCTCAACAGCAGCCATCGCTTTATCTAGCGACAAGCGCGACACATACTCAAATGGTGTTTCGCCTTGTTGTTGACTCTCTTCAACATCTGTCTTAAAAACAGAAAATTGAAAGCCCAATTGAGTAAGTAGCTCTTTTCTTCTTGGCGAGCCTGAAGCCAAAATCAGTGGTTTAGTCATTGTTTATCGTACATGCCAATGGCGTCTGACTCGACGCATTAATAAGAACATCCAAGGCCACAATATGCAGTTGATCAATCCACTCCACATAGTAACAGGATTGAACATCACATCTTGAATCAGGTACTCACCACAGAAAATGAGTACATCCAAAATAACCGACATTATTCCTATTAAAATAGCCTGTTGCCACAGAGCCATGTTACGAATAACCAAAAAGTTAAGCGCAACAAGATAAACCACAATCGACATCATCATCCCTCGAATACCAAGGGTTGAACCTAATAATAAGTCCCAAAACAGACCGACGATCAATGCTGTACCTACGTTGACTCGGTGAGGCAATGCTAACACCCAGTAGCAGGTGACAAGCAATAGCCAAGATGGGCGTAGCAGATCTAATACTCCAGGCCAAGGGATCGTTTGCAGGGTTAACGCCACCAAGAAAGAGCATGCAATGACAAATTTGCCTTTTAGTACACTATTCGCCATGTTTGCTTATTCCTCTTCCTCAATAGTTCCAGATAAAGACTGCTGAACCTTGTCCTGACGCGAGTCATTTGGCCAAATAAGCAATAAGTAACGTAGACGCTCAAAGTCGACGACAGGCTCTGCTTCAATTAAAGCAAACTCTCTACTGGTATCACGTTCCACTTTCGCAACATGAGCAACCGGGAAACCTTCTGGATAAACCCCACCCAAGCCGGATGTCACCAGCAAATCGCCCTCTTCAATATCCAAACTGATGGGAATATGATCCAAATTAATACGATCAGACTTACCCGAACCAGAGGCAATAACACGAATATCGTTACGGACCACTTGAACTGGAATGGCACTCAAGCTATCGGTTAGCAATAGAACGCGGCTATTATGCGCAGAGACAAACGTCACTTGTCCAACAATGCCTTTTTCATTAGCGACAGGTTGACCGACATAAACACCGTCAATTTGCCCTTTATCAATCACCACTTGGTGACGATATGGAGAAGTGTCGACCGCCATAACTTCGGTCACCACTTTACGCTCATCACGGGTGAAAGATGAGCCAAGTAACTTTCTTAAGCGCTGGTTTTCTTCTCGATATTGATCGAGCAACAATAGGTCATTTTTAAGACGCAGCACTTCACGTTTCAGATTATGAGTGCTTTCCATATAATCCTGGCGGATATTGAAGCGCTCATAAGCACCATCAAACATTACTCGAGGCACGTCCGCTAAATATTGGATAGGAGCGACCATGCTGTTGAGAAAATAACGCACTTGGGTAAATGCGCCTAAACGACTATCAGCCAGCATAAGGCTGGCTGATAGAATGACGGCAAAAAACAGACGTAGCTGAAGTGAAGGTCCCTGGCCAAAAATAGGCTTCATGAATAGTGAGATCCTTGTATCTTGCCCGCCTCAGCATCACACTGAGGCCGCATCGATTATTCTTCGCTGAATAGATCGCCGCCATGCATGTCGATCATTTCTAGAGCTTTACCGCCACCACGAGCCACACATGTGAGTGGTTCTTCTGCGATAACAACTGGTATACCTGTTTCTTCAGTGAGAAGACGATCAAGGTCTTTTAGTAGTGCGCCACCACCAGTTAGAACCATACCGTTTTCTGAAATGTCTGAAGCTAGCTCTGGTGGACATTGCTCTAGTGCAACCATCACAGCAGATACAATACCTGTTAAAGGCTCTTGTAGCGCTTCTAGAATTTCATTTGAGTTTAGGCAGAAGCTGCGAGGCACACCTTCAGCTAGGTTACGACCGCGAACTTCGATCTCTTCTACATCATCACCAGGATATGCAGAACCAATCTCATGTTTGATCTTTTCAGCCGTTGCTTCACCAATCAAGCTGCCGTAGTTACGGCGTACATAGTTGATGATCGCTTCATCGAAACGGTCGCCACCAATACGTACAGATGAAGAGTAAACCACACCATTTAGTGAGATTACCGCAACCTCTGTTGTACCGCCGCCGATATCGACGACCATTGAACCAGTCGGCTCAGATACGCGTAAGCCAGCACCAATTGCTGCAGCCATTGGCTCGTCAATTAGGTAAACCTCACGTGCGCCAGCACCTAATGCTGATTCACGGATTGCACGACGCTCTACTTGTGTCGAACCACAAGGTACACAAACTAGAACACGCGGGCTTGGTTTTAATACGCTGTTGTCATGCACTTGCTTAATGAAGTGCTGTAGCATTTTTTCGGTTACGTAGAAGTCAGCAATAACGCCATCTTTCATCGGACGGATCGCCGAGATATTCCCTGGCGTACGACCCAGCATTTGTTTTGCTGCGTGACCAACCGCTGCAACGCTTTTGCCCGCACGGTTACGGTCTTGGCGAATAGCGACTACAGAAGGCTCGTCTAGGACGATACCCTGTCCTTTAACGTAAATAAGAGTGTTGGCAGTACCTAAATCGATAGATAGGTCATTTGAAAATATGCCACGAAGTTTTTTGAACATATTCTTCGCTCGTCCTGAAAGAGTTAGAAGATAGAAAATTGCACTAAATGTACCAATGCCTTGCCGTCACAGCAAGGCATTGAAGTGTAAACATGGGCTGAAACCCGCAATTTCTAACAGATTCCTTACTTAAGCCAAAGAATTTACAATTATTATTGGCCGATCAAGCCTGGTTCACCACGAAAAATCACTCGATCGTTACCTCGGTATATACCAAACGTCACAACACTGGATGGATCTTGTTCACCATTCGCATCATCACTGGCCAGATTGTCATCCCAATTGTAACGAAGCCATGGCATATCATTATCGGTGTTATCAAGCTCTAGCCATATCTGAGTCTGCTGACGAACTTGAGATGTGTGAGTCACTGTAATCGAATCAGACTTACCTGCATTGACCGTCCCTCCATTGGCAAAGCTTAACGTTTCAGCAGTTTTACCGTTTTCAACCCAAATATTGTGATTGTGACTCGATGTACTTTGACCACGAATATTGGATACGGCATCATCACGATTAGTGACAAAATGCTTACCATCCCAGAATTCAACCCTAAGCGGGATATTGAGCGTTGTATTCACGGTACTACCTACGCTAGTAAGCGCAACACGGCCAAATCGTAAATCAGGTTGTGTTGTCAGCCGATCCCCTAAGTTCCAGTATTCCACTGGATCAGGGCCACTTACAAAGGTGAGACGGATATCGGTAGGATTTGTCGTTGTGCCGTTTAAGTTGAATGGACCATCTTCATACCCAATCGCCGTATCTGCTTTGACCCAACATAAACTCGTTAAATTAGTTTTACTGCATTGTCCTGAAGGGAAGGCAGAAAATCGCCCTACACTCTGATTCGCCCCCTGCCAAGTTGCGGAACCAAAATTAGGAAGTTTCAGGCGCTGCGGCTGAACCTGATCATAAAGATTGAACTGAGCCTGCATCGCTGGAGCAAAATATTGGTAGTTTTCTACTGCCTGAGGAGAAACACCACCGGATAGCGCCTCAACATCAAAACTGACTCGCTCAAAGTTCTGGTTCATATAGTTAAAACTCTGATTCGCAAAGTAGTCCCACTCTTCATCTACTGCTCTAAAATAACGGGGATAGAAACGGCCCAACTCTCTAGCTCCGGCATCTATGCCACCTTGGACAGAGTTATAGAAAGCATTACTAGCATCAACTTGGAAGTGAAAACTCCCAACTTCTGTCACCGATATATGACTAAATTCAAGCTCTGTGGTTGTGCTGAAATTATCGACAGGCCCATCATAGCTCATCGTCCCCGATTGACCGTTTTCCGGCGTAGCTAAACCAAAACTTAACTCTACAGAGGTATTGGTTACGGCATCATTTACATAAAAATTTTCTGTTGTTGCGAGTGAACAAAATGGGCTGTTCGCTCGCTTTTGCTGGAGTCTTAAGGGGTCACTTGAGCCATTTACTGTCACCATCGTGTCCAGTTGCGAGCTCCAAACGACAGGTTTTACTTTAAGATTAAACGTACTTCCTGCCGGAACATAACCTGCTCCAGATGAGCTATCGCCATCAGTGCCATTCACACTGGGTAAAGGACAAACAGCAAATGTCCAAGGCCGAGCTTTGGCTTCTTTCGTGCCCGAATATGTTTTACATTTTTGCACCCCGTTAACATCGGTAATGCATTGCTCATCACTGAGAGTAAATGCCACCTGTCCAGCTTCTGCGTATTTAATTTTCGAACGTGCGACGACTTTACCGTTATCAGAGACAAAGGTCAGCTTCAGTGGTTTAACACCAGAGTTCGGTGAACTCGTCCAGCTGCCATTGTTATCAAGTAACTCAACAGGTGCTGAGTTTAAAGGGGCGCTGGGGTGAACATAAGAGACACTCGATAACGACACCTGGGCATTACCCAAGTAGCTACTATCCGAGACAGGCGTTCCACCCGCACCACATTCGATCGGTGATATGGTGATGTTCTCAGGCCGACCGGCAATCAGATTAAAATTACGAGGTAATATGTCAAAACGTTCGGGGACAAACTGGTAGCGGGCTAAATTAGACACATAATCTTGTCCAGAGACGCTAATACTAGCATTCGCATCAAGGGTTTGAACAATATTTGAATTCACCGAGAACCTTGCGACTCCCGATTGAGCAGCGACAGTCTCTATCACATTGCCGCCAGAACGCAAAACAACGGCACCATTGTAGGAAGTGTCAATCACCGCGTTATTATACACCGTTGCCGTCGCAGCAATCGTCTCACAAGTCAGGGCAATATCGACGTTCGGTAGCAGGACAACGCTGTAGTTCGCAGGTGGCGTTGCACAACTCTGATCGTTATTAATAATTTTCCCATCAGGCCTTAAGGTCACATTCATTGCTGTGACTCGGCCATAAATCGCCCCATCACCGCTAGAAATATCGACTGAACCGCGACTAAACACATCGGCAATTAATTTACGTCGGACGATCACTTCAGCTGTAGAAGAGCCTCTATTTTCAGCCCAAATCCTTAATGAATGACCATTATTATTGAATTGTGCAGCGCCATTCAAGGTAAAGGTATTGACAATCAAAGTGGTATCTTTTGTCAAGGTAATAGAGCCACTACCTGTCGCTGTAAGGTGTTCAATGTAATACAGATCACCGGTAAAAGTTAACTGGCCACTACCACCAGTCGAAACGTTATTGTATCTTCCACCCGCTAGGTCATGAGAACCATACCCCCCCCAATAGTCATTCCCTGTTGGCCAGTTTACAGGTACCACGTTAGGTTCAGAAACGTACAAACTGTCAGACTCTGTACACGCCTGGCCATCACAATGTCTGTAGCTGTTAGGGTCCGATGGAACGACGGGGTTTCTAGGATCTATCCCTATCCCTACCTGTCCTGAGTGCTTGTAAGTACCATTAACTTGAATGCCCAAAGTATTAGAGGTCCAACGCAAGTTACTAGCACGATCCCAAGACTGAAGTGCGTAAGGGGTCACATCACACGTTGGTGGGAGCAAAGAAGAGCCATATACTGGGCTAAAAACCGCAAGCATTAAGCAACAAATTAAAAGACGCACCCTATTCATTATTCATCCCTCAACCATACCTGCTGACTGCGCTGCACCTCATTTATACCCGTTCCGCAGCTTACCGTTGATTGTAGAATGTAAAATCTTTGGCCATCAAGCTCACCTTTATCTTGACACTCTAATACCTGTAACTGACATGACGCTGCTGCACTTGAGATCAAGCGTTGCTCAATAAACTGACGAATATCACCACTAGTACCAAGTCTTGAACCAGTGCAGATCGCAGCAAGGTTGCTGGTGTTTTGATTCGGATACATCTGTGTCAATACATACTCATTGGAAGAGTGATTCAAAAGCCAAGCTTGTGTCCCTAACACGCTACGCACGTTGGCATCTCGACTTGACCAATTGGTAAAATTTAAGCTGGTTGCGAGATAACCAATCACTAGTATGACGAAGATAACAATGATCAGCATGCTACCACTTTGTTTTAACTTAAGGGACATTGATCACCTGTATATCTTGATTATAGGTAGAGGACTCACCATTTAGCTCGAAAGTCAGCGTGACATTCACTACACCATTATGCTGAACATCAGCGGCTTGATAAGAAAGTTGATTGCCATTACCTGCTAACTTATCCGTAACCGTTACGCCATTGCGGGTAACACGAGTTCCAGCAATACAGTAAGTCACCTGCTCAGCACTATCAAAGATAAAGTGACGCTGACTAACAGAGCCACCTACTAGTTTTTTTGCGCCATCGGTAAAACTAAAAACATTGTCTTTAACCGATTTAGCGCTATCAACAGAGTAGAGATTATCCAAGTCATTTAGACTCGCTAATGAGCGAGTTGGATTGATGATTAATCGCTGAGTGGGATTTGCCCCATTGACAGAGGCAACATTACTGACAATAAAGTTCACATCAGCCCCTGAGACAGTATAAAAACCAGAATCCGCAATCGGATAAAACGACACACAATTGCTACCATTATCATTGAAGATATTTGGTACAGCATGACGTACTTCACGCGATAATTTTTCTAACACAAATGAGGCCTCTGTCTGCAATCGATAACGCTCGACCGAGCCAAAATAACCAGTAACACCTAAATTAGTAAAGTTGGCGATCCCAACTAAGAGAATCGCCGATACAATCAGCGCCAACACCATTTCAATCAGAGTAAAGCCTTGGTTGCGCATCAGTACTCTCCCTTAAAACCGGTAAACGTAATCGGCGGTTGGCTACTTGCTGTAATGGTTAAAGAAACCTGCTGCAAATTCGCCGCACCACTCACGGCATTGATATCGATATCCAAATCAAAATTGGCATAGCTAGGGTCTAAATTATCAATAATGTTTTCTGCTGCGCTGGCGAGGGAAGTTACATTAGTATCAACAGAGAGCATGTCAGTCATGACACTTTGTCCCAAAGCCGAACTGCGGGAAAAGTAATGATACTCACCAGATTGAGATAGTTGTGGTGCGAGAAAAGAAGAAAAGATAACTACAGCGACGCCTAGAAGAATCGTCACAATCACAGCTTCAAAAAGGGTAAACCCATACGCTGACTTTTTCATTATAGGCACCCCGCGTTTTGTGGATAAACAAAACCAGCGCGATTAATGCACACCCAAGAGCTGTTCGAGCCATCAAGTGTAGAGATGCGAATGCCAATATTGCCGCCGGCGACAGTAGCACTGGTTGGACTGCCAAGTAAGTCAAAATTGACTCGATTATTATTAGCAGTGATGGTGAATTGGTAATTGTCAGTCAGTACAACATCACTTCTTTGTTTCGCTCGCTCAAGCGTTAGTCCACACGCCTCTACAGAGCCTAAACAGTTGGTAGAAGTGCCACCTATCGCTTGCGTAGCCAAGATGAAGTTTTGGTTGGTATTGACCCCGTTATATTGCATACGATTGACTTGAATTTGGCGTACTAAGGCAATGGTTTGATCTTGTAGCGCATACAGCTCGTACTCTTGACGTCCTGAAAAGCGTGTTGCTGCGACTACCGAGACAATAGCAAGTAACAGAATAACAACGACTAACTCTATGAGAGTGAAACCTTGTAAGGAGGAGTTAGGCTTTGCTTCCATGAGGCACCTAAGTGATTATTTTTTCTACTTATACAGTATAAAAGAGAACAGCAATTAAAGGGAATGTTTTGCGGTTATTTGAAAGGAATTAAAAGAAATTCATTTAGGTAAAGAAAAGGCCAGCGAATGCTGGCCTCAAATTATATCTTTGCTTAACAGCCAGTAGACGGAATTGTAATCGCTGTGGAGGCCGCAGAAGTAACCGCTGTTCCCGTTGCTTGAGTATATTCAACAAAACAAGTCGCACTGGCAGCGCTAGTGCCTTTAAAGGTTACACGGAACTTTCCACCAACAATGGCAGAATCCCAATCGTTTGTCAGGCCGACGACCGCAGCTCCGATACCCGTAGATGTCGCTGTAGGATAACCAAAAACAGTATCGATACCATCTACGTCTGTTGGGTTTGTCGCACTTGCTTCTACGCCATCAATTGCCGCTTTACCATAAACGATACCAGCTGCACCATCAATAGCTCCCTTCAAGCCTTGCAGTGAAGCTTGACGCGCATCATCTTGCAGGTTCAAAAAGCGTGGTGCTGCAGTTACTGCAAGAATACCAAGAATAACAATTACCACCACTAGTTCAATTAGGGTGAAACCGCCTTGTCTTTTCATAGTTTAACTCTCTCTATGGATAATATTTGCAGCACTACTGCAACGTTACGGTCACACGACCAGTTTCAATTTCATACACAAACTGATGGTTACTATTGCCTTCTTGCTGCACATAAGTACAGGTTGAGGCGCCGTTATCAGCTTGCGCAGAGTATTTAATATTCGAGTCGGTTGCCGCATCTGCCACGGTGCCAACTCGAGGTGGATTCTGTAGTAAGTTTTCCATTAAATCGATACACGCTTGATCATCAAGGCTGGTTGGAAAACTGCTGTTATCAGTGTTAAGGCCGTACGGGTAACCATCACGGAAATCACCGCCTGTTTGAGCTGAGCTTGTTAACCAAAAATCAATACCATCATAGTTAACAGTATTGCGCACTTCGGTATTAATTGTCAGCGATGGTCTTGCTTCTGCTTCCCATTGGGCGCGAGCAGAAAGTACACCTGTCGCATAGCCACCAGCCACACCTTCAATACTGGCTTTTTTGGCCTCATCTGTGACATCTAAAAAGCGAGGCAACGCCGCGACAGCTAACAAGCCAACGACAACAATAACGACCACTAGCTCAACTAAAGAAAAACCAGATTGTTTGTTAAACATAATAATCACTACTCACTATTTAGTACACCGTATTATACGTATTTTATACATTTGCGCTACTAATCAATACGTCAAAAAATCAATTCGCTAAAAATCCGACCTTTGCGGAAAATTTATTATTAATCAAACCAATAGAGATGAATTGTTCTTGATTATACAAGTAATTACAACGATAAGAAGAGCCACTAAACTCACTATCAATTGCAACCGGAAAACTGCCTAACACCTCTTTTTCCGGATAAAGTACATCAAGCCAAAAAACACAATCTTTTTGCTGTTGAGCATTCACTGGCAAAACCCAACCTGAGCCGGTATAAGTAATCAACTGACCATCCAGTTTTAAGGTCTGTTTTTGTCCCGACAACAACCACTGCTGCTTATAGTAACCCGCTTGCTCAATCACTCGCTTACTGGCCACTAAAAACGCGGTGTCACTTGCCTCTCGCTCAACATCTTTCCACACAAGTAAAAAACTCATCACCAAAATAATGATAACGAGCAACCAGATAACCAAACGCGATCGCTCAAGGTTAGTGATCAAACTAGCCTTTGATGGCATCGAGCATTCCCCACATTGGTAAGAAGATACCAAGTGCCAAAATCAATACCATACCCGCAACAATCACCAATAAGATCGGCTCAATTCTCGCGGTCAGTGTTTTTAGATCATAGTCCACTTCGCGGTCATAAAAATCAGCGACTTCTAACAGCAACTCATCAATGCGGCCAGTCTCTTCACCCACAGATATCATCTGAATAACCAGCGGAGTAAACACCCCACTTTTAATTGCGGTTGATGAAATAGTGCCACCAGCCTCAATTGAGGACTTCATTTCAAGCAGTCTTTTTTCCAAAAACTTATTACCCAACGCCTCTGCTGACAAAGCTAATGACTGGTTCAGTGGCACACCAGCCTTGAGCATCAACGCAAAAGTTCGCGAGAAACGAGACAGTTGAGCACGATTAATCAACTCGCCAACAACAGGCATACGTAAACGAAACTTGTCCCACTTTTCACGTCCATGGGCGGTATTGAGCCAAGCCTTAAACGCAAAGCCCATTGCCACCATAGCAACCACTATCAACATCCAATAATTTACAAAAAATTCTGAGGTCGCTATCAATATTCTAGTCGGTAGTGGCAAATCCACCCCAAAGCGCGCAAACATGCTCGAAAACTGCGGAATAACTTTTACGTTAAGTACAAACATCGCCACCGTAATAAAGCTGATGACAAAGGTCGGATAACGCATCGCGGTCTTTATTCGCTTGCGAGTCTCTACTTCTTGTTCATAGTAGTTGGCAAGTTGCAGCAGCGCTTCATCAAGTCGACCCGTATTTTCCCCAACGTGAATCATCGACACAAATAGCGGGCTAAATACTTTAGGAAACATCTGCATTGAGCTTGATAGACTTCTACCGTTAGTCAGCTCTTGCGTCACATCTTCCAATGCTTCTTGCAACTGCTTGTTGGAACTGTTCTGGCTTAGCCCTTTCATCGAACGCAATAAAGGCACACCCGCTTTGGTTAAGCTGTATAACTGGCGACAAAATATCACCAATACTTCAAGCGGTACCGCAGGAGTAAGCAACGCTTTAATGTCGAGATTAAAGGCACTTTTTCCACCATCAGATTTAATGCTGATGGGGATAATACCTTTATTCATCAACTGCTCGACGACGGCATCTTGCGTTGGCGCTTCTATATGACCCGAGACTGAAGAACCGTCACTGTTGCGCCCTTGATAATGAAAACTTGGCATAACTTAGGCCTACATGTAGATAGCTTGCTCAAAGCCAGATAAGTCACCCTCACCTAAGCTCATCACTTCGCTAAAACTCACAACGCCATCAAGAGCAAGTTCCATTGCTGAAGCAAGCAACGGTTTGTAGTTTTCAGACTGACGGGCAATGCGAGAAAAACCAACCGCGTCGTTAGCTCTCAGCATGTCCATCATATCTTGCTCTAACTCTAGCAGTTCAAACACACCAATCCGTCCGCGATAGCCAGTCAAATTACAGTTTTGACAGCCTCGACCTTTAACAAATTGGCGACCAACTTGATTCGGGAAACGCTGAGCCAACCATTGCTTACGAGCATCATCAAGTTCTTCTTCCGTCTTACAATCAGGGCATACTTTTCGCACCAAGCGCTGCGCGACTACCGCTCGTACTGCACTGGCAACCAGATAACCGGGCGCGCCCATATCCATCATTCGCAGTGCACTGTCAACCGCATCGTTGGTATGCAAAGTACTTAACACTAAGTGACCGGTTAATGCAGCTCTCAAACCGATTTCAACCGTTTCTTGGTCACGCATCTCCCCAACGAGGATGATGTCTGGATCCTGACGAAGGAAGGTTCTGAGCACTGTTGAGAAATCAAGGTCAATTTTAGGGTTCACTTGTACCTGACAAACACGTGGCAAGCGGTATTCAACCGGGTCTTCAGCCGTAATGATCTTTTTCCCCGGCTGGTTAAGCTCAGTTAACGCTCCGTACAAGGTAGTGGTTTTACCCGAACCAGTCGGGCCTGTAACCAGAATCATGCCATGAGGGCGGCGGAGCTGACGACGTAAACGTTCGAGCAAGTGGCTAGGAATTCCGGACTGCTCAAGTTTTCGCACACCTGATGACTGGTTGAGCAAACGCATAACCACTGACTCACCGTGCTGCACAGGTAGTGTCGACATACGAATATCGACCGATTGCCCTTTTGAGCGAATATTGAAACGGCCATCTTGTGGTAAGCGCTTCTCTGAAATATCTAGGTTTGCCATTAATTTGAGACGCAATACCAATGCCGAGGCGATATTCACCTCATTCAGTAAGGTCTCGTGTAGCACCCCATCAATACGTTGGCGCAAGCGTAATACATTGGAGTCGGGCTCGATGTGAATATCTGAAGCGCCAACTTGGATCGCATCTTCAAACAAAGAGTTGATCAGTTTTACAACCGTCACTTCTTCACTGTCATCACCTTCAATATTAAAATCGAAAGCTTCAGTGACTTGGTGCTCTGCTTGTAACTGCTCAGCAAACGACGCAATTTCTTTGGTACGTCGGTAGTAACGGTCAAAACCTTCCACCAGCTGTTTCTCTGGCGCAATGACAAACTCAATACCATATTGGCCTAGCTGGCCTAAGAGTGCCTCTTGAGCGAAGAGATCCGCTGGATCACTCATCGCCACACGTAAGGTATCCATCTGGCGACCAATCACAAGCGCGCGTAAACGACGAGCGTGTACTTCAGGTAAAAGCTGAACCGCTTCAACATCGACATCAACGCGGCTTAAATCAATCAGAGGAATATCAAGCTGCTGCGACAAAAAAGTCAGCATTTGATGTTCCGAGAGAAAACCTAACTCAATCAGCGCTGCACCAAGCTTTCGACCGGTTGTTTTCTGCGCATTTAACGCTTGTTCAACCTGCTGCTCAGTGATGATGCCTTCTTCAACCAATAGGTCACCAAGTCGCTTTCTTAGTTTAATTTTCACTCGGTTGTTCCTCTAAACGGCTAATCAAGGTTAAGCGATCACGAATAAATTGCTGGGTCTGACTTGATAGGCCAAACTTGGTAATCGCTTGTTGATAAGAGGCTTTGGCAGATTCAAGATCAAATACTCTCTCTTGTTGAATACCTAAACCTAACCACCAGCGCCCGCTTTCAGGCTCTTTCTCGACCAGTTTTTGATAACTTTGCAGTGCTAAATCATCCTGCTTGGCTTTCTGCGCCAATACGGCGCGCAGTGACAGATATTCTACTGAAGCAGACTGAGGCAAAGTGCTCAATACGGTCAAGGCTGCCTCTCCTTGCTTCTCCTTCATCAGCATTTTGGCTAGTGAGAGTCGTAGTGGGCTATTCTCTGGGTCCAATTCAATGCCTTTTTGCAATATTTCAGCGGCTTTGCGAACCTCGCCTTTACCATAATAAAGTGCAGATAAACGTCTACGCACCTCATCATTAGTCGGTGTGTAGCGAAGAGCCTCATGGTAGTTTTTCAAAGCCTCTGCCAAATTATTGCTGTCCAATGCTTTCTTAGCTCGCTCTTGTGCCTTTTTAGCTAATTGCTGCGGCGTGAGCTCAACCTGCTCAATCACCACCTCACCACTTTTCGCTGATGGCGCTGGTTTTGCTTTATCTGCACTATTTACTTGAGCAACCAATATCGGTTCTGATTTAGGCTTAGTAACCGCAGGAGGAGACTTAGCGACAACTTCAGCTTTTCGAGTAACAGGCTTGGACGCAGCGCTCGATAGCTCTTCGCGACTTGGCGTTGATTGATAAACAGGCTGATGATCGGTATTTATTTTACTTGTTGGAGAGACAATCGCACTATGATTTGATGCAGACTCAGGAATAGCCAGCGCTTGTGGGTGAGATACCACGACCTCTTGCTGAGATACAGCCCAACCACCAACTGCTAGACTTAAACCAAAGCTTCCTACTACCCACGGCAGGATTGCTCTCTGCTTAACAGGCTTCACTTCAGCTTTTACTACGCCTTCAGAGCAAGAGGTTTTCTTACTCGCCAATTCTGACAGTGCATCATTCATCGCACTCATGGTTTAACTCCAGCCCCACAATCGCGGGCTTTTAAATTTAGGTTTACAACTATCGTAAGTGTCATGAACAGCGTCAAATAAACAAGTGTTAGTGACACTTTTCGATTTTTTGCTAAAGGCTAACACTAGAGCTTTATGACAAATTTGATTGATCAATCTCGGATAACCCTTACTCGCTCGCCATATTGCTTTCTTTTGGCTCAGTGACAACAATGACATCTCTCCACCAGACTTAGATAATCGGTTGTCGATATAAGCCACGGCTTCATCTAAGGTTAGCCCTCTTAACTGAGCACTAAAAGTAATCCTTTGGCGAAACTGTCGCAGATGGTGCTGTGATAAACGCTCATCAAGTTCAGGCTGGCCAAACAAGACAATTTGCAACAGTTTGGTTTGCTCTGTTTCTAAATTGCCAAATAACCTAAGTACTTCTAACGCATCATCACTGAGTGCTTGCGCCTCATCAACAAGCACAACCACTTGCAAACCAGTTCGTGCTAGCTCAATTAACCGTTGTTGAATATCTTCAACAACTGATGTCACATCGATTGACTCAATACCAAGCTCTTTTGCTACCGCCACTCTGAGGCGATCGCCATCAAGAGCGGGGTTGGGTAAAAAAACCAGCTGAACATGGGGCTTAAAGTATTTAGCCATAACACGGCAAATCATGGTTTTTCCCGTGCCAACCTCTCCGGTCACTTTGATCAAGCCTTCACCCATTTCAAGCGCTGCATTGACGGTCTGAATCGCTTCATAATGCGGAGCTAACCCCAAAAATAACTCTGTGTCTGGCGTCAAGTGAAAAGGAAGCGATTCAAAACCAAAGTGTTCGAGATACATCGCTATTTCTGCTCGTCAGGAAACCACTCTTGTAACAGATCACGCGAACGTTCAAGCTCTTTTTGCCACGTATTAACACCAACCACTGAAGGCTTAAGCAAAATCACGAGCTCTGTTTTCTGCGTCGATTGTGATTTATTCCGGAACAAATGACCCAAAACAGGTATGTCACCAAGTAAAGGCACCTTTGAGACTTTGTCCGAAGTACTAGACTTCATCAAACCACCAATCACAACCACATCGCCATCTTGCGCACGAATCACAGAGTCAGACTCACGAATCGAGCTACGCGCCAGTGGCAAGGTAATGTTATTATTACCGAAACCAATCTCTTTCACTTGTTCATCAACATCAATTACAGCTGGGTGAACATGTAATAGCACATTGCCTTGGTCATCAATCTGTGGGGTCACATCAAGAGAAATACCAGAGAAGAACGGCGTCAGTTCGACTTCCGGTGATGGCTCTGAGTTATCACCACTGCCCACGACACTAGAAAGATCGGTAACGTAGTACTCATCAGTCCCCACTTTAATTACCGCTTTCTGGTTATTTGAAGCGGTGACTCTAGGACTAGATAGAACATTTAAGTCACCCTGTGTTGCCATAAAGCTCAACACCGCGTCAAAGCTACCACTAGAAATAACTAGATTTGATTGCCCACCAATTAAATTCCCGATGGCATCAAGCCCAGGTAAAGCCACAGGGATAATGTTACCACTGGTATTTTTCACGATCGAACCTTGACCAAGAGAGTAATTGGTGCCGTTTGAGCTAAAGGCCTTAGACCAGTTAATGCCTTGCTGATAACCATCACTCAGTGTCACTTCAAGAATTTTAGCCTCAAGAATAACTTGGCGATGCATACGCTGCTGGGAAATACCTAAGAAACTACGAACCTCGCGAATTTCATCAGGGTATGCTCTAACCGTAATCACGCTCGCTTGAGGCGTTACAACCACACTTTGCCCATTACCAGAGCCGATAAGCTGTGATACCGCGACTTCTAGCTGAGGCCAAAAATCACTTTCGTTAGTCGTTTCAATTTCAGTGCCGCCCTTCGTTGTACGGGTTGAGCGTGAAGAGGAGCTTGACGATGAACTCGAAGAGTTCGAAGAAGATGAGTCCGATGAGCCAGTATCTGTATTGGTAATCGTACCTGTTGAGATAGAAGTTAATGAGCGTCCGACACGCTTAAATTGTAGGTAATCAACAGGGATAGTCACTGTACGCAGACCAGCAGGATACACTTGAATAACATTGCCAGTTTTAACAATGTCATAGCCGTACATATCTTGAACCACAGATAACACTTCATCCAATGAAACATCCGTTAGGTTTACGGTAATCGCACCACTAACTTGAGGATGGATCGCAGCGCTGAACTGAGTGCCTTTAACTAAGCTGGCAAAAAACGCCTTCGCTTCGACTTGATTGGCCTTAATTCTGAAGCGCTTGATTGTTTGTGTCGCTCCTAGATCTTCACTATTTAATTCTGGCATCAGGTCAGCTTCTACCGAAGCCGGCAGCGTTTCAAGACTACGACTGTTGTTTTCATTGATCGCTTGATTCAATGCACTTTTCGCTTCAACTGGGTCTCTATGCCCCATTGAGCAACCAGCTAATAGTGATGTAATGGTTATTGCTATAGCGAGTTTACGCATATGTTTCTACTGACCTTACTGTTTTACGTCCAGAGTGAACAACTCTAACTTCCACTGCTTACCACTACGGGATAAGGTGACCACCTCTGGCTCAATCCGATTAACTCGATAACCACTGACGCTCTCGCCAGCTAATACTACTTTGCCACTTAAGATCGCGCGGCACATACCCACTTCAGAACAGACAATGCTTTGTAAACGAGGCAAAGGTTTTGTTACTACTTTAGGTGTCGCCGTTGCTTGGTTAGGTTGCTGCCAACCCAACGGTGCGGTGGGATCCTTTGATGCCCATGCGCTTAGCGAGGTGAAAACCAATAAAGTGAATAGCCATGTTTTAGCCACTGATAAACTCCTGCCTAGTACCTAGGGTATAAACTTCTAACACTAATCGAGCAGTAGGATACTCTTCCACAGAGTACTGAAAAGTTCGCCAATAGTATTTTACCGGTAGACTTTCCAAGTTCTCTAAATACTTAAGAACCGAGAAATAACTTCCCGTCAATTCAATTCTAACTGGGTGCAGGTAGTAGTTCGAGAACGTATCATCTTCTTCACTATTGACTATAGACTCAGCACGCTGTGACTCTAAAGAAACAAGATGCAAACCTTTAGTCCCCGCTAATACATCTTCTAGCATCTGAGCCATTTCACTCGGTGCGATTAGGCTTTCAACAATCTCCGCAAGCTCTTGAGAAAGTAACTGACTTTCCGTTGTCAACTGCTTGTACTCAAGGTTCAGCTCTTGGTCTGGATCTTTCTTTAGTTTAGCTGTCATCACCAGGATGTCTGCTTCCAGCGTCTGAGTGCTTAGCTTGGTATTCGAGATCTGTTTATTGAGTGCCTGAGTACTTTTTAGTGCTGGCTCGACGACAAAAGTAAACAGACATAGAGTAATAATGACAAAGCCACATAACGTCACTAGCCATTTCTCGCGCAGACTCATCTGAGTAAACTTTTCACTCCACTGTTGCCAGTACTGCTGCATCACTTACTCTCCTGCTTGGTTGTAAGCTCGAAGGTGATAACATCGTGCTCATTTCGACCTATCTTTAATTTCTCAAAGCTACGCCCTACCAGGTTAATTTCACTTTTAAATTGGTTAACCCAATTTGGAATCGATTTCGCTTCTCGTGCTACCCCTTTAAGGTCAAGGGTCGTCGCATCAATAAATATCGAGCTTAGAGAGATATCATCACGGCCAAGCTCAGACAGAGAACGCATCACGCCGGAATAACCCTGTTGCTGAGAGTCATCAAACTCTCCGACTGCATCCAAAGAAGTACGTTTTGCTTCAATTTCAAGCTTGAGTCGCGCTACGGCAGCAACTTTCGCTGCAGTCGGTTTATGTTTATCTAAGCGCTCAGCCAGACTTGTTACTTGCTGTTTAAACTCTGATTGCTGAGCCCTAAGTAGCTGTAACTCTTGCTCTAATTGGCTCTTTTGAAACTGGAAATAACTTGCACACAGCAGCAATAAGGCTGCGACTGCGCCCCATCCAGTCGCGACATTTTTCAGGGTAAGATGATCTTTTTTCGGCTTGAGATCAGCGGGAAATAAATTCACCTTGGTATGGTGAAGATCGCTAAGCATGGCAGCTAAAACACACCCGGACTCTTGCTCAGAATCAGACAAAGCAGCAACTTTAACATTCAGCCTATCGCTTAGTGCCAATACAACCTCTTGCTGCTCCTCTTCATCACAACAGACTTGCATTTGGTGTAACGAAGCTCCTCTCAATTGTGAAGAGAGGTAATCAATAGAACGCTGCAATTCCAGTGCGATACCATCAAGCTGTAAAACACTACTTGCTAAACCAGTCAATGGCGGGGTTACGCCACGAATAGTACGTTGAAATGCACACTGTTTTTCCACGAAAGCGCTGACACGGAACTGACCTTTTTTACTGCGCTGCAGCAGTAAAAAGTTAGATTTGTCATTAGCCGTATGTCCCCAAATTTCATCTTCAACTAATACTTGGCCAAGCTCTATGCCCAATTTCGTCAATGATTCATATAAACCGACAATGAGCGCGCGAGAAACAACATACACCTGGCGCTTAGTACTTAATGGCAAAGGCGCCGAATCCGCCACAATCTCGGTAATGCGCTCGCTAATAATTTCCTTGAGTAGAAACGGCAATGCACTAGAGATTTCGTCATCAGGAACGTTTGGTTTCTCAATTTGATAGGTCTGATACAAATTAGAATGAAGAACAACATCCAGTGATACATCGGAGATATTATTGTCGCGAAGAACTTTAATTAACGCTTCTTGCCAAGGAATGCTGTCAAATGGAACTTGTTGCGGTAAGTCATTCCCAACTTCCGACGAAAAAAAGAGTGCACTCGGCTGAACCACAACCCCAATGCGAGCTGCAGTTTTCTTACTGGTTTTAAATTTACCGATCAGGGATTGAATATTCATTTAATTATTTACGTTTTCCGCCAACGATTCCGTCGGCCAATCTGAACTTTATTCGGCGTAGTGACGACACTCTGTTTCACTGTTTGTTTTGGCAATAGCTGCTGTTCTGCTTCTAAATAACGGCCTTGTATTCCGTGTACGCCTAACTCAACAACACTTTGATATTCTTGTTTATTGTCGACACCGACAGCAATTACTTGAGTATTTAGTCCGGAACAGGCGCCCAGCAAGCTTCGTACAAAAAGCTGGTTTTCATGGCGTTGTTCGATCTTCTTCACTAGGCTTCGATGCAGCTTTAGCTGACTCACTGGAAGCTCTTTTAAATAGTGCGTACTGACTATCGAACGTCCAGCTTGGCCAATCGCAACCTGACAGCCAAGTCCGGCAATCATTTTTATCACTGGGCGCATATAGTCTAAGTGTTGTACGACTTTTGCCTCAGCAAATTCAAAAATCAATCTAACCCGCAGTTCCGACGAAATCTGCAGTAGCTCATCCCTAAACCACTTAAAGTAGTTTCGATCCGCAAAAGGTACCACATGTAAGTTAATTGCGTAACGGTTTGAATCCCTTGAATCTTTTAAATATTGCGTAATTGCTACAATGACCGCTTTATCAAGCACACCTTCATAACCAACCGATTCAACTGCCGAATTAAATCGTGAAGCTTTTATCACTCCATTTTCTGGATCGTTCAACCGCGCAAATAACTCTAAGTGATCTACAGACTTCTCTTTGTGCGGATCGAGCATATAACAAGACTGAGAGAAGAGATAAATTTGATCCGGTTTCAACACTTGTTCAAATAGGGTTCTCCAACGAACACTGCCTCTTTCTTCGGTCTGCGATGTGTGTTTTTTAAATCGACTCCACGTATTGTTTCGCTGTAGCTGCGCACTTTTCAGCGCCGTTTCAGCTTCATCAATAATTCTAGTTGGACTTTCGCCTTCATGATACATACTCACGCCTACATGCACCCAGTCATCAATCGCTAAAGGTTGAGGCGGTTGAATTTTTGCTAATTGCTTTAAACATTGATTCGCAATATTTGAGATTTCTTTACTCGATAGGTTCGGGGCAAAAATCGCAAAATCTGAGCTAAAATAACGCGACAAAATGATGTCTGGATAACGCTGAATTACGTTATTGAGCCCTTCTCCAACTTCAACTAAGAGATCATTTGCAACCTGTTTGCCTTGCTCTTCTTCCACATCTTCCCAATCATTAATTCTCAGCAGCAACACACCACCTTGCGAACCGTGTTCTGAAAGTGCCGACTCTAACTTGCTATCAAACAAGATACGATTGGCTGTACCTGTCAGTTGATCTAAGAAGGTTTGGGTGCGAATAAAGGTATCAAATCGACTGCGTTCCTGACGGGCATCTTGCAGTTCTTCAATTAACCGATCGAGCGCTTCACTTGCAGTATAAGGCCACTCTCGAAGATCCCCCTGGGCGTATTCTTCAACTCGACCAGCCAATATCATTCGTCCCCGTTCTTCAAGAAGCTCAGAGCCAATTAATTGCTCCTTCAGCCACTTTAGACCGCGCATCAAACAAAATACAATCAACGCAACAGCAAGCGTAATTGACCACAGAGCTTGTATGGAATACCCATAACCAATATAAGGAGGTACAGCTTTAAAACGGATTCTATAACCGTCGTTACGTTCAAGTATGTATTCAGCTTGGTATAACAGCGAAGCGTCGATTTTAGACGAAGTATCTTTAAAGCGATAAATCACACCATAAGACGACAGCAGTTCCATCTCGACGATATTGGAAGCTTGCAGCATTTTGGGCATCCAGCGCTGCAAAGAGTATGCGGCATCAGGATCTTCCATCTCTTTGTCGACGACTTCGACGATCCCTTGTAAAGAGTGGTCGAGATACTCTTGCCCCAAACGTTTAAAGGATAAAGTACCTCCCAAGAATAGGATAAACATGGCACTGATAACGATGACCGTTACAAACGCAACCAAACGCGTACTTAGCTTTAAGGTAGGGGTATACCTCATTAATGAAAAATCCTTTTTCTACCACAGATGATTGTTGTCAGGATGGCAACCCATATAGAACAAATATACTACCTAAATTGTAAAACCTATAGTGGGTTTTAGTTATTGGAGCTTATCTCACCTAACTATATAAAAAAGCCGCGACATGCGCGGCTTTTTTTCAATAACAGACACTTAGAACGGAAACCGCGACAATAATCCAAACCACTGGTAATGGGTGGGTGAGTAAGACCCATCTATAACAAAAACCACCGCATAAAATCATCAATAGTCACCTTTTTAAAAATCAAGTAAAAAAATAAAAAACTTTATTTACATCGTTATCTAAACTTCTACTGTTAGTAAATCAAGTATTTTAAGTTCATATAAACTAGAGGGTAACTATGTTAAATCTGTTACTTTGTTTCATCTTCCCACATATCTTCAATCTTTGAAGATACTGGGGTATAAACGGTTACAAACTTCCACGCATGTTCTACATACTCAGGGAAATCAATCGCGAACTTAGGGCTTGGAGGCTCGTAATTTTCGTCATAAAGATTAAATACATCTTCCTCAAAGTGTTGCTGTATAAGCTCTATGGCTATCTCTTCAATATTGTCACTATCACTAAGCTGAACACCTTTCTTAATGGCTAATGCAGGAACTTCAAGCGTTACGTAACCGAAACCCTTGCTTTTTATGGCAACTCCATATTCGAAGCATCTACTGGCTTTAGCTTCTGATTCAAGCTTGCGACGTAGTGCAGCATCGATTATTTGTTTCGCCACTCGAAGATTTGCACTTGACCCTTTTTCAACTAGCCAATCTATAGAATCAAAATCACTCATTTTCATTTACCTTGTTCTAATCGATACAGCAGCTCAACAAGATTGACAGCAGAAACATCATCCCACCGCAGGTAGCTATCTAACGAACTAGTACCAGAATCCTTTCCTAACACCGCCCTACAAATAATTTGATGATCCGCAGATGCAGATACCCAGACCTTACCACTCTGTTGACAAAAATAAGTTGAACCATTGAGTTCATCTTTTTGAATCCGTTTTTTCCACGTATCTACATTTTGAGTTGATATTTTTAAGCTCATAGGATGTCGGTTAACCAAGGACTATTTATACAAAATTACCCTTGAAACATAAGCTTGTCAAAACCCGCTAACTTAAGTGTGAGGTGGCATGAATAGACTCTGATGGGATACTTAGATTCCTAAGCGTAAGATCCAACAGTAATGTTATTGTCGGTGGACAACTAAGATCGAAACTCTGACAATAAAATTCATCACTTTTTGGGGTGTAAGCACTATTCCTGCTGAAAAAGTTTGGACATAAACGTTTCAATGACTTTGCTAAATTAGTAAATTACGTATTATGTGAATTATTGCAAAACTCGGCTTACTTGGCAGAAAAAAAATAAAAGTGTATTTTGCGACTGAAGAGGGATAAATCAACCTTCTAAAACTTTCATTTCCTCATTCGTCAAGAGCTTACGCCCCCAACATGAAGGAAAATCTCTGCACCCCCAAAAGTGGTTGCCATTGCCTTCACGCAGTAACATTTTCTTGCCACACTTCTTACACACAGGGGCCTCTTCCATGAGGGTTCTTTTAGCAGAAAGTAGCTTGTTATTTTGGTTTCGTTCACTCGATTCGGGTAAGAGTGTTTTTTTTTGCGTCAAAGCACGAACTTCTTTTGCAACTTTTCCTGAAACAGAGCAGCCATTCAACTTTTCCATTATCTCATAGAGATTGTGAAGAACATCATCTACATCTTCTTTAGTTCGTAAGTAATTAAAATCTTCTAATTCGATCAGGAAATCTTCAGTTACCTTGATGATCTGAGCACATTGCTGAAGCTTTAAAACATCACCAGTAGAAAACTTGCTTCTATCCTCTGTCCAAAGTAGTCGTAGAGCAGCTAATGAATCATTTCCAGACTTTATTATTTTCAACTCATCTACACAGCAGCTCGTTAAGTCGCATAACTCATTAACTTTTTGGGATATATTCAAATTATCACCATTCATTCACACGCAATAACTGTATATAATAACAGCACTTCAATTCAGTTAGCTTACACGCTCGCCAAATGTGTGAAGACAAGCAATTTATCGGCAACACCAGTGAACAAAGTTTACAAGTATCTTTTACCTCTCCCCTCCCCTTTGAATATTCCACCCCATGTTTCGCCTCGGTCTAAGTCTATACTCCAAGCTGTAAGCTTCATCTCTGCTCAAGTTCTCATCTAAAACGTTAAAATCCTGTGCGGTAAATTCACTGTTACCCCAAGCCTCTTGCAATCGTTTGTTAACATGGCACATTTCTTTCAAGTGCATTAGATGCTCTGCTTTACGAGCAGAAAAATTGCTTGTGACTCCTATATACCCAACTGAAATATCACTATCTTGCGGGGCTATTTGATAAACACAAAATCTACGGTGCTCTTTCTTATAAACACTGTAGTCCGATTGTAACGTTTCACGGTGCTTGGCAGCAGCCTGTTTCTTCTCCCAGTTTTCTACTCCTTGTCTCTTCCTTTGGTGATACTTTTTCTCATCCCGATTAATGAAAAAGATAATTACTAGAAATAGAATAAGAGTGATAATTTCCATCGCTAAATTCTTATAAAAACTCACAAATTTCAGTTAGCCATATTATAGTAAATCGATTTATATCGATGTCAGGTTAAGCGTCTGGCTAATAAAGTTTGGGGCAAAAATTAGTTTCGATCTTTATTGTTATCACAATTGACTTCTGGTAGCCATGCTGGAAACAGGTCTCAGAAGTAGAAAAGTTATTATTTTTGCTGTCCAACGTCAGTTATCTTTTAGCAAATTTTTAATTAAACCACCAAGGCAAACCTTCCGCTTGCGAGCGATATTCCCTTTGCGCACTGCTGTCTCGACTGAAGCCTGTGTACCCATAACCACGAGCTGTTGCGTTGGACGAGTAGCTCCTGTGTAGAGGAGAGTTTGATCGATCATATGACTGGCTTCCTCAGGTAAGGTCATAATCGTGGTTGTCCACTGTGATCCTTGGCTTTTATGAACGGTAATAGCATACGCTAATTCAAGCTTTTCTAAGAGTTCAATTGTGAGTGGAATCGAGCCGCTATCTAACATCAAAGTCCCCACAGAGCCGTCTTCAAAAACCGAGTCAAACACCTCACTAATGTAGCCCAAATCTCCATTGCGAACGTCCAATGCATAGTCATTTTGGTTTACCATCACAGGATCGCCTTCTAACAGCCACTGTCCCTTAATATTACGCCACTCAAAATGAGGAATAAGCGGATTCTTCGCCAACTTACGATTCCCACCTACACGTTTCTGGAAATCAGAGTTAATGTTGTCTACGCCGAGTATCCCCTTGTGCACAGGTGATAACAGAACGGTACTATCTCTTCCTCCCGCCTGACACCAAAGGTCATAAGCCCTATCCAGAGTCATCTCTGTTTCCAGACTTGCATCTTCACTCTCTGACAACAGCCTGTTTGTGAGTGGCAATTGAAAGATTTCACTATTCCTGATTGCAGTCGCAAAGCGATAAATACCTGACTCCGAAGCCTGTCTCTTCACTTGCGAAAGGTTAAAGGTTGGCAAGGGCATATTAGGCTTGTTTAAACTATGAAACACTAACCCAGCACCAATAGGTGGTAGCTGCGCTACATCACCGACAAATAAAATGCGCGTAGCTTCAGGCAAAATTCCACACAGCCGATACATTGAGAAAATATCGATCATTGATGCTTCATCGATAATAAGAAGAATATGCTCTGGCAATCGCTTCTTGCCTTCTCCCAAGTGGTCAGAAATCAATTTCGCAATAGTGCAAGCTTCATACCCTGTACTCTCGGACATACGCTGAGAAGCCCGCCCACTTAGAGCAACCTGCTTTATGGTAATCCCATCAGCGACGGCTCGATAAACAGCCAGAACAGCCTGAAGAATCGTCGTTTTTCCAGTACCAGCTCCACCTGAAATGCAAGTAACAGGGGCAAAAACTGCACCAATTACCGCCTCTCGTTGCTCTTCTGTCAGCTCAAACGGCAGAGTATTCTCGAATTGAGATAAAGCTTCGCGAACATTTGTTTCAGTAACTAATCGTTCCCATATCGCTAAGAGTGACCCTTCGCCCCGTTTTCTATTAATTTTGTCAGTGATCGTTCGAGCAACTTTGTCTTCGATTAGTGCGCTTCCTATCGGAACTAATCCTTTATCGCCCACTCTGACTAATATGTTGTGTGCTAAGGCGACATCAACGATGGACTTCAACGCTTTCTTGCGTCTTATGAGCTTAAAAGCAGCAGCACCCAAGGCTTCTTCGTGAACGACAATATCACCCGTTTTAAGAGTCAAATTTGCAGCAGCCTGTTCAGCAACAGCACAAAGCACTAGGGGGCTATCGAGGCTCATATCCAACGACTCAGCCAGAGCCAGAGCTTCTTTCCATGTTGCGCCCAGCGCCAATAGTAGAAAAGGGTTTCGTTTGACCGTTTGAATAGCTTTAGGCCCAAACACTTCGATCATTCTTCGGCCAAGGTGCGGATTCATATTTGCCTTCTGAACCCATTCAATCGCTTCCATCATTTGACGATCAGGCCAGTGGTGGACAAGTGAATAGGCCCGTTGTTTATCCACGCCTTTTATCAAACAAAGCCGCTCGATGTCTTTGTCGAGGATAATTTGCTCAATATTCTCGGTACGAGCGACTCTACTTGCTATGACACTGCCTACACCTTCGACATTCTTAGCCAAATAGAAAGCCAACACTTCTCCAGAAAGCCTTTTAAACAAAGCACTTTTAGCGACTAGCAGATCTTCTGTATGACGCCATCCTTCAATTTCATACGTCTGACTGGTCAACTCTCCTTGAACCTCCCAAAGAGTGCCAACTTTCACCTCAGAAAAAACGTTTTGGGGAAAACTAATGGCTAAAGTTCTAGTTCTCGGCACTTGGGAGCCATCAGGCGAGACAGCTATCGCTGTCACCTGATGAAATTGACGAATGTTCGTTACTTGGACTGTCATCAATCCCATCCAGACAACTCCCCATAATTACGAACCACCGCAGCTTCTCGCGACTTCTGAATACCTAGTTCTTGACGTAACTCTTGGTTCTCAGACCTGAGCGAAGCAAGTTCAGATTTAAGAGGACTTAATTCAGCTTTAACTTCAGCCAATTCTTTCCTCAATCTACTTACTTCTACTGAGTTCTGATTAGAGCGTCTCTCCGCTCTCTCACGCGCATCTTTATGAGAAACAATGGATTCATTAGACTCCCCATACCAACGCCTCTCAGCTTCAACTAGAAGCTCTCTGAGCTTAGGGTTTCCATTGACACTTAGTTGAGACCGCTTCAATACACCTTCATCAATAAGATTTGCTCGGTTAACCTTGTCTCCATTGCGGTACTCTCCGAAGTCATTCAACTCGTCCCGCTCAGCAATCCAGCTTATAAGGCGGTTAATCGTTTCTTGTGCTTTCAATTGACTCATAGCGGCCTCCCTCAAGCATCCCTATCTGTTTGGGGAAGGGGTTCATTAATCTTTTGCTGTAACTTGGACATATCGACATTGGGCATTTGAGATAGGTTGTATTGCCAGCGAATAAATGTCTCCTTCCAGATTTTTTCTTTCAATAAATGCTCTGCTTTTAGGTGCTCAATTTGCCCCCTGAGTTCAGCATTTTCTTTAAGAAGAGCATCAATGGCGACGTCCCCAGTCTCAGTCACTACTTGGGGTTTATCTTTCAATGTCTTCTTTCGACGCTTGAAAGCTTGCTTGATTCCATCGTCTCCCATAAGGGTAAATGTCGATATTGAGTCGCGATTTAGGCGCTTGGCAAGCGCATCTGCAAACGCAGGCCAAGTGAGTTTACCCGACCATTTTGCTAGCACGTCCTCTACGATTGGAAGCTCTTTGTCTGTAATAATCTTCTTTTTCATGCCTCACCTCCAAACAGTGCTAGTAGTTCGTTCTGCGTGCGTTCAGTCACACTTTGGCTAACGGAATCCTGAACATTAATATCGACTTTCAAACCGCTTTCGATGAGAGCTATTTGTGTCTCAGTGGGATCTAACTCTTTCGGAATTCGAATTACGGTTCCTTCTGGAATATTTCCGTCTTCATACATTTTGATCACAGTGCGTGTGATCGCTAATCGTCTACCATTGAATTTCAGCCAAGCTTCAGATCCATATTCACCGCGACGGGAAGCATCTACCGATATTTCAAATTCTTTGGTTTGAGCTACTTCGAGCTTTCGCAGCCGTTCTAAACTTTTCGGTAATCCTTTGATACAGGCATGATCTTTACAAGCGACACAATCGCCCGCTTTTGTACATGGAGCCATAGTCCAGTCATGCTCACAGACTCCCCAGCCTGTAGGTTGAGCTGCACCCACTCGATTCTTATCCCCTAACATTTCATACGTAATCGGCACTCCCACCTTCACAGCTTCAATGGCCCTAAGTCCATTGTCTTTGGGAAGGCTTAGAACACTGTCTTTAGGGATATTAAGAACGGCACGAGCAGTCGCCTCCCTCTCTTCTGGCGTCCGCAAATCATAAGCTTTGTTGTCTTGAATTCGTGTGCGGCCTGCAAACATAGCCAAATCTAGAGAGTCCATTTCTCCGCGCTCAGCCATTGTAGATAACCAAGTTCTTATCTGATGAGTTGTTATCTGGATAGGAGAGTCATTAGGGCCTGTTATACCCATACGGGAAAAAAGTGACTCTCGGAATTCTTTTCCCTTTCTCGATACATCAGACCCTAAAACTTTATTGAAATCATTAACATCTGGAATTAACCAGCTATATGGTTTTGTTCCGAACTCACATGACAATTCATTTTCTCGAACTAAACAAAGAGACTCACTCACAACATGCCTAATCTCCTCAACATAAGGCCACTCAAAAAATTCTTTCGAGTAATACTCGTAATAGAATTCAGCTAAATCTCGATAGCTAACTTTTGACTTTCCATGAGATAGTTTTTTAAACCAAGCATTTTGTAATGGTGGCATTTTCTTCAACTCATCGGGATGAGTTCGAAAGCGAGAAGGTTGATGCTCTCGCTTCCTCATATTTAAGTTGAGAGCTTTACAAATTTGCTCATAGGTAAGTGGGGCATCTTCAGAATGGTGGTTTGATGTAATACAACCATCGTGCCGATAAAATAGAGTAGGGTTACTTATTGCCCATGAAGCAGCTTTACGAGCTGGCTTGCCTAATTCAATTAGCCGCTCAACAGCTTCACAAACAACTTCCTCCAACTTAGGGTGAACAGGTTTAGGTATTGTTCCTCCTCCTTTCTCAGCTTTCCATCGTAAATTTAATATCTCAACCTCTTTCTCCTCAACCCTACCAGTATCAGGGTTTTGCACCGTTTGAATAGCTGTAGTTCTGAATAAACAATCTGTTGATAAAAAATATAATTCCCCCGCTCTGCTGGGCGCGAACATCAGAAGGACGGCACAACTTGACCAATATCGTTCATAGGGCGTTTTAGCAAGAGCAAATGTGTCTGCTAAGGCTCTCAACTCGTAGCTTTCGAGCAGACGCTCTTCTTGCCAATCCCTATCATCTTTTGACGTACCTTCTGAACGATCTTTTTGTCTCGGCCACGGACTTTTCTTCCAAGGGGTGTAGCGCAAACATATTCTGTTTTCTTTTAACCACTTGAAAAGCTTCTTCATATGACCACCAGTGCCATAGCGTGCTTGTGGTGTCAGTCGAGCTTCTACCGACTCTCTAGCCTTTGTAATTGTAGGTTCATCAAGTAGCAGTATGTCAGCAGTGCCATGAACTTCCTTTAACCCCCAATATGTTGCTTTAAGCGCACGCATCATGTGGCTAGGAGCAATTTCCTTTATACTCTGTTGCTCTCGGACATAAGCACGAGCAAAGTCTAAAAAAGGTTGTTCAAATGGTTTGCCATCGCCTTTTCCTGCGGAAGACTCATACTCTGTAAACTGCATTCCAAGGTTCTTAGCTGTCTTCCAGTTAACAGTCTCAAAACCACCTTGCTCTTGATAGAGTGTTAAATCAAATTTTGCTCGATCTATAAAAGCTTTGAGGTTCTGTTCACAAGAAAGTTCTTTTCTGGATTTAAAAGGAATTACACTCATGCAGCCCCCTCATTCAACACTTGAATTTTATCATCACAAGCTTTCATAATTGCAGCAACATGAACAATCGCTAGGTCATAGGACTGAAGAACTAAATCACTAGCACCATTCTCTCGGCGGTCTTCCATTTCCTCAGTTAAATCAACCAAAAGATCATCCCATGGCGCATGTAAAAGCGGCTGAAAACGAGCACATGATACGCAGATTTTGATACCGCTATCACAGGCACTCCCGCCACAGTTACCAACATGCTTCATACCATTAATATGTCGTCTGCTCGCGGGATCACTCGACCTAACAGCCTCTGACTCGTCGGTTATCAATCGATCTTCAAACATCGCAGCTAAAAAGCCCATAGCTTCATTCATTTTGGCGAAAATTCTAAGAGCTAGTTCTGGGGTATATCCTGTATAAACACCTATATTCTGAGTGTCCTCGTGATCTAATAGGTAAGCAAGCTGAACCCCACTAATACCGTGACGAACTAAATTAGTTGCGCGAGTGCGGCGACAACGAGTGGGTGTGAAGTGAATAGTGTCACCAGTTCGCTCAGAGATTGCACTGCATTTTCTGCTAACAACTCTAGTTAAATCTGATGAACCCTGTACATTCATGTGAAGTTTCGCAGGCTCATTCTTTAGTGAGCTACGAAACTCATCTACAGTACAAATCTCCTCGAATTGATCTTCTTTACCAACAAAAAGAGGCAATTCTGTAAGATCTGCTTTTGTCAATTTGGGCAGTTTTTTCTTCGCCAGCTTCTGAACTTGCTCTGCTAAGTTAATCAAAATTAGAAACAAATCTTCAGTAATATTGAGTGAGCGAAAACTCTTGCGAAAGCCACCATCTTCACCACGTTTTTTGGCTCTAGGCACAGAAACTGAGTAGATTTGTTTTCCTTTGACTACTTCAACATTAAGATCACAGATCCGTAACTGACGAAGTTGAATCGGACGTCGTGCCGTCTGATAGCAAATCATGAACCATGCGTATTCACATAGAGTTAGCTGCTCAGTTAAGAATGCATTAGCTGCCCAACTCATAAGTAATTGCTGCTCGGTAACAGTCCAAGGCCCAGAGTGGGGGCAGCTATGTAAGACAGCCTTCCCTTTAACATTCCCATGAAGCCTGAGACTATCTAAGAATGGCGTCATGCCTTTTTGGACGCCTGGATACTCCCAGTCAATCCAGTTGCGTAAGAGCGCACGGATAGTACCTAGCTTATACTCATTTTCCTTATCTAGACTCGCTTTCAAATTTAAAATTTGTATATCAGTAATTTCTCCACCCGTGTAATGCGGAGTATCAAGAAAATAACGCCTAATGTAGGTATAACATCCCTTTATATGAGATTCAGATACTTCCTCAGCCATTCTCGCCAAGGTTAACCTCAAGCCTTGGCAAAGCTCTGAGTCAGCCTTCTGATAGTTTAACAGCCCCCAATTGAGGGTATAATCATGACCAAGTTTCCAAAATTCAGAATGTACATCGAACTTATAACCAGCCTTGGAGGTTCGATGAAGTGGTTCACATTTAGGGAGCTTAAATTCAACTGCGGCGTTCATTAATTATTCTCCTTTTCCGCATTATCAGAAAGCTCATAGGCAACTCCTAATACGCTAGGAATAAGCTTCTTAAGCTCTTCTTCTGCAACCTCATTAACTTTGCCATTAAATTTTCGCATCTTCTCTGACTCTTCCTTCATCAGTGCCATACTGATTTTTTCAGCAGATTCCTTTGTATGGCGAAGGTTGTAAACTTCAGCAGATTTCTCATCACTATGTCCCATGATGTACATGCGTATTTGTATCTCTTTCTTTTCAGATATAATGTCATCCATCCGCCCTTCCTCACGCGCTAAACGGTTATTTATATCGATAATTCTGGAAATTAAATTGTTTCGGTTATGTCGATATGCGTGAGCACCTGCCAACTTATCCACCTTAATACCTTCCGCTTCAATAAACGAAGCCAGACCTTTATCACGAGCAATCTTCAATAGGAGCTTGGAACATTGTTTGATACTCAAAGGTTGCCCGACAGTATTCTTACTGGAAACAAACAAGAAACCATGGCTTTGGCTTGCAGGAAGCGCTTGTACCATATCCCTCCTTTCTCCTATCACGTAATTGCGCAACAAATCTGTCAGCTCAAGAGATATTGGTAGATCGCGCTCCAGTGTTTTAGCATTTGGCTCAAGCCCCCTCCAGATGTCCTCAGGATCATCATGCCGACGAACGATTGAAATGGTTTGCGCCGCGAAATTTACATCAGCGACTTTTAACTGAAGTAGTTCCCCCACACGCATACCAGTGTCATAAAGCACTCTGATAATTAGATAATTCCTTTCGCGAACTAAAGCTGTAAAGGGGTTGTCGATACATTCAGGCTCAGCAATTCGCATAATCTCTTCAAAGACTTCGGGTGGCGGAGCCTTCTTGTCAGGATCGTTTCGTTTTGCACGAGCGCCTTGTCGCTTAGGTCTATGCTTGAATATCCGTTTCTTAACTTTATCGGCTGCATCTAAGTAATAAGCGTAATGAGAATAACTCCGAAGCCCAACATCAACGATAAAATGAAGAAAATCAGCTATGACTTTCAATCGCTGACGGTGCAGTTTAACTCCTACGACTCCATCAGGAACTACAGAAGCTGGCAACTGAGTCCTCATAGAAATTACATTATTTTCACTTTTACGTACCAGCTTGCGTCGTGCAGCTTTCGTCTCAATTTTGCAGTGACTAGCTAAAGACTTAGCCTCAGTCGTAGATAGGAATTCTGGTGGTGTAAATTGGCTTGCTGGAGCGATTTCATCTGATTCAGCAATTCTAATAACCTTTTCAAAAAAGCGTTGTTCCTGCATTTCATCCCAAAGCAAGAAATGAACAAGGACATTCGAAATGTTCCTCATTGTCTCTTGGGTTGACCCTCTATAGTGCGTTGTAAGGAACAAAGTCGTCCAGAAATCAGGCACACCATTAGCATCCGATAAACAGGAGAAACGCTCTCCGTTTTGAAAAATGAGTTGTTCTCGATGAAGTTCCATATCACCACCATAAATCAAGTTTAATTTATTGTAGTAAGGTGGCAGGTTTAAATCAAGTTTATTTTTTAGGCGATAAACAAAAAAGCCCCGTAAAACGGGGCTTTAAACTAGTCACTCAATAATAAATCAAGTTTTTCCATTATTGGAGGTGTCAGAATGGGATGTCGTCATCAAAATCCATTGGCGGCTCGTTGTATTGAGGTTGAGCCTGCTGTGGTTGAGATTGTGGCTGCTGTTGAGCAGGTTGGTGCTGCATAGGTTGCTGAGGTTGTCCCCAACCACCTTGTTGTGGCTGAGATTGACCCATGCCTTGAGCTGGAGCGCCACCTTGAGCACGGCCACCTAGCATTTGCATTACGCCGTTGAAGCCCTGCACTACAACTTCCGTTGTATAACGGTCTTGACCACTTTGATCTTGCCACTTACGAGTTTGCAGTTGACCTTCAACATATACTTGCGAACCTTTACGTAGGTACTCGCCTGCAACTTCAGCTAGCTTGCCAAACAGAGCCACACGGTGCCATTCTGTTTTTTCACGCTGTTCGCCAGTTGCTTTGTCACGCCATGACTCAGACGTTGCGATAGTGATGTTTGCCACAGCACCGCCGCTCGGCATGTAACGTACTTCCGGGTCGGAACCCAGATTTCCGACTAATATAACTTTGTTAACTCCACGGCTAGCCATGTTTCGCTCCGTCTAAAATTGGTATTGATGTAGAAATAGCGCAATAGGATAACACGCTTTCTGCTTGGTACAAATCTTCCTACCAACAATGTCCATTTGCCTTCGACAACAACATTATACAACGCTGATTTTTAGAGAGTGTTCAAATTTTACCTAGCCTGAGTAATCGATAAATTACTTTCAACTATGAGACTAAACGCAAAGAGCACACCTAAATTCGCACTCTAGCGCCGTATGCTCCACGCTATCAAAAAATATAAAACGTCAGTATCCGAGGAAATTATGGCTAAGAACATTTACAGCAGAACGATTTACTTTTTGTGTGAAGATCCCAACGCTACTCACCCTGTCATCGAACAGGTTGAGCAACAAACTGGTATCGCGATCCCACGGATGGTTGCCGATGACTTATTGTTGGCACTTCAACAGCACAAGCACCGTATCTTAATGATAGACCACCACGACTATGCAAAAATTAAAAGCCAATTACGTAACTTACCATTGGCTAACAAATCATTTGAAACCATCGTCTTTAATGTCGGTCATCGATTAACTACCGATGAATTGCTCTCTTTCGGCCATCTCAAGGGGCTGTTCTATCACAAGGATAACATTGAGGTGATCGCGAAAGGCTGTGAAGAGATCATTAATGGTGAGAATTGGTTACCAAGAAAGGTAGCGTCACAGCTGCTGTTTCATTATCGCAATGTTGTTGATACACACACCTCCCCTGCGACTGTCGATCTCACCACTCGTGAAATACAAATCCTGCGCTGTCTAATGGCGGGGTCATCCAATATTCAAATCGCCGAGGATATGTTTATCAGTGAGTTCACCGTAAAGTCTCACCTACAGAAGATATTTAAAAAGTTATCGGTCAAGAATCGCGTACAGGCTGCTGCATGGGCCAAGCTGCATATGCGCCCTTAATTGATTAACATGACACAATTTTAACTTCAAACTGGGCGTATTCATTATCTATTCATGCAAATCATGGTATGGTTGCGCCAGTTAAAATATAAATAGAAAGTTAAGGTTTTATCATGATCAAAAAGTGCCTTTTCCCAGCAGCAGGCTACGGTACTCGCTTCCTACCAGCAACCAAATCAATGCCAAAAGAGATGATGCCAGTCGTCAACAAGCCGCTAATCGAGTATGGCGTTGAAGAAGCAATTCAAGCTGGTATGGATGGAATGTGTATTGTTACTGGCCGTGGTAAACATTCGATCATGGATCACTTTGATAAAAACTATGAGCTTGAGCATCAGATCAGCGGCACCAATAAAGAAGAGCTACTGGTTGATATCCGAGACATCATTGATACTGCCAACTTCACCTACATTCGTCAGCGTGAGATGAAAGGTTTAGGCCATGCCATTTTAACGGGTAAAGCATTGATCGGTGATGAACCATTTGCTGTCGTGCTTGCTGATGACTTATGTGTCAATGAGCAAGAGGGCGTATTAACGCAAATGGTGGCGCTGTTTAAACAGTTCCGTTGCTCTATTGTTGCTGTGCAAGAAGTACCAGCAGACGAAACGCATAAGTACGGTGTCATTGCGGGTGAAATGATCAAAGACGATATCTACCGCGTTGATGATATGGTGGAAAAACCAGAGCCGGGCACTGCACCAAGCAATTTAGCGATTATTGGTCGTTATATCCTTACTCCAGATATTTTTGAGCTGATTGAAAATACTGAGCCAGGTAAAGGCGGTGAAATCCAGATCACTGACGCTCTACTAAAACAAGCTCAAGCAGGCTGCGTTCTAGCATACAAATTTAAAGGTCAGCGTTTCGACTGTGGTAGCGTAGAAGGCTACATTGAAGCAACCAATTACTGCTTTGAAAACTTATACTTAAAAGACACCAAAAAGTCTGAACTAGACAAGCAGCAAACCACTAAAGAACAAGCTTAATTACTCAGTAAGTTACTATCTAAAGGCGACTAATACAGTCGCCTTTACTGTTTTTTTATCCAGTATTTTCTTTGCACATTTGTCACTCTATGTAATACTTAGGCCACTTGATTTTTCATAGAGTGACGAGAATGGATCAGATAGAAGTCCGCGGTGCCCGCACCCATAACCTGAAGAATATCAATTTAACAATCCCTCGCGATAAGCTTATCGTTATTACAGGTTTGTCTGGTTCAGGTAAATCTTCTCTAGCCTTCGACACTCTCTATGCAGAAGGCCAACGCCGCTATGTGGAATCGCTTTCGGCTTACGCACGTCAGTTTTTATCACTAATGGAAAAGCCTGACGTTGACCATATTGAAGGCTTATCACCTGCCATCTCTATTGAGCAAAAATCAACATCACACAACCCTCGTTCGACCGTTGGTACCATTACCGAAGTCTATGACTACCTACGTTTGCTATACGCTCGTGTCGGTGAACCGCGTTGCCCTGAGCATCACACCCCGCTTGCCGCGCAAACCATTTCTCAAATGGTCGATAAGGTTTTAGAACTACCCGAAGGTTCAAAGATGATGCTCCTTGCGCCTATCGTCAAAGAGCGCAAAGGTGAGCATGTTAAAACACTCGAAAACCTAGCAGCGCAAGGGTTTATTCGCGCGCGTATCGATGGTGAAACCTGTGATCTATCTGATCCACCGACTCTGGAACTGCATAAGAAGCACACCATTGAAGTGGTTGTCGATCGTTTCAAAGTCCGTGGCGATCTTCAGCAGCGCTTAGCGGAATCTTTTGAGACCACACTGGAGCTATCCGGTGGTATTGCAGTCGTCGCCCCAATGGATGGTGAAGGTGAGGAAATCGTATTCTCCGCCAACTTTGCCTGTCCATTGTGTGGCTATAGCATGCAAGAGTTAGAGCCACGTTTGTTCTCATTCAATAACCCGGCTGGTGCCTGTGGCACTTGTGATGGTTTAGGAGTGCAACAATACTTTGATCCTGAGCGAGTGATTGTCGATGACTCATTAAGCTTGGCCGAAGGAGCGATTCGCGGTTGGGATCAAAAGAATTATTACTACTTCCAGATGCTCTCTTCACTGGCAGAACATTTTGACTTCGAGCTCAATGTTCCTTTTAAGTCGCTGCCGAAAAAAAATCGCGACATTATTCTTACCGGTTCAGGTCGAACAGAAGTTGAGTTTAAGTACATCAATGACCGTGGTGATATTCGTGTTAAGAGACATCCATTCGAAGGGATCCTCAATACACTAGAGCGTCGTTACCGAGATACTGAATCTAACGCTGTTCGCGAAGATTTAGCTAAATACATCTCAACTAAGACTTGTTCAAGCTGTGATGGTAGCCGTCTGCGTTTAGAGGCTCGTAACGTCTTTATCGGCGATACCACGCTTCCTCAAATCGTTGAGTTGAGTATTGCCGATGCTCTGGGCTTTTTTGCCTCATTGAAGCTTGAAGGTCAACGTGCGCAGATTGCCGAAAAAGTGATGAAAGAGATCAATGACCGACTGCAATTTCTGGTTAATGTCGGCCTCAACTACCTCAACTTATCCCGCAGTGCAGAGACTCTCTCTGGTGGTGAAGCGCAACGTATTCGACTAGCGAGCCAAATTGGTGCTGGCCTAGTTGGCGTAATGTATGTTCTTGATGAGCCTTCAATTGGTCTGCATCAGCGTGATAATGAGCGCCTACTGAAAACCCTGACCCATTTGCGCGACCTAGGCAATACCGTGCTTGTGGTTGAGCACGATGAAGATGCCATCCGTATTGCAGACCATGTGATTGATATCGGTCCAGGTGCTGGTGTTCATGGTGGTAATGTGGTCGCAGAAGGGACCATGGATGAGATTATTGCCAACCCTAACTCATTAACCGGTCAGTACCTTAGCGGTAAAAAAGAAATTGCCATCCCTGAATCTCGCACACCTAAAGATAAGAAAAAGGTTGTCGAGCTTATCGGGGCAACAGGCAATAACTTAAAAGATGTCACACTAGAGATCCCTGTGGGCCTATTTAGTTGCATTACTGGTGTCTCTGGCTCAGGTAAATCGACACTAATTAACGATACTTTCTTCAAGATCGCTCACACCCAGTTAAATGGAGCTACCACCGCGACGCCTGCGCCGTACAAAAAGATCAAAGGCCTAGAGCATTTCGATAAAGTCATCGATATCGACCAGAGCCCAATTGGTCGTACGCCACGTTCTAACCCAGCGACGTATACTGGTATTTTCACGCCAATTCGCGAACTGTTTGCTGGAACTCAAGAATCTCGTTCTCGTGGCTACAAACCCGGCCGTTTTAGCTTCAACGTCCGTGGCGGTCGCTGTGAAGCATGTCAGGGTGATGGTGTGATTAAAGTTGAAATGCACTTCCTGCCCGATGTTTATGTCCCTTGTGATGTGTGTAAAGGCAAACGCTATAACCGCGAGACATTAGAGGTACGTTACAAAGGCAAAACTATTGATGAAGTGCTAGAAATGACCGTTGAAGATGCTCGCGAGTTCTTTGATCCTGTGCCCGTCATTGCGCGTAAACTGCAAACTCTGATGGATGTTGGCTTGTCATACATTCGCTTAGGCCAAGCAGCAACTACCTTATCTGGTGGTGAAGCGCAGCGCGTCAAACTGGCCCGTGAGTTATCTAAGCGTGATACTGGCAAAACCTTATATATTCTCGACGAGCCAACTACAGGTCTGCACTTCCATGATATCCAACAATTGCTGACTGTATTACATCGCCTGCGTGACCACGGCAATACCGTTGTCGTGATCGAACACAACCTAGATGTGATCAAAACCGCTGATTGGATCATCGATCTAGGTCCTGAAGGCGGTCAAGGTGGAGGGGAAATCATTGCAACGGGCACACCAGAAGATGTGGCCCAAGTCAAAGGCTCGCACACCGCTAGGTTCCTTAAGCCTATGTTAAAATAGCAAATAATTGTAAGATAAACAGACCAGTGTAGATCCACTGGTCTGTTTTTTTAAGGTGTTGTAATTTATGGCGACTACTCATGTAGCAGGAACGGAACTAGAATTCAAAGCAGCCAAGCCGCCTTTGATTAAACCATTGTTAGTTTCTATAGGCATTGTGTACTTACTCGCAATGCACTTTTTTATGCCTAACCCAGGCGGTTCCGGTCTAGCTCTTGCGTTTAATCCAACCACTTGGCTTGCACTAAGTTTCTCTATTGCCATCGGTCTGTACCAATTCGGTACTCAGGGCAAATTAAGATACAACAAACTTACCGTCGGCTTGTTTATTAGCTGTGCGATGCTAACTTTGCCTGTTCTCTATCACAATGCCTCTCCTTCTTTGTCTGCTGGTAAGCTCATCGGTCTTTGGAGTGGGTACCTGCTCTTCGTCGTGCTACAACAATTTCGTTTTAGTAATAAACAAAAACAACGTTTGTTGTGGTTTATTACTATCGCAGTATTCATTGAAGCGCTATTCGGCTGGGTACAATTTTTACTTTTAGAACCGGGCAATATCTTTGGCTACAACACCATCAGCAATCGTCCTTATGGTATTTTCCAACAACCTAATGTGATGGCAAGCTTTCTCGCGACTGGCCTAGCATTGTCAGGTTATCTACTTACCCGCCACCCAACAAAGTATCAACGTAAAGTGAGTGAAGTCGCTCTACTTTATCTCATGCCCGTGGCGACCATTCCACTGCTAATCTTTTTAGCCTCTCGCACAGGTTGGTTAGCGGGAGTTCTCTCGGTTGGATTACTACTGCCGTATATCTACCGATTTGCGACCAAAAAACGTTTCTTTGGCTGGTCACTTGCCGTGATTGCCGGTATCACCATTGGCTTAAGTAACAATTTGATCTCTGCTGACTCTTCACTGGCCTCACAACGGGCAAACTTAGAGAGTCCAAGACAATACACTTTTCCGCAAGCCCTAGATATGCTAATTGAAAAGCCATTTACTGGCTATGGCTATGGTCGTTTCGAGCCGGAATATATCGTCTACACGGCGCGCCAGCATCAGCTCAACGAAGCCTATAAGCCAGGACTTGCGGCGATGGACCACCCGCATAATGAGCTACTCTATTGGGGCGTGGAAGGTGGTCTTATTCCTTTACTCGCTATTTTCCTTGCTGCTATTCTGGTGTTAGTGCGCATCGCGCAGACCAAACGCGGAACACGTCTAGCATTGTTTGCTCTGTTTGTGCCGATCGTACTGCATAGCCAACTTGAGTATCCTTTCTATCACTCTGCTATCCACTGGATTACTTTTATTATCTTGCTTTACTGGGTCGACCAACGAGCCGCTTCTTACCGACAGATGTCATTAAGTTTTGTTTCACAAACACTGTTACGTGTATTCAGCTTAGTGATTCCAATCATCGTGAGCTTCTTTATGCTTACGACGCTGCATACTAATTACGTCTTAACCCAATTTGAACGTTCACAGCCGAAAAACCCAGAGCTGTTGGAGCAGGTGAGCAACCCGATTGTTTGGCAGGATAGATTCGATTGGGATATCTTCAGCACCTATCTCAATATTGGTTTGCACCAGCAAGAGGCCAAATTTATTCAGCCTTATATCGATTGGTCTTTGGAAGTCATCAAAGATAAGCCTCGCCCGGCTTTTTACAACAATTTGATCTTGGCTTATCAGGGGCTAGGCGAAACAGTCAAAGCGGAACAGATTCGACGCGAAGCACAGTTTCTCTTCCCTGAGCGAGACTTTTCACAAGTGTCCTATATTCCACCAAATATCAATGTATTAAAGGCTAAAAACGAGCAAGAGCAACCATAAATAAAGGCGACCTTTGGTCGCCTTTATTATTTCAATGCCATAACGCTATTGAGCAAGAGACTCTTCCAATGCGCGTAAACATAACGCTACGTTTTCAGCGCGAGCACCATAACCCATTAAACCAATTCGCCAAGCTTTACCCGCTAGCGCACCTAACCCCGCGCCAATTTCTAGGTTGTAAGTATTAAGCAGATGGTTACGCACTTCCGCGTCATGAATACCTTGAGGGATATAAATCGCGTTCAGCTGAGGTAAGCGCGAGTTCTCTTCAACAACAAACTCAAAGCCTAACTTTTCCAAACCTTGTTTGAGTTGCTCATGCATATCACGATGACGTTGCCAAGCCTTCTCAAGCCCTTCATTTTTTAGAATAAGTAGCGATTCATGCAGTGCATATAGACTATTCACAGGTGCTGTATGATGGTAGCTACGCTTACCTTCACCACTCCAATAACCTAGGACTAAACTTTGGTCTAGGAACCAACTCTGCACTGGTGTAGTGCGAGACTGAATTTTCTCAATCGCGGCAGGGGAAAAGGTCACGGGTGATAGACCAGGCACACAGGACAAACATTTCTGGCTGCCAGAGTAAACCGCATCGAGTTGCCATTCATCCACTTTCAATGGCACGCCACCTAAGGACGTTACCGCATCGACAATAGTCAGCACTCCATATTGCTTGGCCAATTTGCCAAGTGCTTCGGCGTCACTGCAAGCGCCTGTTGATGTTTCGGCATGGACGAAAGCCAGCACTTTCGCGTCGGGGTTATCTTTCAATGCTTGTTCAACTTTGGCCACCGATACAGGTGCACCCCATTCATCATCAACGACCTCAGCAACGCCACCAGCACGGACGACATTTTCTCGCATTCGTTCACCAAACACGCCATTGCGACACACAATAACTTTTTCGCCTGGTTCAATCAGGTTAACAAAACAGGTTTCCATCCCCGCGCTCCCCGGCGCTGATACGGCAATAGTAAATTCATTCTCGGTTTGAAAAGCGTATTTAAGTAGCGACTTAAGCTCATCCATCATGCCAACAAACAATGGGTCCAAATGCCCGACAGTAGGACGACTCAAAGCTTGCAGCACTTGAGGAGAGATATCGGAAGGCCCCGGACCCATTAAAATTCGGTGCGGGGGAATAAAACTTTGAATCGTCATTGGCAGCTCCTTTTGAATAACTTTTTCATTCTATTTATTTTGCTTAACCACATTAATGCATATTTCCCCCACCAGCAATTAGCCCAAAGTCTTGAGGTCAAACCAGTGTCACAAGTTTGTTAATTTATAAACGCGATAAAGTTACAAATTCTCGTTGACATAAGTCACAGAAAAACGTTCAATGCTGAGTATGTGGTGAATATTTATGCCACATAGCAAATTATTTTGCAGAAGAGGAGCACTGCCCAGGTAGATATGTTGTGGAACCGCAAATCCAATACAACATATTGAGGGGGAGCAGTGCCGAGGTAGATAAAAGTTGTGGCTTACGTCTATCGGTTGCTAGGGTTGAATCCCTACGACTGTCATCAGCCCAGTCTGATGATGAGCTTCTGAGGTAGACCATTCAAATAAACACCTCTCTTTCGCTCAACTCTCTTCATCAAAGTAAACATTGGATGTTGGTATAGCTACCAAATTATATATTTTCAGGAAGTCGTGGGAGAAAACGCTGTGAGCAGTTTTAATGTAGCTAAATTTGGTGGAACAAGTGTTGCAAACTTTGAAGCAATGAGCCGTTGTGCCGCTATTATTGAAAGCAACCCAAATACTAAACTCGTAGTCAGCAGTGCTTGTTCTGGAGTGACCAACTTACTGGTTGAATTGGCTAACGGCGTACAAGATCAAACTCGTCGTAGCGAAGTACTGGCTAAACTGGCTGAGATCCATCAAGCAGTTCTGAATCAACTAGAAGATGCAGCCCAAGCTGCAAGTGAAGTGTCAGCCATTCTCGATACAGTGGCAAGCCTTGCTGAAGCCGCTTCTATTCAATCGAGCCATAAACTGACCGACCACCTTGTCGCATGTGGCGAGCTGATGTCGACTCACTTACTAACCCAATTGATGAAAGAGCGTGGTATCCAAGCCGTTCGATTCGATATCCGAGATGTGTTGCGTACTGACAGTAACTTTGGCAAAGCCGAGCCCCTTTTAGACGATATCAGCAAGCTAGCTCAGCAACGCTTAGTTCCACTTTGCCAACAGAATGTCGTGATTACTCAGGGCTTTATCGGTTCGGATGAACAAGGCAATACCACAACACTAGGTCGTGGTGGTAGTGACTACAGCGCAGCTTTAATTGCCGAAGCAGTGAAAGCATCTGGCTTAGAAATTTGGACCGACGTTCCGGGTATCTATACTACTGACCCTCGCATTGCCGCGAAAGCTTCACCAATTCCAGAGATCAGCTTTAGCGAAGCATCAGAGATGGCTAACTTTGGCGCTAAAATTCTTCACCCATCGACACTACTGCCTGCACTACGCCATGACATCCCAGTCTTTGTTGGCTCTTCAAAACAGCCAGAGAAAGGCGGTACTTGGATTCGTCATCAAGTTGAAAGCTCACCGCTATTCCGTGCGCTCGCCCTTCGCTGCAACCAAACTATGGTGACACTTCGTAGCGCAAAAATGTTCCACGCGTACGGTTTCTTAGCCAAAGTATTTGAAATCTTAGCTAAGCATAAAGTTTCTGTAGACTTGATCACTACATCAGAAATCAGCGTCTCACTCACACTCGATCAAACAGACACCTCTGGCGGCGCTCCACAACTTCCTGAAGCAGCGCGCCTAGAACTTGAAGAGTTATGTACTGTTGAAGTAGAGCACAACTTATGTCTGGTTGCCTTAATTGGTAACAACATGAGCGAAAGCAAAGGTTATGCGAAGCAAGTGTTTAGCACATTAGAAGACTTCAACCTACGTATGATTTGTTACGGTGCAAGCCCGCACAACTTGTGTTTTTTAGTCCATGAATCAGTCTCTAAACAAGCGATTCAGAAGCTACATACGGAATTGTTTGAAGGCTAAAAAACAAAAAAAGGTTGATGCGAAAACATCAACCTTTTCTTTTGTTGCCATTCCCGAGAAAAGTTGGAAACAGTAGAAAACCTTTAGAGATTCCCTACACCTTCCTTCGTCAGTCTATGGAACGACAAAAGATACGCGAACACACAGGATTTACCCTTTACTCACCAGCAACTTTCATCGTCTCAAGCAGAATCGAACCAGTTTGAATCTGAGAGCGTGTCTCGACATCATTACCGACCGCAACAATCTGGTTAAACATCTCTTTTAGATTGCTAGCAATCGTGATCTCAGAAACAGGGTATTGGATTTCGCCATTCTCAACCCAGAAACCTGCTGCGCCGCGAGAGTAATCACCAGTAACAATATTCACGCCTTGCCCCATTACTTCTGTCACCAGTAGGCCGGTGCCTAGCTCTTTCAGCATCTGGTCGAAGTCCTGGCCAGTCGACTTAACAAACCAGTTATGGATACCACCAGCATGGCCCGTTGGCGTCATGTCCATCTTACGTGCCGCATAGCTTGTCAGTAGGTAGGTTGCCAAAACACCATCGGTAATAATTTCACGGTCTTGAGTAAACACGCCTTCGCTATCAAATGGGCTTGATGCTAGACCGCGTAGCACATGTGGACGCTCTGATACGTTGAACCACTCAGGTAGCACTTGCTGACCAAGGTGATCTAATAGAAATGACGATTTACGGTAAAGGTTACCGCCACTGATCGCCATCACGAGATGACCAAGCAGACCTGTCGCAACGTCAGCGGCAAACATCACTGGGTATTTACCCGTTTTCAGTTTCTGCGCATCCAAACGACTCACGGTCTTTTCAGCCGCTTTCTGGCCAACTAATTCAGGAGTCCAAAGGTCATCTTTATGACGAGCCACCGTATAGCTGTAGTCTCGCTCCATTTCGCCATTGGCACCTTGACCAATCACACAGCAGCTAGTGCTATGACGGCTTGACGCATAACTCGCCAGCAAACCATGACTGTTACCATATACTTTCAGACCATAGTGGCTGTCGTAGCTGGCGCCGTCACTTTGCTTAATCCTGTCGCTGTACGATAGGGCTTGTTGTTCAGCCGCAATCGCGACTTGCGCAGCATAATCAGGATCTGGCGTATCTGGGTGGAATAAATCTAAATCAGGGATATCTTGCACCATTAACTCTTTCGGTGCTGGGCCTGCGTATGGATCTTCAGAGGTATACTGAGCAATATCGAGAGCAGCAAGTACCGTTTGTTGGATTGCTTTTTCACTCAAGTCTGATGTTGAAGCGCTGCCTTTGCGTTGATTACGATAAACAGTGATACCAAGTGCGCCATCACTATTAAACTCAACGTTTTCTACCTCGCACATACGGGTTGAAACACTTAAGCCAGTTGACTTGCTGATGGCAACTTCTGCCGCATCCGATTTCTCTGCGGCCATCTCTAACGCTTTTGCTACTGCGCTTTCCAACTCAACACGTTGTTGAGCCACTTGCTGTCTTACGTCCATATTTGCTTATTTCTTAAGATCAATTGCCATTAGAATAACAAGAATTTCGCTTTCTCCCCACGATTCTTGTTAAAATAGAGAAATAGATGTTCAAATTAAGGCAGAAAAATGGCACGTAAGAATCAAAAAGCGCCATGGGAAGAGGAAGAAGAGATCATTTGGGTCAGTAAGACCGAATTGAAACGCGACATGGAAGAGCTACAAAAGCTTGGTGAAGAGCTCGTAAGCCTGAAGCCGTCTGTACTAGAAAAGTTCCCTTTGAGCGAAGACCTAGCAGAAGCAATCAAAGACGCACAACGCTTTAAAAACGAAGCACGTCGTCGTCAGCTTCAGTACATTGGTAAGCTGATGCGCTTTGAAGAGACTGAGCCTCTGCAAGCGGCATTAGATAAAGTACGCAATAAGCACTCACAAGCAACTGCGGAACTGCACAAGTTAGAGCAACTTCGTGACCGTATCGTAGAAGAAGGCGATAGTGCGATTGGTGATGCAGTGGAACTATATCCAAGTGCTGATCGCCAACGTCTACGCCAGCTTGCGCGCCAAGCGGCGAAAGAAAAGGCGTCAGGTAAACCGGCAAAAGCTTTCCGTGAGATCTTCCAAGTGCTAAAAGCACTCAACGAAGAAGAGATGTAAGCTAGAAGCTAGAAGCTAGAAGCTAGAAGCTAGAAGCTAGAAGCTAGAAGCTAGAAGCTAGAAAAAGTAAGGGTTGCCGTGAAAACGTCAACCCTTTTTATGTTCAATTAATTTGTAGAGGATCTCTTCCAGCAAGTCGAGAACTGTATGAAATTCCCTACTCCTTCCTTCGTCAGTCTAGGGAATGACTAACCCTTTGCTTAGTTCATTCGCCGGCTCTGACAAATTGACTCAAAATCGAATTTGGGTGCTCAGAGGATAGTTGGCTGATCTCGCCTGCCACTTCGACCTGACCATTGGCAACGAAAATAAAGTCAGAAGCTATCGCCTTCGCATCACTAATATGGTGCGTCACCATCAATACCGTGATATTTCTCTCGTTGGCTAACTTAGCCACCAATGACAGCATCTCTTCGCGCAAAATTGGGTCTAGCGCCGAGAAAGGTTCGTCCAAAAGCCACGTCGTATGAGGCTGAACAAAACAACGAGCCAACGCCACTCGCTGACGCTGCCCCCCCGATAGCTGCTCAGGTAATCGATCCAGATACTCATCAACCCCCACTTGAGCCGCAGCCAATTCCACTTGCTGTTGCTGCTCATAGCTCAGCTTAAGACCCGGATGCAGTCCCAAACCAATATTCTGTCGCACAGTGAGGTGAGCAAACAGATTATGCTCTTGAAACAGCATCGCAAAAGGTCGTTGATAAGGCTCTAATCCAACAACCTCTTTATCTTCAACACTAATCGAGCCTTTTGCTGGCTCAATAAATCCAGCCACCAAGGCTAGTAAGGTAGACTTGCCCGCCCCACTTGGCCCCATCAAGGCGACAATCGAGCCCTGCTCAAGCGACACATCAAAGTGAAACAGCTCATTGTGATAATAATAATCGACGTTACTCAGGGTTAGCATGCTTGACCTTTTTATTTACTTTGAACAGCGTTTCAATCAAGGTGAAACACCCAACACTTAATAGCAACAATGTTACTGATACCACTGCCGCCGCTTCCATCTGATAGCTGCCTAACAGTTGGAAAAGGTACAATGGCAAGGTGCGAAATTCCTGACTACCAAATAGTGCGACTGCACTTAAGTCCCCAATAGCAAACATAAAGCTGATGGCAAACGCATGCGCAAGCGGCTTTCTTAGTGCCTTCCATTCCACCACTTTAAATCGTTGCCAACCTCGCATACCTAAACTCGCACACACATACTGGTATTGCTGCTCGACATGCAACATAGGTTGAGACAAGGTTTTAATCACATACGGTAGTCCCATCAGCGCATTGACCGCTACCACCACAACGAACGCGAGACTGAACACATCAGTAAACGAGCGTAGCAGTAAAAACAATCCAGTTGATATTACCAGGCCGGGGGTAACTAGAATGATGATGCCCATCAATTCGATATGATCAGCTCGTTTCGCTCTATCACTCAAACGCAGTCGGCGACTGGTGATCAGAATAGCCACCCCAGCCGATAGCGCGATGATACTCGCCAGTATCGCGACTTTAATTGACGCCCAGAACGCAGACCAAAAGCGTGCATCGGTTAAGACATTAATTACTTCTTTGTTGATGCCACTCAACGCCACCATTAGCAATGGTGGCACGACTAATAGTACTGCGCCGATAATCCAGCCCCAATCCCAACACTTCGACATCAAGCTATCTTTAGACAAGAAAATATCTTGCGATTGACTGCCGCTCGTGACCGAAACAGGCTTCGCAAGTCTTTGAATACTAAAAGCCATCACTCCACATAACGCCATCTGCCAAATGGCCAGTAATGCCCCAGCTTGTAAATCAAAATCAAACTTAATCGCTTGGTAGATTGCCAGCTCGATAGTGGTCGACTTTGGCCCGCCACCTAATGCCATCACAGTAGCAAAACTGGTAAAGCACAGCATAAACACCAAACCACTCACATGAGGCAGTTGCTGACGTAAGCGAGGCCACTCAATCCAGCGGAATTTATCCCAATGCCCCATACCTAGGTGGGTACATAATTTGTGCTGCTCTTGCGGAATCGACTCTAACGCTTGGAGCAGTAATCGCGTTGCATAAGGAAGATTAAAGAACACATGTGCGAGTAAGATGCCGTTCAAGCCATAGATTGAGAAAGGCAATTTACTGTCTAGAGCCTTAAACAAGGTCGCGAGCAAGCCACTGTTGCCATAAATGGCTAACAGGCCAAACACCCCAACCAATACTGGTAGCACTAAGGTAGTGGCAAACAGTTTAAGTAATAGAGTCTTACCGACAAATTGACGGCGAGAAAGTGCATGGGCGACGGGCAAAGCAAAGCCAACACTCAGTAATGTCGAGAGAAAAGATTGGTAGAAACTAAACTTCGTCACATGACGATAGTAAGGATCGTTCCAAACTACGCTGATATTTAAGGTATCAGCGTTGACCATCAATGCAGCTAGCGCTGAAACAACAAAGGTCGCGATGAAGATCGCGACCCATAGACCAATAAGAGGGGTTTTACGCAAAAGAAAGCCTTAGAAGGTTAATGCACTTTGCCATTCACGAATCCAAGATTTACGATTCTGAGCTACCTCATCAGCACTAAAGCTAAGTGCTTGGCTAGGCACCGTCAGTGTTTCGAAACCTTTAGGCAGTTCAACATTAGTCACTGGATACATCCAGTTTCCAGTTGGCATTGCTGACTGAAATTCATCACTTAAGATAAAGCTCATGAATTCATCGGCAAGCTTTTCATTTTTAGAGCCTTTTACCTTTGCTGCCACTTCGACTTGAGTGTAGTGACCTTCAGCAAAATCAGCCGCGGCATACTTCTCATCATTTTCAGCAATCAAATGATAGGCAGGCGATGTGGTATAGGAAAGTACCAAATCAGACTCGCCTTCTAGGAACATAGAGTATGCCTCTGACCAACCCTTGGTAACCGTAACGGTTTTTTTCGCGAGGTTTTGCCATGCCTCTGTTACATCATCGCCGTAGACTGACTTCATCCACAGCATCAAGCCTTGGCCTGGCGTCGAAGTGCGAGGATCTTGATAAATCACTTTCAAATCATCACGTGATTCTACTAGCTCTTTTAAGCTCTTTGGTGGATTGGCCAACGTCTCTTTGTTGTAAACAAAAGCAAAATAGCCAAAGTCATACGGCACAAAAGTCTTATCATTCCAACCGTTAGGTAGAGTCACGGAGCTAGTATCAACATTGTGCTGCGCCAATAAACCTGTTTCCTTAGCTTCCGCCATCAGATTATTGTCTAGGCCAAGTACGATATCGGCTTTGCTGTTGCCACCCTCTAGGCGCAGTCGATTTAGAATCGAAACCCCATCATCTAAGGCAACAAAGTTGACGTCACAACCACACTTTGCTTCAAACGCTTTTTCGACCGTTGGACCAGGGCCCCAATCAGCTGCAAATGAATCATAGGTATAAACCGTGAGTGTATTGTCTGCCGCGCTGGCTGAAAATGAAGCTAGAGTAACTGCCGCTAGTGCGCTGATTGAACAGGTATTTCGAGTGTTTTTCACTGCTCGCTCTCTCCTTGTATGAGCGGCACAGGTTTGAGGGATACATCGGTATGAGATAGATCCAAACTCAATTCCTACGCCAGCATTATCTGGTTCAGGTCCACGGGTCCCAAGCTAGGCTTGATCTCAGCTTCATTGCAACAATGAATTGCTCCCCGATGAGTAACGGTCAAATTGTAATAGTTATGAGACTCAATAGCCATCCCCTAAATAGGTGGAGTTGCAGCTAGGCGACAAGCAAATTCATCCCAATGAACATAGGTGCTCTATTTGATTTGGGTAAATTTGAGCAGTCAACAACGCTGCGACTTCAAATATGACGGGGGTCATAACCCCAGCGTGGAACAAGGCCCTGCTCTACGCCCAAGTGATCAAGAATACGTGCAACCATAAAATCGACTAAATCCTCAATCGACTTAGGCTGATGATAGAAACCCGGTGCGGCTGGCATAATTGTCACGCCCATCTGAGAAAGCTTATGCATGTTCTCTAGGTGTAAGGTAGAAAACGGTGTTTCACGTACCACCAACAATAACTGACCGCGCTCCTTCATCACCACATCAGCGGCACGCTCAATCAAATTGTCAGACATACCGTGGGCAATCGCGGCAACGCTTCCCGCAGAGCATGGACAAACCACCATCTGTTTCGGCGCAGCTGAGCCTGAAGCAACTGGAGAGAACCAATCATCTTTGCCACAAACGACCAGTTTTTCTGGGTCACAGTTGAGATGCTCAAACAAGCTTTGTTTCGCCGTGTCAGGGTTAGCAGACAACTTTAAGCCGTGCTCAGTTGCTAGCACGACACGCGCTGCCGAAGAGATCAGCAAATAGACCTGATAGTCTGCTGCTAACAAGCACTCTAGTAGCCTCAGTCCGTAAGGTGCACCTGATGCTCCTGTAAACGCTAATGTGATCGTTTTTTGTTGTTTACTCATGGTAATAACTATTTTTCGCCTAATTTTTCCAGTAACTTGCCGTGAATACCTTCAAAGCCACCGTTGCTCATCACTAAGATATGACTTCCCGCTTGAGCGTGAGCAACTATCTTCTCAACCAGCTCATCGACATCAGCTGAGGTGTCAGCAGGTTGATGACACTGGCTAGCAATATCTTTTACTGACCAATCAATACTGTCTGGTTGATAAAGGAATACTTGATCCGCCTTAGCCAGTGAAGCAGCCAGCGCATCTTTATGTACGCCGCGCTTCATTGTGGCGCTGCGTGGCTCTAGCACTGCAATAATGTTGTCACTGCCAACCTTATTACGTAGACCACCGAGAGTCAGCTCAATCGCGGTCGGGTGATGAGCAAAATCATCATAGACAGTCACACCATTGACCTGTCCTTTTAATTCTAGTCGACGCTTAGTGTTGATAAATTTGGCCAGTGATTCACAGGCTAACTCTGGCGTTACCCCAACATGACGCGCGGCACCAATCGCCATTAGAGCGTTATCAACGTTATGGTCACCAACAAGATCCCATTTTACGATGCCGACTTCTTCATCTTGGAAGAAGACTTTAAATTCAGAGCCATCAGCGATCAGTTTTTCTGCACGCCAGTTAGCTTGCTGACCAGTAAACTCAGTCTCACTCCAACAACCACGCTGCAGTACATCCTCTAAAGCGATATCTTGTTTTGGTGCCAGTATGCGTCCATTGCCAGGGACGGTACGCACCAAGTGATGAAACTGACGCTTAATTGCCTCTAAATCATCGAAAATATCTGCATGATCGAACTCTAAGTTGTTCATCACTAAGGTTCTTGGATGGTAATGAACGAACTTCGAGCGCTTATCGAAAAAAGCACTGTCATATTCATCCGCTTCGACAACGAAAAACATGCTTTCACCAAGGCGTGCTGAGACACCGAAGTTCCCCAGCACACCACCGACAAGGAAACCAGGCTGATAGCCGCAATCTTCAAGAATCCAAGCAAGCATACTTGAGGTGGTTGTTTTGCCATGTGTTCCCGATACCGCAAGTACCCAGCGATCATGCAGTAAAAACTCCTGTAACCACTGCGGACCAGATGTATAGCGTAAGTTGCTATTCAAAACATGTTCGACACATGGGTTGCCACGGCTCATCGCATTGCCAATCACGACAAGGTCAGGTGCAGGGTCTAGCTGAGATGGGTCAAAGCCTTCAATGATTTCAATACCTTGAGACTCTAACAGGGTACTCATCGGCGGGTAAACGTTGGCGTCACTCCCCGTCACTTTATGTCCAAGCTGACGAGCTAATACCGCTGCGCCACCCATAAATGTGCCGCAAATCCCCAAGATATGAATATGCATATACTGACCTTGTCCTAGGCAAAAATAAGTTCTTCATTATGGCGATAAAGCCGACAAAAGCGAACCACTTTGAGTAGGTAAAATCCGCTTTATCTATCTAGTTGCTCACTCTTGCACCAGCTCATGGCCCTTCGATGAACAAATGTAAGTGAACCTATTAGTCGACAAATAAATTGAGATCTCAAGCAGTTAGTTCATTACCAATAAAAAGATCTAACTCTTACACTTAGAAGCGGGTAACCCTAAAAGATCCGCAGAGGTCCCTACTACCCATCCCCTATTATTAAGATCGACTTTTTAAGGAATAACCATGTCTGGAATGCGCACCCTTGGCGAGTTCATTGTTGAAAAACAAGCGGACTTCCCCCACGCAAGCGGTGATCTATCATCCCTACTCTCTTCTATTCGTCTTGCTGCTAAAATCGTTAACCGCGAAATCAATGCTGCAGGTTTAGGTGATATTACTGGTGCAGTCGGCACTGAAAATGTCCAAGGCGAAGATCAACAAAAGTTGGATGTGTATGCCAACGATAAGTTTAAGGCTGCGCTAGAAGCACGCGATCAAGTGTGTGGTGTTGCCAGTGAAGAAGAAGATGAGGCTGTAGCGTTTAATAAAGAACTCAACAAAAATGCTAAATATGTTGTTCTGATGGATCCACTTGATGGCTCATCAAACATCGATGTCAACGTTTCTGTTGGGACGATCTTCTCAATCTACCGTCGAGTGTCACCAATCGGCACCCCACCAACAGAAGAAGATTTCCTTCAGCCAGGCCACAAACAGGTTGCGGCAGGTTATGTCATCTATGGTTCTTCAACCATGTTGGTTTACACAACAGGTCATGGCGTAAATGGTTTCACCTACGATCCATCTCTTGGCACCTTCTGTCTATCGCATGAAAACATGATGATCCCTCAAGATGGCAGTATTTACTCGATCAACGAAGGTAACTACATTCGCTTCCCAATGGGTGTGAAGAAGTACATCAAGTACTGTCAGGAAAGTGAGCCAAGTGAGAACCGCCCTTATACGTCTCGCTACATTGGTTCATTAGTGGCAGACTTCCACCGCAACTTGCTTAAAGGTGGTATCTACCTTTACCCAAGCACGCAAAGCCACCCGAATGGCAAACTGCGTCTACTTTATGAATGTAACCCAATGGCTTACATCATTGAGCAAGCTGGCGGTGTCGCATCAGATGGCGTACAACGCATTATGGATATCAAGCCAACTGAGCTGCACCAACGTGTACCATTCTTTGTTGGTTCGAAGAATATGGTGAAAAAAGTCGAACAGTTCTTAGAGCTGAACCGCGAAGAAAAGTAACCTAGTCGCTAGAACACAAAAGAGTCGACCAAGGTCGACTCTTTTTTATTGCTTCAAATATTAAACTGACGGCAAGCGCTAAAATGGAGAACCAGAGGTCGAATTTTTGCCGGAGACATAATCTTGATAGAAGAACGGATCCAATCTTTCACAAATACCGCGGTAGGGCTTACCCATCACACCTAACATATAAGCACTTTGCGAACAGTAGGTTTGTCTACCTTGCTCATAGCCATTGTCATAAGCCAGATAAAGCTCCGAATTTAGGTAACCTTGGGAATCTAACTTAGCCAGCTTGCTCTCAGATTGTTTCATAAAGCCTTGCTCGGCACGTTGCTGACCATAATCAGCCCAATCACTTGCGGCGGTAGTCATTGGCGTAGGTGCGACCGAACAACCCGCCAACATTAAAGTAATAACGACAAATAGGGTTTTCATAACTTTCTCCTTATCGAATGCCCGGTGCCGTTCACGTTCAAGCCCCAAGCTACACTACACCTTAACAGACCAGTCCCCAGAGGAAATGATTACATCCAGCTGGCTGATATCTTGATATATATAGATCCAAGCCTGACCAAAAGGCGTATCAATCAGCTCTCGTCGATAAGTCACTGGGTGATCTTCCAACAGATCAAGCTGGGCTAATGTCTCTTCATCAACAAGATAAACTTCACCAATGATGACACTATGTCCTTCTATTACGGCTGGGTAGGCCCCAAGATCATAAAGTGAGTAGATTGGCAAAGTAGTATGGTTGCCAAGCCATTGCGCCTGAGACAATAAATGATGATTGCACTCTCCGTGGCGTAACGTGCCATAGACAAAAACCAAATGTTGCATCACGACTCCTTTTGTTTTGTTTTGTTTTGTTTTGTTTAGTTGAACTCAAACTGATAAAGCAGATCAACAGCGCTATCGACACCGGTAATTGCTTCAACATAGAGATCTTGCATCAGCCGATATCGAACCGTAAATTCGCCGACAGAGTCAAATATACCGACCCCATACTTCACCTGTAATCCAGGTAGCACATAGCCACTCACCGTCACTTGTGAATCATCACCACTACCCGCGGTATCAAGCTGTAAATCTTGTACACCAAAGGCTTCACCAATTTCACCGACAACTCGACCACTCTTAGCTAAGCTTAGACCAATCAGGGTGGTAGTCATTGAGTTACCACCCGCTTCACCATCAATGTCTTGACCACGTAGCAGATACGAAAGTGCATTCGCTTGTGGCATCGCAGGATCCGAGAAAATCGTCACCGTTGGTTCACTGGCTAGGCCTGTCACTTTCACACCGGCTGTCACATCATCTTGAGTGTTTTCAGGATTGCGGATCGCTGTGATTTGCACGTATGGCTGATCCGCAGGGCCATTCATTAAGATCTTACCTTCCTGGATCAACAGGTCTTGACCAAAAGAGCGATACGAGCCATCTTCGATATTGACCTCACCAGTGATGAACGGGCCTTTATCTTTCTGAGCGACATTGAGGTTACCGACTAAACCACCTTCAAGTCCAAAGGCAGACAGCTTAAAGTCATCACCAATCTTAATATTGATATTGGTTTCAAGAACGAATGGAACACTGCTTTCTTGGTCGATCGGTTCTAGCTGGTCATTGAGCAGCACCTGATCCTTAGACACACTAATAGCACTTGGTGGCAGCTCTTCGATGACAATTCTTCCCCATGGCAACGAAATATCACCATCAATACGAGCATATTTCGGCGACACTGAAATGGTCATATCTGGTTTGACTTTCATTTTGACCATTGGCGGCACATCAACATAGAGCTCTTCAGCAAAAATACGAACATTACTGCTCCACGCTTTAAGATCATGCCAATCGGCATCCCCCGCCACTTCTAGTTTTCCATCAGGGGTATGGATTGCCGCGGCTAATAGTGCTTGATAGCCAGTAAAGTCGATCGTCAAGCGACCTGAGTCCACTTCTATAGGTGAGATATCCCCTTTCAGTGAAATGTCATCGACCAAAAACTTACCGTTTACTTTTGGCTGCATCACTGGGCCACTAAAGGCTAAATCGGTCGAAATATTCGATTTCAACTCACTGTAATCGCCAATGATAGGCTCGAGAAAGTCTAAGTTGAATGTCGTCAGCTTTAGCTTACCTTCGATCTGCTTATCATCGGTTAACACATCAGGGATCATCACTTTGCCTGAGACATCGCCATTATCTGTAATATCTAACAACCAATCCGCTTGCAGTTTGTTATCGGCAATCTCGGCGTTGAGCTGTACTTTGTCCCAACCTACTGTCACGGGTTGATCTAACTTTTGCACCACCTGACCTTTTGGCAGCTCAATCGACGCTTTTACTTGCGGAGCGGAATCTGGTGCCCATTTGGCCCAAACCTTAGCGTTGGCTTGCCCAGTTAACTTTGTCGCTTCAGGCATAAAAGCCTTTAACTGCTCAAAGTCGAATTGATTGAGGGTTAGCGCCGCTTCTCCACTTTGGCCTACCTGAATATCGTTATCTAAGCAGAGTGATGAGGCCGCTTGCAACCAACAGTGCGCCGCGACTGACACCTGTTGCGTTGCCATTTCAAAGCCTAATTTGGTCTCTTGATTAAGTCGCCATTCACCTTGCTGTGAACTCAACGTCATTCTTTCCAGAGCGCCCTGCCAAATCAGCTCTGGCTTATCCGTCAACGAGCCACTTAGCGCCAAACTGGTTGATGCAATATTCGACGCCACATCTAAGCTCAGTTGATGCGCTTGCTGTGAACCTTTAAACACCATGGCAACGCTATCGACCAAAGTATCTTGGTATTGCGCCTTTTGAACTTGCAGAGAAAGACGCCCAGCAGGTGCAGGTAACGGGGTTATATTGCCGTTTAAAGCAATATGTTCAACACTGGCTTGCTGTTGCCAATCAATCCCTTGAACATCTAGCGCAACGCCGACTTGAGGCTCTTTCAAAGCGCCACGCAGTGAAATTTCGCCAGTCGCTTTGCCACGTAAATCCGGAACCGTCTTAATCAATTCTGGGAAGTCGATGGCAAGGTCCATGCGCCACTCTTTATCAAGTTGCCCCTTCGCTTCGACCTTATTTGGACCATGAGAGAGCACTAGGCGCGGAGTAATAAAACTCAAATCACCTTTACCGCTTTGATCTGATGCTGACAATGAGCCTTCAATATTCAGTGGGTACTCTCTCAGGACCCCATCAATATCTAATGTTGGCAGCTCAACCTGCCAACCGCCTTGTGCGGTCAAACTACCTGTTGTCGCCAGCTTACCGCTGATATCGCCTTCCGCCTCCGGCCATTGCAGACCCGGCTGAATATGGGAAAGATTTAAATTAGCGGCCCAGTTTATCGGATTCTTCCAGTTAGCCATCACGTCACCAGAGACATGACCGCCTAAGGTCGCTAAATCGATTTTTCTCAACTTCACTTGGTTGAGGTCTCCATCACCTTGCAATGAAAACGCAAGGTCAGGGATATCCTTACCTTTAATGTCACTTGCGAGAGCTAGCTGATAACCATCTAGTGAACCTTTGCCTTTGAGCTTATCAATAGCAACGAAGTAGTCACCTTTACCCGTTAGCGGCCACTGGACATCAACGCCACTTAAGGAGATATCAAATGGTAATTCTGGTTTTAGTGGTTCGATATAAGCGGCCAATTTTGCCTTGGCTAACCCACCTAAGGTGGCATCTAAACTCAAGTTCGCCACACTACCGTCTGCACTCAGTTTTAACGTCTGCCCCGGCGCGATTTTGTCTTTAACCGTCGCGTCTAGATTCAAGGTCAGTGGGTAGTCGCCTTGCAGATCAACTTTCGTCACGAGAGCGGCCTGTAGTTGCGGCATATCGAGTTCAAGTGTATGCACATCGACCGTCGAACCTTTAGTGTCCACACTTAAACCAAAGTGATTGACCACAACGGGGGTCTCTTGCTCCAACTTAAAGTCATGGATATCGATACGCACGACTTCAATCTGTAACGGTAAATCGATATCAGGTAATACAATAGCTGCAGGCTTTGTACTAGCAGACTGAGGAGCTTGCTGCTCTTTAGCCACCTCCCCCGAAGGCGCTAACTTAACGGTTGGATAGGTAAGCTTGGTCGTGTTTATTCGTAAGTGATTACCTTGAAATGCAACGCCAGAGGTAAACGACTGCCAAGAGATTTGGTTGTGTAAAACATCTAACTCAATATCTGTTAATGCGATGCGATTAACCACAATCGGAATAGGCGAGGTAATCTTGCTGGTCGTTGATGTCGGCTCTTCTTCCACTGGCTCATTACTTGGAGGCAGCTCTGGCATTGAAAAACGTAACCCATCAATGGCAATCTCATCGACACACACTTTAGGTTCAGTTAGACAGTTAGCCCTAACGGCTAAGGTAATCGACTTGAGTTCAGTATCGACATTTAAAGAGTCGTCTTTGAACTTGACATTATTCAGGGTAAAACGAGGAAAGAACGCCCCTTCTGTGGACTCTACTTGAAGCTGAGGAACAAACTTCTCTGCTCCCCATAACGCAAGGTTTAAACCACTATTAGTAAATAGTAGAGTACCTAACGCAATGACAATTAGCGCGAGCAAACCAAATAAAAAAAGTGACAGCCACTTTGACCACTTAATTACCACTCGGGTCATAGCTCAGGTCCTAAGGTAAAGTGAATTTTAAACTCATCGCCTGGGTCTGCATCTAAACCCCAAGCAAAATCAAGACGAACTGGACCAACCGGTGACGCCCAACGTACGCCAATACCAGTGCCACGTTTTAGAGCGATCTCATCATTGAAGGCATCACCCACGTCGTAAAACACCGCGCCCCACCAGTTTCCGTAAACTCGGTATTGATACTCAAGTGAGCTGGTCGCCATGTATTTAGCTCCCGTTAACGCGCCACTTTTATCGGCAGGAGAGATCGACTCATAGCCATAACCACGTAAATTATTATCACCACCAGCAAAAAAACGCAGCGATGGTGAGAGCTTAGAAAAGTCATCGGCAAAATTCGCTCCACCATCAATACGGAAAATACCTCGATGATTACTACCTACCCCTCGAATCCAAGTCATGCCGCCTATTAAGCGTGTCACCCGGGTTTCTGACAACACGCTTGGATCACCATATTCGATAGTCAAGCTTTGACGATCGCCCCACATCGGCATGGAACCGCCGCGAACTCGACTGCGAGTAAATGAAATACCCGGCAGTACGAACTGCGCATTATCATCCTGTATACCTTGCTCATAGTTCTCAAGCAAGTAGCGTACGTAGAGTGTTCTATGCCAACCATTATCAAGCAGCCAGTGCCTTTCGAGCGATAAATTGGACTCTAAACTCTTCGTATCACGGTTATCTACGTTCTTTAATCCATATTGAATTCGATAATACTCATGAAGTACATCTTTAAGCGGAATACGGTAACCTGCGGTAATGGTTTGCTCGGGTGCCGAAAGAGAAAAACTACTGTCAAAGCTGTGACCGCGGCTATTCACCCACGGTTTCTTCCACTTCAAAGAGCCACGAACCCCCACATCGGTCGAGTAACCAATACCCGTTTCAAGTTGATTTCGGGCTTGCGGAGAAAGCGATACCTTCATTGGTATCTCTCGCCCTTGTCCCAACAGAGATAAGTCAGGTTCAACAAATACCGAAGAGAACCAATCGGTATTAGAGAGATTTTGGTTATATTCACCAACTTGAGAGACTAAATATGGGTCGCCACTTTTGTAAGGTGACAGTGACTCAACACGCTCTTGGTCAATTTGGCTACCAGTAATGGTGCTGTCACCAAAATGGTAACGAATGCCACTATCGTAATGTAGGCGGATAAACGCTTGATTTAGATCAGGGGCGACTTCAAGGCGACTGAGTTTAAAGTCCCCTTCAAAATAACCCTTGCGCAGTGCGAGATTACGAATACCAGATTTTAGCGCGTCATAAGCACTATGATCGAGAGCATCTCCTGGCTTAAGACCACTCTTCTTAATTAAGGCGGCAAAGTCAGGATCGTTTTTCGCTTCTCCTTCAATCTGCACATCTACTTCTTGAATAATAACCACTGGCCCCGGGGTCACTTTTACAATCAACTCACTATCATCTTCTGCAACAGAAAAGTCGAACTTGGGATGGTAGTAACCCAATGCTAGTAATGCTTCGATAATGTTACGTTCGACTCGAGCTTGAAAACGGAAATTGGTCGAATACTCTTCGGGTGGAATAGAAGATAGATACACATCAACGTTATCTTGCAACGCCCCCTCTAATCCCTCAACCGAAAGATCGACATCTTGAGCCCATGCGTGCGGAGCTACTGTAAGAAGGGTTAATAGCGCTGGTAAAGATTTTCTGATCATGCTTAATTATCTATATACATCATGTAAGGGCATAATACCGCCAGTAAAAATATAAGTCTGTACTAAAACAGTCAATTAGGCGGTCTATATAATTCTATCTCTAACAAGGAAACGACGATGCTCAACAAACAAATCCTGATATCGGCTCAAGATGCTTTGCCTGGCCGCGAGACTCCACTTGCCATCGATGATACTCATTTCGTCAATCAATCCAGTTTGACCGCAGAACCGTCTCAAGGTTGCCAACAAATACTCTTTGGTATGGGCTGCTTCTGGGGTGCAGAGCGCTTATTTTGGCAACTTGATGGAGTCATTAGTACTTCAGTTGGTTACTCAGGAGGCTTTACCGTAAACCCGACCTACGAAGAAGTTTGTTCTGGCCAAACCGGGCATACCGAAGTGGTGCGCGTCATCTTTGATACCAATGTGATTACTTTGCAGCAGTTACTACGCACTTTCTGGGAGAAGCATGACCCAACCCAAGGAATGCGCCAGGGCAATGATCTAGGAACCCAATACCGCTCAGCCATCTATGTATTTAACGAAGAACAACTGCAAGTAGCCTGTGATTCTAAAGAGGAATATCAGGCCTTATTGGGCAGTGGTAAGGGTACCATAACCACAGATATCTTACCGGCTGGCAAATACTATTTTGCTGAAAACTACCACCAACAATATCTCGCTAAGAACCCTAATGGCTATTGTGGTATCGGTGGGACAGGCGTCTGTTTTCCGTCTCAATAACAAATAGTAAAAAGTCGCCACTTGGCGACTTTTTTATGCAACGAGGAACAAGCAACGCTCAATCATTAGATAGGTAACGCAGCAATCGCTTGATTAATTTCTTTGAACGTCAGGAGTTTTTGCGGGTCCTTGACATCAGGTAGCAGCACCTTGCCATTGTCAAAGTTGAACTCCCCCACACCTGAAATAACGAACTGACCTTTAAACAAAGTTTTAACAAATCGAGCCACTTGGCGTGGTCGATAGATAGTAAACTCACGTAGCATAACAACTCCAATATCCTTTTGTGACGCCACCTCACGGGGCAGATGTTCTATTCCTTAGAACTTGTACGGCATTATATACAACTCGTTTATAATGTATATCATTTTGTTAATTATTTGGGCTATTTCACTTCATGGAGACTCCTACCACCACTTAATGAATTTTCGGTATATACTTTTGGCGCTTATCAAAAGGAAGATAACAATGAAAACTAAAACTCTACTCGCAATTGCGATTGCATGCTCTCCAGCACTAGCAATGGCGCACAACATCTCTGTAGGTCAATCGTTACCAAGCGTGGATGTAACTAGCCATGGCGAAATCGTCGTACAAGGTAAAGAGACCGCTTTCCAACCTTGGTCGACACAAAGTATGTTAGGCAAAGTCCGTGTGATTCAAGCGATTGCAGGACGCAGCAGTGCAAAAGAAATGAATGCACCACTGATGGCGGCAATCACAGCAGCAAAATTCCCAGAGCAAAACTACCAAACAACGTCGATCATTAACCAAGATGATTCCATTTGGGGGACAGGGTCATTTGTAAAGTCTTCAGCTCAAGACAGCAAGAAAGAGTTCCCATGGTCATCAATGGTGTTAGATGAGGATGGTTCTGTTGCCAATGCATGGGATCTCGCCAGTGAATCATCGGCGATCATTGTCCAAGACAAACAAGGTAAAGTACTGTTTGTTAAAGAAGGCACATTAAATGAACAAGAGATCCAGCAAGTACTGACGTTAGTGAAAGAGAACATCTAACTCTTGGCCTGATTGATATCGTGTTTTACAAGGAATTGTTATAGTATAACAATTCCTTTTGTTCATCTGATGATATCGCTTTGTCTCTATTTCGCTTAGTTTCGACACGTACCGCTGTCTGCGCTATTGCACTCGTGCTGTGGCTAAACTTTGCGTACATCGAGCACCAATATGAGCAAACGCAGTCACAACATAGCCAACATCGTTGCCAGCTATTTGCCTGCGCTCTGCATGGCACCAGTGCCTTTGTCGTCACGCTACCAGTGATAACGTCATCCGAACCCCATCACCTTGAGTCATTTTACTACTTCGTAGAAAGCGTCTTCTTTGCTTATCTTGCACGCTCACCCCCCGCCTCTTGATTACAATATTTAAAACACCAGATTCACAGGCAAACCCGCTCTGTGATTACACTCTGCATTACAATATTTTCAGGAAAGACAATGAACAAGATTACTCCCATCGCACTTGGTATCACGCTAGCAGTAAGCAGCTTTGCTCAAGCAGAAGAAGGTTTTCGTCAACACAGCGCACACGTCCACGGTGTGGTTGAATTTAATATCGCTCAAGATGCTAACGAACTGCTGATGGAGATCACGGCGCCAGGGGCTGATGTTGTGGGCTTTGAGCACGCTCCTCAAACTGATGAACAAAAACATCAACTTGAAGCAGCAGTAACCCAATTGAAAGATGCCAATAGTATCTTTACCTTAACGGCAAGTGCTGGTTGTAAGATTGAGCATAAGTCAGTGACTCATACATTAGGTGAAGATAGCCATAAAGATCATGAACACCACGATGACCATGAGCATCATGACGACCATAAAGGCCACGATCATCATGATGACCATGAAGGACACTCATCTTCTCATGGTGAGTTCACCGTTGAGTATCACTTCGAGTGTAGTGACATCGCCAAACTGGATAAGATGAACACCAACTGGTTCTCTCACTTCCCTAACACTGAATCAATTAAAGTGAATGTATTAACTGATACTAAGCAAGCAGCAATGCAATTAGCTAAAGGCGAAAGCACAATTTCACTTTAATGTTTTAAAGTGGCCTAGCCTCAGCTAGGCCACTTAATCTGATTCGGACTGCAATTATGACTAAAACAGACCAGTCTTCGGTGGTTGAACTTACTCAGGTCACATTTACTTGGCTAGGTAATGACACCGCTACACTCGATATCCCTTCGTTAGTTGTCACTCACGGTGAGCATCTCTTTATCAAAGGGCCAAGTGGATGTGGAAAATCAACTTTACTCGGACTCCTAACTGGAATTAACACCGCAACCTCGGGCCAAGTTTCTTTACTCGGTGAAGAGCTGACCAAGATGTCGGGTAGCCAAAGAGATAAGTTTCGCGCCAATAATATTGGCTACATCTTCCAACAGTTCAACTTACTGCCCTATCTTAGTGTGATTGAAAATGTCACTCTTCCTTGCCAATTTGCCCCGCAAAGAAAAAAGCAGGTTGAGGGTGATTTAACCGCCAAAGCAACCGAGTTATTGGAAAAGCTGCGTCTTCCGAGCGCACTGCTCAATAAACCAGTGACTGAACTGAGTATTGGCCAACAGCAGCGAGTTGCAGCAGCCAGAGCACTGATAGGTAACCCCAAGGTCGTGATCGCAGATGAACCAACCTCATCGCTCGACTTTGACAACCGTAGCGCGTTTATTGAACTTCTGCTCGAACAAGTAAACCAAGCAAACTCAACGTTACTGTTTGTCAGTCATGACCCGACGCTCGAAGCTCTGTTTGATCGCACCATTAATCTACAACAGCTCAATCAAGCTGGAGTTCAATTATGACACCTACACTTTCTCTCGCATGGAAGAGTGTTCGCAACCGAAAAGTGACCGCAATCCTCACAATTCTGACCGTGGCAATATCAGTGATCCTACTCCTTGGAGTAGAGCGAATTCGTACCCAAGCTAAGAGCAGCTTTGCTAACACTATTTCTGGTACAGATTTGATTGTTGGTGGTCGCTCAGGTCAAGTTAACTTGCTGCTTTACTCTGTATTTCGCATTGGTAACGCCACCAATAATATCGACTGGAAGAGCTACCAAGAGTTTAGCCAACACAGAGCTGTCGATTGGGCCATTCCCATCTCATTAGGTGACTCGCACAAAGGGTTTCGAGTTATGGGGACTAACCATAGCTACTTCGATCACTACCGTTACGGACAAAAGCAAAACCTCACATTTAACCAAGGTAAAGAATTCAATGGGTTGTTTGAGGCAGTGATTGGCGCCGATGTTGCCCGCTCACTTAACTACCACATCGGCAGTGAAATGGTTATCGCTCACGGCATCAGTGATGTTGGGTTTAACCGCCACGAAAACACGCCGTTTAAAGTGGTCGGTATTCTTGCTCCGACAGGTACACCGGTTGATAAGACTGTCCATGTTTCTCTTGAGGCTATTGAAGCGATTCATATCGGCTGGGAGTCGGGCGCTAACCTAGGCAATAATCCAAGCTCAGAGCAATTGCTGGAAATGAACTTTCAACCTAAGCAAATCACCGCAATGATGTTAGGTTTGAAGTCCAAGATTCAAACATTCGCCCTGCAAAGGCAAATCAATACCTATGCAAAAGAACCCCTTAGCGCGATATTACCTGGGGTAGCGTTGCATGAATTGTGGGGGATGATGTCGGTTGCAGAACAAGCCCTAATGGCCGTATCCGTTTTTGTGGTCATCGCAGGCTTACTCGGCATGCTATCAAGCCTACTGACCAGCTTACAAGAACGCCGCCGCGAGATGGCCATTCTGCGCGCAATGGGAGCAAGACCCCGCCATGTATTTAGCTTACTGATCCTAGAAGCAAGCGTACTCACCTTCATCGGTTTGATCGTCGGCACCATCGGCTTATATGCGTTGCTTGCTGTTGCAGCTCCGCTTATCCAGCAACAATACGGGATTAATCTACAAATGATCGCTTTATCCCAATATGAATGGTTACTTCTCGCCGCAGTGCAAATTGCTGGTACAATTATCGGCTTTATTCCTGCATTCAGAGCTTATAAGCAGTCTCTCAGCGACGGTATGACGATTCGAGTATAAATATGAAAAAACTGATCCTACTATTCTTGGCCCTATTTTCAGTTAGCCTTACCAGCTACTCAGTCAGTGCAGAGGACACTCTGACATTAGATTGGATTGACCTTATTCCAGAAAGCGAACGCAATCAGTTTGATTCCTACGGTATGCCTGCCGTGAATCACTCAGGTGATGTGATGAAGCAATCTAAAGTGGGAAGTGTACGACCAGAGCTGAACGGCAGTACGGTGAAAATTCCAGGATTCGTCATCCCGCTCGAAGGCAATGAAAATATGGTGACGGAATTTCTACTGGTACCGTATTTTGGAGCATGTATCCACGTGCCGCCACCGCCGCCAAACCAGATCATTTATGTGAAGTTCCCGAAAGGCGCTCCAGTACAAGAGCTGTGGGATGTCATTTACGTGATAGGCACACTTAAAACCGAAACCATTAGCCATGAGCTAGCAGAAACTGCGTATGTCATCGAAGGCACTGAAATTGCCGAATATGATGATATGTAGATGTTAACGACTAAAGTAACCTGTTGATTACCTATATTAGCCTAAGTAACTAGATAAATAGCCTAGTACACCAACGTAGACGAGTAATAATAGGGCAATTGACAGGTGCTTTTTTAGTTTATTCTCATTGAAATACTTCATAAGCCCCTCAAGTTTAATGATAACAATTTTAACAACTTGTTATCATCTTTGATAGCGATATTTTTTATAGGCTAGCTCACAGTCTTTTTCTGGCAGACAATAAAGTTCCGAGGTACATTTAGTAATCAATAGTAAGCATCTGATGGCTAAGGAAATAGCATGTCTGAGACCAGTAAACCCGTTGTCATAGACCAACAAGCAGATCAATCTCAACGACAAGAGAAGAAATCCAGTTATATCAAAGACAGCGCTAGTCGCGTTCTCAATATTGCGCAAACTTATGGCTTGGATGCCCTGTTACAAAGTGAATCTCCAAAAAAGACCACCATTGAGCGTGCGCTTATTCGAGAAAAGAAACGCAAAGAGTTACGTCAGAAAAACTTAGAACAAATCCTCAAACTCGCCCACCTCTCATGTAAAGATGAAACCGCAGGTGATCCAGACCAAGATTGGCTGTATCGATTTTTCGATATGGCACAAGAAGTTCATAATCACGCCATGCAGCGACTCTGGGCACAGGTGCTCAAACGCGAGGTGACTAACCCTGGCTCTACCTCGATGAAGGCGTTGAAAGTTCTGCAAGATATGACGCCAAAAGAAGCGCAAATACTACAACGTGCCGCATCTCTTGCATGCAGCTTTGGAGGTGACAATAGTCGTAAGCTGTTAGTGGGTTACCGCTCTCAAGCGGGAATCTTTAGCTTTGGTAAACGTAACACGACCAGCAACATCAATGTCGGTAACTACCAGCTGCCCTACTCCAGCTTACTGGTATTGTTCGAATTAGGTTTAATGCATGGGACTGAATTGGAGTCTGGCGAGATTGAATTAGATTCTCCGCTTCCGTTGCTTTATCAAGGTAAACAACTCTCTCTGCAAGCACACAGCAAAGGCGTTCGCTTACTCTATTACCGCTTCAGCCCTACCGGCAATGAGCTCTGCAAGCTACTAGGCAACAAACCTAATATGCCGTATTACGACCAATTAGTGGCACTGCTCAGCCAAAAATTCACTGCCAGCACCGAAACCAAATCTAGCATTGATACGATGGCTTAGGATAATAACAAACGCGAAAACATCTCTACCTCAAGAGCGAAGGGTGAGTGAATTGGGGAACTCTTGAACGTAAATGACTCTAGAATAGATTCGCTACTTCTTCCTTCGTCAGTCTATGGAATGACAAAATCTAATACCAACAAAAACGCCAGCATCTCTGCTGGCGTTTTTATATCAATTGCGACGGAAATTTAAGCTTTGAATGCTTTAAACGCGTTAATCAAACCGTTAGTTGAGCTATCGTGAGAGCTGATTTCAGAGCTGTCAGCTAGTTCAGGTAGGATCTGGTTAGCCAATTGTTTACCTAGCTCAACACCCCACTGGTCAAAGCTGAAGATATTCCAAATCACACCTTGTACGAAGATCTTGTGTTCGTACATTGCGATTAGGTTACCTAGAGTGCGTGGCGTGATTTGCTTAACTAGGATTGAGTTAGTTGGGCGGTTACCTTCAAATACTTTGAATGGTGCTAGAGTCGCCGCTTCTTCTTCGCTCTTACCTGCTTTAGCAAATTCCGCTTTCACTGTCGCTTCATCTTTACCAAATGCCAGTGCTTCTGTTTGAGCAAAGAAGTTAGACATTAGCTTCTGGTGATGATCGCCTGCTGGGTTGTGACTTACTGCTGGAGCAATGAAGTCACATGGAATCAGCTTAGTACCTTGGTGAATCAGCTGGTAGAACGCATGCTGGCCGTTAGTACCTGGCTCACCCCAAATGATTGGGCCAGTTTGGTAAGTTACTGCATTACCGTCACGGTCAACGTATTTACCGTTTGACTCCATGTTGCCTTGCTGGAAGTACGCAGCAAAACGGTGCATGTACTGATCGTAAGGTAGAATTGCTTCAGACTCTGCGCCATGGAAGTTGTTGTACCATAGGCCGATAAGCGCAAGGATCACTGGGATATTGCTTTCTAGTTCAGTAGACGCAAAGTGGTTATCCATCTCGTGCGCACCGTCTAGTAGCTCAATAAAGTTGTCATAACCGACTGCTAGAGCGATAGAAAGACCGATTGCTGACCATAGTGAGTAACGACCACCAACCCAATCCCAGAACTCAAACATGTTGTCTGTATCGATACCGAACTCAGATACCGCAGGAGCATTCGTTGAAAGCGCTGCAAAGTGCTTAGCAACGTGTGCTTCATCACCCGCAGAAGCTAGGAACCAATCACGTGCGCTGTGTGCGTTGGTCATGGTTTCTTGAGTGGTAAACGTCTTAGACGCCACTAGGAATAGCGTTGTTTCTGGGTTTACTTTCTTCAATGTTTCAACGATGTGTGTGCCATCAACGTTAGAAACAAAGTGTAGGTTTAGGTGGTTTTTGTATGGTGCTAGCGCTTCAGTCACCATGTAAGGACCTAGGTCAGAACCACCGATACCGATGTTTACGATGTCAGTGATCGCTTTACCTGTGTAACCTTTCCACTCACCGCCAATAACGCGGTCAGTGAACGATTTCATTTTCTCTAGCACTGCATTAACTGCAGGCATCACGTCTTCGCCATCAACCATCACTGGTTTGTTGCTGCGGTTACGTAGTGCGGTATGAAGTACTGCGCGATCTTCTGTTTTGTTGATCGCTTCACCGCTGAACATCGCTTCAATTGCTGCTTTTAGCTCAGTCTCGTTTGCTAGAGCAAATAGGTGCTTTAGCGTTTCTTGATTGATTAAGTTTTTAGAGTAATCAACTAGGATATCTGCACCGAAACGTGTAGAGAAGTTGTCAAAACGAGCTGAATCTTGAGCAAATAGTGCTTTTAGATCCATATCTTGTGCAGATTCGAAGTGCGCCGTTAGCGCTTTCCAAGCTTGTGTTTGCGTTGGATTGATATTTTTCAACATGGTGTCTATCCCGATGTTCAGTAGGTTTTATTCCATACAGTCTAGCGAAAACTGGCGGAATCCCCGATTTAGCAAAATAATAATATTAGATATGTTAGGGCAAATTGCCACAAAACAAGACTTTGTAATTTTTTTTCAGGCCAGCATTATGACTCAGGCGACTCTCACCCACATTGAGTTAGGTCACGTTCCCTGATTCAAATTTGAACAAATCCAATACCAGCTTTATGAGTTTACCACCAAGCTAGGTTAAGCTTAACGTTTGGTTAACGAATTCTCGATTATAGGCATCTTATGTGGCAGCAAAAAGTCATCCATTTAAACGCGCGTCAACGAGGCTTTCATTTAATTACCGATGAAATTGAACAACAATTACCGCAATTAGCTGATTATTCTGTCGGATTATTACAGCTATTTATCCAACATACCTCAGCCAGTTTAACCATTAATGAAAATGCCGATCCGACCGTACGCCACGACATGGAAAAGCACTTCAATAAGTTTGTACCCGAGCGTGCGCCTTACTACAAACACACCTATGAAGGCGATGACGATATGCCTGCCCACATTAAAGCTTCGACGCTCGGCTGCAGTATCATGATTCCAATTAGCAACGGACGACTTGCTTTAGGCACTTGGCAAGGGATCTATTTAGGCGAGCATCGAGATTATGGTGGCAGTCGCCGCGTGATTGCGACACTGCAAGGCGAATAGAACGAAAAAGGGAGCTATTCGGCTCCCAAATTAGTACTGTTAGTGCTTAAAAAGGTTGATTAATCATCACTCGGAAAGTGCCTTCATCCACCCCTTTGGCTAACTCTGCTCGCACCACAATACCTTCGACTTGAAAGCGTACGGCGCCACCAAGGTTCCACTGCATATTCGTATGAAGCGTTTTAGCATCATACTCATCAGCGACTCGCCCCGCTTCTGCAAACACCACCCACTGCCACCATGGCAAGTCGTAGTAATTGATCACCGGAATATCATCAAGCGGCTGCCAGTCTGGCAACACTCGGTATTCTGCTGAGTAATGCACTGCCGAACGTCCATGATAACGACCGCTAGTGTAACCTCTGAGTCGATACAATCCGCCTAAGCGCACTTGCTCTTGCTCCGGTGGCTTGGTGCTGTCCCAACTTGGCGTATCGGCGGTATAAAAGTCTAACGCTAAGACTTGTTGCTCAAACAGCTCACCCAACGGCCCAAGTGGGGTTTTGCGCCCACTTCAGCGAAAAGTCCAATGTGAGCCTACAGCCCTTTATTTATAAGGGCCGGCAGGGATCGCTTACTCTCTAATATCCTTCTTAAGCCACCAGTTCGACCATGCTATCCTCTCTCCAAGGTTCTAAGTTCTCAAGCAGTTTCTCTAGAACGATATTGTCTTTCTGAATACCAAAGGTGTAATTACCGGCAAGTTGGATATGACGCCATGCGACTGGAGATAAACCCGCTATCAGATTCACCACTTCCTGATTACCTTCTTGCTCAAACTTTTCAATCAGATTGGATAGCAAGGCTGAGTTATAATAAATGATGCAGTTAGCAATAATTCTCGCACAATCATTCCACTGATCTATCTGATAATCATTGCCTCCACGGAATTGATTTCCATTGATTGACGCAATAGCTCGACGTAGTTGGTGGTAGGCTTCGCCACGGTTCAAAGCTTGCTGAACAAACTGTCGCAGGACTTTATCGTCAACATAATCGAGGATATAGAGGCATTTAATGATTCGGTCATACTCTCTAAGTGCGGCTAAGGTTCGACTGTTCTGTTTGCCGTTCGACAGCTTGGTAATGATCGTACTTTGTGTCGTTGTCTTACGACTTAATGAGCAAATGATCCTTTGAATATTTTCCCACTCACGTTTGATTAGTGAGGTGTTAAACGGTCGGCGCAGCTTTAATGATACGGCCTCTCCATGCTCTATTTCGAACAAATCATGGAAGACATATTTAAACTTGGCGTATCGTGGAGCGAATTGGTAACCAAATAAGTCAAGGATCGCAAAGTTGACATTATTGACCCCATGAGTATCGGTTGCTAACGCTTTAGGCTGAATATCGCTGCTATTGTTATAGAGCAAATCAAAAGCATGATGTCCTTCATACTCGTTAGCTGAAATGATCTTGGTGTTGACAGGGACATGGTTTGACACCAACGTAAGGGCGGATACTCCTTTGCCTTTACGGAAGTATTTTGCTGAAAATCGAGCCTTGAATGTATTGATGCGGCAGGCATGCTTTTGACCATCAATACTACCAAAAGGGGTGGACTCGTTGATCGTGTAATGTTTAAAGATCGGAAGTTTTGCCAGAGCATCCGAGATCACATCATTGGCATCGCTTGTCGTCTCCGGCCGAATGTATCCATCATTTACGGCTCTCAGAACACCAATGGCTCGATCAGATATCGATGACATATGATGCAATCCATAATTAGAGCCATTGCCAAAGATACAAGCGAGTAAGTCTTCTTCTCTCGCCTTACTTCCTAGCTTTTTAGTTCCGATACTTTTGAAGGCATCTAAGTAACCGGTTCTCTGATTAACGTAATCCATGATTTCGATAATACCCATATGTTGAAGTTGGTTGTAAATCGGGTTATCAAGATCGTCTTTCCAACGCTTATTAGCTAACTTCCAAGTGAGCTGATTGGTGCGAGGTTGATGGATAACAAAATCATTGGCTCCATCATTGATATTGCGGCTGACTTGAGCCATTTTGTGACGCACGGATTTTGTTAATGTCGCAAGGGTTTGCTCGATAGGAGCAATCAACTTATCTAACCCTGTATTGGCAACAAGATTTTCATTTTTTTTCCATTCAGTTATAGGGATAAGATCATCTTCGAGACGTTTGTTTTTCGCACTTTCGTTGACAAATATATGGTTGCTATCAAGCATTCGAGAGACTTTCTGGTACAAGTAATATTCAAAACGTCGATAGTTAACGCCTTCCTTATCAACGATATAGTCTTTGTCCTGCTTAAGAAGTAACCTTTGGTCGGCAGTACAAAGGTGCTTTTCTTTTTGAAGCTCTGATTTTGCTATTTGTAATTGCGTAGAAAGTAATGTCTGACCTGGTTCACATTCAATATCTATCGCTAGAAAAAGAGGCCTAATCGAGTTTGAAATCTTTCTATATTGGCTGTCAATGTGTTGCCATTCGTACTGTCGCTTATCAAAATTTTCCTTATTTAAGTGCTGACTAATGAGCTGGATTTCATCTTTGGAGAGCTTTTCAAAGGCATTTTGCCGAATATCACCAAATTGAGTCTGGTCACTGACGGAGTCATCGACAAAGAGTCCAAGGAGGTGACCGGCGTGGGTCAACTTGTCTCTAACCACTTCAAGCTCATCTGCAATCCGTTGTTTAGCAGCGGCAGAGGCGGATTCCCTTTGTTTTCTGGTCACATACTGAAACGCGGTGACTAACTTATCATTCGTTTCTTGATAACGGAAAAACAAGTAACACACGATATATAGCATCCCTTGCCATTCAGGAAAACGACGGATCTTATACAGGGATTGGTGCCGAATAATGGACGCGTAGTACGTTAAGTTCCCTTGCGATAGCCCGAGTTCATTGATGAGCCCCTTTATCTCTTGATACACACTTTTTATTGTACTGTGTGTTTCAATTTCACGCATAAGTTCCGATGGGGTGAAGTCTTTCGCTGAGCCTTTCTGCGCTGAAAGTTGATTCAAGCGCCCTTTGGTATGCAGTATTTTTTTAAGTTGCATACGAGTGGTATCTGACATGGAACTTGAGAGAATAGACTCTGTCCTCTGCCTCTCACTGGCTAGGACGGACGTGATCATGGTTTGTAATGTTGAATAACCGGCTAAGCCAATGCGTTTTTGGCCAAAGAAGGCTAAGCATTCATCAAAAATATACTTGGGATAAGTACAGATCGTTGCCACATCTTGTAGGCGTTCTAACAACGATTTCTCATCCACCTTAGAGAGTCGAGTAAAACCAAGGATTTCGTACATCTTCAATATCAATGTTGCTCGAGTACTTTTGGCAATAAGCGGGTATTTGGGCTTTCTGTTTGGAAAGTAAGTTGCATAAAGGTAATCGACATCTTGTTTGACATCTCGCAATCTGAACTTCGGTACGACTGGCTTAGCTCGGAAGTACCCAATAAGAAGTAGTAAATAGATTCGAGTTTCAACTTTACTCAAGGTTGATAGCACCTTCTCTATACGGGGATCTACCGAAAAGTACTCTTCCCGCTCACTTTGATTAAAGACAGGGCGTGAATACAGCTCATGGATCTCTTGATCTGTCAGAATTTGAATTCGGCTTGGCTTAACAGTTTGCATCGTTCTCCTTTTTCTCTATCAGCCCAAGTGAAAGGTCATCATACTAGAGGTAAGATTGTACAATCGATGTTTTATGTGAAATTTAAGTATACTTATAAGTCATAAGTAAAAATTGACACGAAAAGCACATTTGTCATAACCTATTTGTCATACACGTTTAGATCATAACCTAAATGTCACCTTGAGGAACTTATGTACATCTTTGGATACTTAAGAGCATCAACTTCTGATCAGAATGCAAAGCGTGCTCAGAAAGCTTTGCAGGAGTTTGTACAGCAAAAGGGCTTTCGAATAGCGGGTTGGTATATTGAGAATGAATCGGGAGCTTCTTTACAAAGACCAGAGCTTCTTCGATTGCTTGATGATGCGGCAATTGGTGATGCAATCATCATAGAGCAAATTGATCGTCTTTCTCGTCTTGATGAAGAAAGCTGGTTCACATTGAAAGAAATGCTGCACGAAAAAGAACTCAAGGTGATTAGTCTGGATTTACCAACCAGTCATGTTGCATTCTCTCCCCAAATCACCGATGAATTTACCGGTTCGATGATCAAAGCAATAAATAGCATGATGATGGATATGCTAGCTGCTATCGCAAGAAAAGATTACCAAGATCGCCGTCGTCGTCAGGCTGAAGGAATAAAGAAAGCCAAAGAGGAAGGTAAATACAGAGGACGGCAAGCTGACTCTGATCTACACGAAAAGATCTATCAGCTACGAGTTATCAACGGGTTAAGTATCAGTGATACCGCAAAGTTGACAAATGTGTCTACTAGAACGGTGATTCGAGTAGCTCAAAAGTTGGCAAGTGAGCGTTCTGTGGCAGTAATTTAACCATTTCATACGGAGAGACCAACATGGCTGTAACTGTATTAGGTATCGGCCTGATAAAAATGGGGTTGCACTCCATGAAGCTGCTCACAAAGGTAATATTGTCCTTTGTAAACCCAAAATAAGTCGCGCTAAACTATTGGAAACCTTAGCATACAAACCACCGTGTTTAATTGGAAGTTGTAGCAGCGCTTATTTTTGGGTTCGGACCTTGAAAAAGTAGGATATGAAGTTCGACCTATTGCTCCAACGTTTGTCTCTCCTTATCGGTTATCAGGCCGAACAAAAAAATGATGCAACTCACGCTCAAAGGATTTGTGAAGCGGTTTAACGCCCTCATATAAAATCAAACACCTAAATAGCTGATCCGAATACTGCTACATTTTCGCGATACCGTGTCCGTTGCCAGGAAAAGGCGAAACGGTTTCCCTAAAATGCCATACCTTGCCAAGAAGTTCCCGCATGTTTCGGCAACTGTGATTACAGGTTACCGTTTCATGTAGTGCCAACCATAAGCGCTCTATCTTGTTGACCCAAGGTGAGTATACCGGTTGAAACAACAACCTGAACTTGGGGTTGCTCTTGAGCCAAGCCAGGGTTTTACGGCTCTTGTGAATGATGTAATTATCCAGAATTAGCGTGATAGTTTTGGCTTTGCGGTAATGTCGTTTGAGCTTTTCCAGCACTGTAATAAACAGCTCCGATGCCTTGCTGGCGCTGCTCACATAAAGCACTTTTCCTGTTTTGGTATGTAGCGCTCCTGCCAAGTAGTGCTTGCGGTTGTTACCCGGGGTGACAACACGTTTTTGCTGCCCTTTGGGCATCCAGTCCGCCCCGATTTCTCTGATTTCAGTCCATCGATGCCACATTGGGTGTACCAGCCCAACCATCGGCCTATGCTGGAGCGGGCTGCGCCGGTGATGTGCTGAACTTGGGTAACCGGCAGCCCTTGATGCAACATCAACATCGCCATCAGACGCCTGGCAAAGTGCTTATCGTTGGTTTTTTGAATCAATTTTTGCATGCGCTCAGCGCGGCATAGTGGTGCTAAGATAGCCATTCTCAGTCCTCAGCGAGTGGTGGGTTTGTTTGGCGATAGATCTGATCGCTCAAACAGGACTGAGTTCCCTTCCTGTGATCTACTATTTGGAATAGCTATTTAGCGTAGCTCGCAAGTAGGACGTTCGCTTATACTGTGATAGGGGTATAGGGGGGCCATAAGCCCCATAGTGTATATGGTTAACTGGTAGCGATGATACACCACAATGGCCTAACCTGTTGATAATAATGAAAATTGCAACATCATGACTTTAAGCGCCGATTAATGCAAGGCAGACAAGCGCATGGCTTAATGTTGCACGAGATCGGAAAGTGAACTTGAATAATTCTAGTGTTCTGATAGCAAAGCAAATGCATCAAAACCAGTTATTATCTGTGGACTCTATTTTGTGAGTCTATTTCGATTTTTGCGTTACCTTCTATCGATATTTATCTCTCTGAGACCGGCTATTTTGGTTTTCATTTTTTGGATAAGATGAGAGTTCTTTCTTTGTAGAAAATAAAGTGCAAACAGGTCAGATCAGTTGATTCAAGCCCCAATATCCAAGCAATGTTTGCTTAAAAATGATACTATCTATCTATCTATCTATCTATCTATCTATCTATCTATCTATCTATCTATCTGAAAATTATGAAAAAAATAATATTACTTACTAGTTTATTCAGTATTCCAGTACTGGCTGCGACGGAGTCCCCTCAGATTTTTGTTGGTGTAAAGGGTGGGTATCAAGACGACAATTACAATCATTCAAATCCAGAGGGCACAATTTTAGGTCTCTATGGCGGGTTACAGTTTACGCCCTCTTGGAGTTGGGATTTAGGCTATCAATATCACGATAAACTAAAGGCGGACGCCACCTCGGTTAATGTTAAAACTTGGTTGATTGAAAGTGCTCTTCGTTACGATTGGTATCTACAAGATAACCTAAGTTTATACGGTCGGCTTGGTGCTGCTTATTGGGACATGGAAAAAACGCAACTGTCTTCAAGTAAGAGCGATGCGACAGGTTTTTCCCCTCTAGGTGAGGTGGGGATTAACTATTCCTTTAACCCTAACGTCCGATTATCAACGGGCTATCAATACATTGACAGTATTGGTAAGTCAAATACGGGTAAGTATGATAGCCATGGATTGTTTGTCAGTCTAACCTATACGTTTGGCAGTACAACTCAACCAGCGTTAGTCGAAACAGCGCCAACATCTATTATTGAAAATTCTCCAGTTAAAGATACCGTCACTATAAAAACACCTCCTCAAACATTGGTCTTTTCATCAAAAACTACAGATGTATTGTTTGGTTTTGATTCAGTCAAACTTAGCCAAGAGTTTATTGACCAATTAACTGAGACCTCTTCAGTATTAAATTCTTACCCACAAGTTCAGGCCAAAGTTGTTGGACACACTGACTCAACAGGCTCAGCACTCTACAATCAAAATCTTTCTGAGCGTCGTGCTCAAGCGATTGTCAATAAACTGGTTGAATTGGGTGTCACACCGACGCAACTTGAGTGGAAAGGTGAGGGTGAATCTCAACCTGTTGCAGATAACAATACTGCACAAGGACGAGCTAAAAATCGCCGAGTTGAAATCACCATCCCTAGCTTCCAGTATCAATGATAAGTTATATTTTTATGAATACATATTTTAAAACCTTATTTTTAGTGGTGATTTTTCCACTACTAACGTTAATAGCCGGTTGTAATTCAGAAGGTGCTTTCTCTGAATCAACCATAAAATTAGAACGTATTGACATCGTCGCATCGCCGATAACAACGAGAGGTGCGAGTCAACTGACACTTGCAGTAGGTAACAAGCAACCTTTCGAAGCGGTTGGTCACTACTCTGATGGCTCATCTCGCACATTGACGGATTTAAACGTGAGTGATTGGCACACAAGCGACCCTGATGTAGGACGCTTTGATGAGCCAGGAGTATTTACTGCGACTAACGTGGGTAATACGACCCTCACAGCCACGAAGGATGGCGTGACCAGTAATACGGTGGATGTGAATGTGTCGGCAGCGGTCATTACATCGATTCAAGTGACGCCTTCGCCGGTCAACGTAGCAAAAGGTCAGACTCAGCAGTTAACTGCAACAGCGACATTCAGTGATGCGACGTCCTCTGACGTGTCTAACTCAGTGACGTGGACGCCTATCGATACGGCGACGGCTACCGTGTCATCAACGGGGT
>NZ_JBRESC010000010.1:163593-174778 GCF_056726085.1 Vibrio sp. 2433-A1
GGTCAACGTAGCAAAAGGTCAGACTCAGCAGTTAACTGCAACAGCGACATTCAGTGATGCGACGTCCTCTGACGTGTCTAACTCAGTGACGTGGACGCCTATCGATACGGCGACGGCTACCGTGTCACCAGCGGGTTTATTGTCTGCGGTTGAGGTGGGTAATACGACCCTCACAGCCACGAAGGATGGCGTGACCAGTAATACGGTGGATGTGAATGTGTGTAGTACTTTGGCTGGTCCATGTATTGAACTCTTCGATACAGGTAGTGGTAAGTTGTTTACCAATTCACCGTCAAAGGCCTACTTAGACAGCATTGGCGGTAGTGCTACAGACGGTATTTATACTGAAAATGGAACTTACGGCCCAAGTGGTGATTTCTACCGATTCAACTGGACTAACGCAAATGCACTATGTACTACCTACAACACCCTTAGTCTCGGCGGACGGACGAACTGGCGTTTAGCGACAAGAGACGAGTTAAAAGTGGAGCTATACGACGCATCTGGTAATATGTTTACCGCGCGCGGTTGGCCGACCACCTACATCTATTGGTCGGCGACGCCTGATGGTTCTAACTATTACGGCGTGGGCCTCGACAATGGCGATGTCAACAGCTACTATCCGAGCGACACGTTCTACGCATCCTGCGTCTCAAATCCTTAAAGTTGAGCGTTTAGAGTTTAACGTTTTAGTTTTTAATTTTAATTTTTGAAGTGCCAGAGTTGCATCTGGCACTTTTTAGGAGGGAAGATAAGTGAATATTGAAACTAAATTAGCATTGGTTGAAAGCAGTCAACGTATTGTTGGTATAAAAGAGGGGATGTTTGTACGTTTCTATGAGCAATCACTCTTTGGTTGGCAGCAGTGGGTATCTAAACAGGACCAATTACCGACATTGAAGGTGTTAAGGAAAAAGGTTAAGAAATTGAATGGAAGAGAGGTGTTGTATGGTGGGCTTCCTATAGAATCATTAAAGCAAGTCGGAATTGATGTAGGTACAGAGGCTGTTATTGAGTTAGAAATAATCATCGATTTTTCTGAGTGGCAGTCTTGGAGGCAAGGGCAGTGTGCTCAAATGGACGATATTGAAGAGAAATCACCTTATAACCCTTGTGATGACGATCTGTTAAATCGTCGATATGTTCGATTGTTTTTACCCGAAGCCATCGTTAATAAAGTGATGATGACGAAAGCTTCAAGCTCTTCATTAGATTGGTTGTTGATTGCTGTCAAGCAAGCGATATAACGTTTTAATAAGATGGTTCTCGGAAAATCGACAGGGTACATAGCGACAATGTCGTGCTCAGAGAATGTTAATGTTACGATGTTAACATGTGGGCCCTGGTATGTTATCGGCATTTATGACCTTATGGGTGTTCAAGGGAAGCGAGTCGAAAGGCAACACTTCGAGTTAAACAATAAATGCAAACGCGCGCGGTTGGCCGACCAACAACAACTATTGGTCGGCGACGCCTGATGGTTCTAACTATTACAACGTGAACCTCAACAATGGCAATGTCAACAGCAACAATCCGAGCAACACGAACTACGCATCCTGCGTCTCAGGCCAACATAAAACATCCGGAGCCATCTTATTAAAGTGAAGACCTTTTTTTATTGTGAAGTGAGTGTAATAACCGTTATTGGGTAATAAATAACGTTTAAGTTCGCCAAAATTATTATGATATATTTGCTTTCTTAACTGGCAATGATTGGCTTGACTAAGTAGTCCATAATAACTATTTATCGTTGATTGCATGGCTTTTAGTTGGATGTAAAGTGGTGCATAATGGATACCATGTTTACTCCATCTTCCACGACTTGGTCTAGACTTTAAAACGACGTTAGTCGCGCCAGTGTCTAGAATTACATTAAAGTAGCGCAAACGCTCTTTTAATGATGAAATGGTGGTTTTGCGAACATGTTTATAATGGGGAAATACACGAAATCCCAAGTAATCAAACCCCTCCTCAATAGGTGATAAATGCACCTTTGTAGGATGTAATTTTAATTGCAGGCGAGAAGTGAGATACCATTCAATATGTTCTTTCCATTCTTGCAATTTTTCAGGCGAATTAGATAAGATAAATAAATCATCCATATACCGAACGTACCCCTTAACCTTCAGTGTGTGTTTTATTTCGTGGTCAAGGTTGTTGAGGTAAAAATTACCGAAGAGTTGACTAGTAACGCTACCTATGGGCAACCCAACCTGTTCCGTATTGTTAAACTGTAGTTTCTTATGTAACGAGATTTGGTTAAGTAAGTATTGGTTTCCAGTTCGCTCGTTTTGTAGCTTCGTGGCATCCTGCTCTATGATCTTTTCTATCAGATTGGCTAGGCAATATTGGCGCAATGGGCTTAATTTTGAGTTGTAAATGAGATTGTGTAGTTGCGTTAGAAGCTCTCTTTTATTAATGCTATTGAAATAACTGTAAATGTCGAGCTGTAGCCCCCAAGTATGTCGTGGTTGGCGCATTAGTTTTTGAACTTTTGCAATAGCAGCAAGAGTTCCTTTACCTTTTCTATTAGCATAGGTGTCATCAATGAATTGATTTTCCATGATAGGTACCAATTGTAGTGCAATCCACATTTGAGCTATGCGATCTCTAAATGCAGGGGCATATATTTCTCTAAGCTTAGGTTCTGTGATTGCAAAATGATGATAAGAATAAGGTTGATATGTATTAGTTAATATTTCGGTTGACAGCTCATGGCATAGTTTCGGGAACTTTAAAGCGTTAGCAGATTTTTGTTGACTGCTTCCCGAAGTTTTTACACATTGCAGCAACTCTGCTGCGAGTTGATGGTGATATTTAAGGTTTGAATTTTGAATAAAGAGTTTCGTCATAATCGTCTCTACTATGATTTACAAAAGTTGTACAAATTGTATTGGAACCAACATCAACACTTACCCAAAGCATTTCGCTTTACAACAGGAGAACAAATCCTCAACGAACTCACGAAGTGTATTCGTTACTCTGTTCAAGCTAATTTGTACGGAAAATCTCTCGAAGGAATATTGCGAGCCCTAGATTTATTACTAGAACTTAGTGCACTTTTAGAAACCGTACAAAGTTTATTAATGTTAGCTTGGGAATTAAAATTCTTGCCTCATGGCGCTCTGGTTGCTTTGACTGAACAACTTGGGCATGTATCAAGACAAACTACAGGATGGCGAAAGTGGTTCCAAGGAAAATCTCTCGAAATAAATGCACCTATTTCTTCTCCAAGTGGGAGCGCTTAGATTAGAGCTACTGGCATATTACTATTCAAAAAGACAATATTGTTCTAGAGAAACTGCTTGAGAACTTAGAGCCTTGGAGAGAGGAGAGCATGGTCGAACTGGTGGCCTAAGAAGGATATTAGCAAATAAGCCGTTCCCGTCAGCCCTTATAAATAAAGGGCTGTAGGCTCACATTGGACTTTTCGCTGAAATGGGCGCAAAACCCTTACTCGTGAGGTTGAGCAATGTCTGCAATGGCAGCAAGAGTCTAATCACCATATTATTTGCCAAGCGGATAGCCATTACCCAGATTTGCTCAAACAAGCTGAAGGTGCACCACCATTGCTGTTTGTCTCCGGTAACCCTAGCTGCTTATCAACACCTCAAATCGCGATAGTCGGCAGTCGCAATGCGAGTATCGATGGATTAAACAGTGCCAGAAGTTTTGCCCGCAGTTTGGTGGAGCACGAGCTAGCCGTCACCAGCGGTTTAGCGCTTGGGGTCGATGGTTATGCTCATGATGGTGCGCTGCAAGGAAATGGCACGACATTAGCGGTGCTTGGCTGCGGGCTAAAAACCATTTATCCCGCTCGGCATCGAGAACTTGCCGAGCGAATTATCGACAGTGGTGGAGCCTTGGTCTCCGAGTTTCACCCGTTAGCCAAACCCAAAGCGGATCATTTCCCTAGGCGAAATCGAATCATCAGTGGATTGTCGTTGGGGGTATTGGTGATTGAAGCGGCAGAGAAAAGTGGCTCGCTGATTACTGCGCGCTATGCAATAGAGCAGGGGCGAGAAGTGTTCGCTTTACCAGGCTCAATTCACCAATCAAGTGCTAGAGGGTGTAACTTGTTGATAAAACAAGGGGCGTGCTTAGTTTTAACGGTTCAAGATATTCTCGATGAAATTGAAACGCTGCTTGCTTGGTCTGATGGTAATAAGACACCTATTCAGCCCGAACTATTTGATATAATAGATAGTAAAGAAGAATTGCCATTTGCTTTACTGTTAGCTAACGTAGGAAGTAAGGCTACACCAGTTGATATTCTTGCAAACAGGACCAATATACCTGTGCAGGAAGTCATGATGCAGCTCTTAGAGCTTGAGCTTTTAGGGCATGTTGTTGCAGTTTCCGGTGGCTATATTCGAAAGGGGAGGGGCTAGCTATGATGATGGATATCCTAATGTATCTATTCGAGACTTACATCCATAGCGATGCAGAGTTACAAGTCAATCAAGATGAGCTAGAAGACGAGCTTCTTCGCGCTGGTTTTCATCAAAAAGACATCTATAAAGCCCTTGTCTGGCTAGAAGAGCTAGCGGCATTGCAGCAAAGTGAAACCCACTCTGCAATTTCGGTGTGTAGTACTTCCAATTCGACTCGTATTTACACTAACAAAGAGTGTGAGCGTCTATCGATTGAATGTCGTGGTTTTTTAACCTTCCTTGAGCAGGTCAATGTCCTGACGACAGAAACTCGTGAAATGGTCATTGATCGTATTATGGGTTTAGAAACCGATGAGTTTGAGTTGGATGATCTGAAATGGATTGTCTTGATGGTACTGTTTAATGTACCGGGCAATGAGAATGCTTATACGCTTATGGAAGAGCTGTTGTATACCAAAGAGCAAGGTATTCTTCACTAATCGTCATGAGTTGATATGAGTAACAAGATTGATCAAACATTGTTTTCAGCGCATGAGCATGCGTTGGAGCATCAGTCGTGTCCTAAATGCCAAGCGGAGCAACGTGAAGGTGAGCTTCAGCTTCGTCACGGCAAACATGGCCCTTTCCTTGGTTGTAACCAATATCCTGAGTGTGATTTCATTAAGCCCTTGCATCAAAACGATGGACACATCGTTAAAGAGTTAGGCGTGCCATGCCCTGAATGCGGTAATGAGTTGGTATTACGTCAGGGTCGCTACGGCATGTTTATTGGCTGCAGTCACTACCCAAGTTGTCACCATATCGAGTCTCTCGATCAACCTAAACAAGAGCAGGCCCCGCAAACGCACTCGTGCCCTGAATGTCATAAAGGCCAATTGGTTGAGCGTAAAACTCGTTTTGGTAAATTGTTTTATGCTTGTGATAACTACCCTAAATGTAAGTTTGCCGTTAATCAGCCTCCGGTTTCAGGCAAGTGTGAGAAGTGTGGCTATCCGCTATTGGTAGAAAAAAAGCTCGCCAGTGGTGATAAGCTGCAATGTGCTGACCGAAAGTGTCACCACATTCAACAAGATTAAAAAAACGGCGCTGGGTGCGCCGTTTTTTTATTGTTTGTGAGGGTTACTCAGAAAAGTTTGCGGCAAACTCGTGTACCGCAGGGAAGACGTCTTTGTCTAAGCTATCTGCTAGTGCACAAAGCTTACGCTGCAGCTCACCGTTGTAGTCTCCGCAAACGTTGATATGACCCATTTTGCGGCCCGCGCGCTTCTCTTTACCATACCAATGCACATGGCAACCATCCATTTCAAGCACCGCTTGAGGAAGGGTATCTTCGCCAAGAATGTTGATCATCGAAGTAGAGCGAATCAGCTTGGTTGAGCCTAGCGGCAGTCCACATACCGCACGTAGGTGGTTCTCAAACTGACAGGTCTCTGCACCTTGTTGAGTCCAGTGACCAGAGTTATGCACTCGTGGGGCAATCTCATTGACCAGTAGCGTACCATCAACGTCAAAGAATTCTAGCGCTAGTACACCGACATAGTTGAGCTTATTGGCAACGGCAGTGAACATCTGCTTAGCTTGCTGTTGCAGTTCTGTATCGGCAATCGCGGTTGAAAGTGTTAGAACACCATCGGTGTGCACGTTTTCTGCCAGTGGGTAGACGGCAACGCTGCCATCTTTAGTGCGTGCACCGACCAAAGAGACTTCACGATTAAATGGTACGAACTCTTCAGCAACAATTGCTTGAGTCTCGGTAGCGGCAATGCATTCAGCCATTTCAGCCCAGATACTATCGGTTTGCGCTTGATCTTTGAGTCGCCATTGCCCTTTTCCATCGTAGCCACCCAAGGCACTTTTTAGCACCATTGGAATACCGACATGCTCAATCGCATGGTCAAAGTCTTCACGGCTGTTGATGACATAATATTTAGCGTTGCGTACATCTGCATCATCAAGCAGCCCCTTCTCTATGCGGCGATCTCCGCCAGCTTTGATGGCTTCACTTGATGGAAGGAACTTACCGCTTTGCTCACAGATCGCAAGAATGTCATGAGGGATATGTTCGAACTCGGCTGTAATGACATCAGCGGTTTCAATCGCACTGTCTAAGCCGTGACCTATCACGGTCTGGGTCAGTGGATGGACGATGTTTTGGCTGCCAACATCATACGCTGAGATCTTGATGTTCAGCGGAGCGCCCGCCAGTGACATCATGCGAGCTAATTGACCTGCACCTAGCACTAAAACATGCATTGCATTAGTCCTCAGCTGGGTTTGGGTTAGCTAGAACGGTTTCAGTCTGTTCAGCGCGGAACGCTTCAACCTTGGCCATGACTTCTTTATCGTGAGTACCAAGGATTTGCGCTGCTAGAATGCCCGCATTGGCTGCGCCCGCTTCGCCGATAGCTAACGTACCGACCGCAATACCTTTTGGCATTTGCACGATAGAGTAGAGTGAATCTAGGCCGCTCAGTGCGCGTGACTGTACAGGTACACCAAGCACTGGCAATGAAGTGAAGGCTGCCGCCATACCTGGAAGATGTGCTGCGCCGCCAGCTCCAGCAATGATCACTTTCAGACCACGCTCTTTTGCGCTATTTGCATAGTCAGCAAGCAGTTGAGGTGTGCGGTGCGCAGAAACAACTTTTGTTTCGTACTCAACGCCGAATCTATCCAGCATTTCTGCTGCTAGTTTCATGGTTGGCCAATCTGATTTAGAACCCATGATGATACCGACTTTCATCTCAAACTCCTTCAAAGCTGCGTAGAATTGGTGAGCAAATAATTTGAGCGCATTATACGGGGATTTTATCACTAAGCAAACGTTTGCGTCTGGTTTGGATCAGCAGATGAAAGATTGGCACTTAAATAGCTTTAGCCACGACTAACGATTATTTGTACACTTAACTCAAACCGCTAATCAAATAGGATGCTTAGGTGAGTAACTTTGAGCGAGCACTCAGTGCACTACAACAGGGTGAAGTGATCGCCTACCCAACAGAAGGCGTGTTTGGGGTTGGCTGTGATCCTGATAACCCGAGTGCGATAAAAAAGCTACTAGAACTTAAACAGCGCCCGGTAGAGAAAGGGCTTATTCTGATTGCCGCTAATTACCAGCAGCTGCTGCCTTATATTGATCAGCAAGCTTTGAGCGCCGAACAGCTAGAGCGAGTGCAGCAAACTTGGCCTGGACCTGTCACTTGGGTCATGCCAAGCAGTGATAAAGTCTCTAATTGGGTTTCGGGGCAACATGACTCGATTGCCGTGCGTGTGACTGATCATCCTTTAGTACAAAAGATGTGTAATGCATTTGGAAAGCCGTTAACCTCTACCAGCGCGAACTTAACGGGCGAGCCGCCGTGTCTCACCACTGAGCAAGTTTATCAGCACCTTGGGGATAAATTGGTGGCTGTGCTAGAAGGGCAAACGGGTGGTCGAACAAACCCGAGTGAAATTCGTGATGCAAGAACCGCACAAGTATTGAGACAGGGTTAACCCTGCAATAAAGGAAGTCGAATGTCAGCGATAGATAAATTAGCCGTAAAACAATTTCTCATGGCACTGCAAGACTCTATTTGTCAGCAATTAGAGCAAGCCGATGGTAAAGCACTATTTGTCGAGGATGAGTGGCACCGTGAGCCTGGTGAGAAGCTAGGTGGTGGTGGTCGAACTCGCGTGATGAAAGAAGGCGCTGTGTTTGAGCAAGGCGGCGTGAACTTTTCTCATGTGCAAGGTAAAGAAATGCCAGCCTCAGCGACAGCGCACCGACCTGAATTGGCAGGACGTCGTTTTGAAGCTATGGGGGTGTCATTGGTTATGCATCCTAATAACCCATATGTACCAACCTCGCACGCCAACGTGCGTTTCTTTATTGCTGAAAAAGAGGGCGAAGAGCCTATCTGGTGGTTTGGCGGAGGCTTCGACTTAACGCCGTTTTATCCTTTTGAAGAAGACGCACAATATTGGCACAACACCGCGAAAGAAGTGTGTGCGCCATTTGGTAGTGAAGTCTACCCAGAGCATAAAGCTTGGTGTGATAAATACTTTTATCTGCCACACCGTGATGAAACTAGAGGTGTCGGTGGTCTGTTCTTTGATGATCTTAATCATTGGGAATTCGATAAGTGCTTTGAGTACATCAAAGCGGTTGGTCAAGGCTATATGGATGCCTATCTGCCGATCGTCGATCGTCGCAAAGAGACTGAGTATGGTGAACGTGAGCGTCAGTTCCAACTATACCGCCGAGGTCGTTACGTTGAATTTAACTTAGTGTTTGACCGTGGCACTCTGTTTGGTCTGCAGAGTGGTGGTCGAACAGAATCCATTTTGATGTCGATGCCACCGTTAGCGCGCTGGGAATATGCTTACCAAGTTGAGCCGGGTTCTGCAGAAGCTGAGCTATACGAACATTACCTCAAGCCAAGAGAGTGGTAAGACTTTCTTCAATATATAGATAGTGATAGGGTCAATGTTTCGCATTGGCCCTTTTTTAGTTCTGCAGGTAAAGGAAATGACTCAGCAAATAGATCGCTATGCCGTTTTTGGTAATCCTATCTCTCAAAGTAAATCGCCTTTTATTCATACCCTATTTGCTCGTCAAACCAATCAGTCATTGACCTATACTGCAGAAAGCCCAGATAAGGACGCGTTTCAACAAGCGGCGTCTGAGTTTTTTGCTCAAGGTGGTAAAGGCTGTAATGTCACGGTTCCATTTAAGGAAGATGCTTATCGCTTTGCTACTCGACTGACAGAACGTGCTCAATTGGCTGGGGCAGTGAATACGCTGAAGAAGCTCGATGATGGTGAGATTATTGGTGATAACACCGATGGTGAAGGGTTAGTTCAAGACTTACTTCAATATCAAGCACCTTTAAAGGGAGCGCGTATTTTACTTATTGGTGCTGGTGGTGCCGCGCGTGGCGTCATTAAGCCACTATTAGATCAGCAGCCCGCTGAAATTGTTGTTACCAACCGAACCTTTGCGAAAGCGCAACTGTTAGCTGATATGTTTGCTCCGTATGGAACGATTAGCGCTTGTGAGATGAGTGAAGTGAACCAAGCGTTTGATGTGATCATCAATTCCACCTCTTCTAGCTTAAGTGGTGAGCTACCAGATATATCCGCAGCTATCTTTACTGAACAGGCTGTTGTGTATGACATGATGTATGGCGCTGGTAAAACGACCTTCAATCAGTGGGCGCATGAGCATGGGGTAGTGCGCGTCTTTGATGGATTGGGAATGCTGGTTGGTCAAGCAGCAGAAAGTTTTATGCTTTGGCGTGGCTTAAGACCTGGCACCAAACAAATTTTACGTGAGTTAAGAAAGAACCTAGAGGGATTGTAATGAATCAATCGATCTTATTCCCTGACATGCAAACATGGGATGAAGACAAACAAGCCGTTCTCTTTCCGGCGCAGCAATCAGGTGCTCTGATTCAATGCCTAGTGAGCATTAATGAACTGAGGCAGTTGTCGGGACAGGATATCGAGAACGAACAGCAAGCTCTGGAAGTCTTTTCACAATATCGATTCGATCTTGAAGAGCTTGCTGAAGAACTGATTGAAGAGGAAGAATTTAACTCAGAAGGTAATATAGAGGTCGTTAATTAACCTCTTTAACCTCGTGAAGGTAATCTTCTTTGTTCTGCACATAATTATCCGCAGACTTCTGTAAGAAAGCTCGTTCCTTATCGTTGAGGGGGCGAGCTTGCTTGACTGGGCTTCCAACATAAAGGTAACCACTTTCGAGTCGTTTTCCTGGTGGTACTAGACTGCCAGCACCAATCATCACCTCTTCTTCTATAATAGCGGCGTCTAACACGATCGAACCCATACCGACTAAAACGCGATCTTTAATGATACAGCCATGCAGCATCACCTTGTGGCCGATAGTGACATCATTGCCGATAATTAGCGGGTAACCTTCGGGGTACTCCTTATTCTTGTGAGTGACATGCAATACAGAGCCATCTTGAACATTGCTACGCTCACCGATATGAATATGGTTCACATCACCACGAGCAGCAACGAGCGGCCAGATGCTCGAATCGTCACCTATCTTAATATCTCCGACTAAAACAGAGCTGCTATCTATATAGACGCGTTGACCAATTTGTGGGGAAATTCCTTTGTAACTGCGTAGAGAGCTCATTTTTTCTCCTTATATAGAGGGAAACTCGCCTAGAGAGGCAGAGAAAAGTGGTAAAAACAGGTCGTTTTGAATAGAAAATACGCAAAAGACAAAAAAATCAAAAAAAACTGCAAAAAGGGCTTGCCAATGTGATGGCGATCTCTATAATGCCCCCTCGCTGACACGGGAGCGGTTCGAAAGAAACGAGAGCCCAGTTAGCAAGGTCCATTAGCCAAGCGGAAACGCTTGAAAAAAGTTTGAAAAAAAGTGGTTGACACTAAACTTTATCTCGCTAAAATGACCGCCTCTTCCGAAGTGATGTGAGTCACAAAGAAGAAAGTTCTTTAACAATATAAACCTATCAATCTGTGTGGGCACTCGTTGATGATAATCCAATTAGATATTTCTCTTAGTAAAGAGCGGTATCAAATTAGGTTTCAATGAAACGAAGTGACCAACGAGTCGCAAGACTCAGCACAGTCAATTCAAACATTACTTTATGTAATGTTCAGTATTCATTGAGCCGACAAAATCTTAAATTGAAGAGTTTGATCATGGCTCAGATTGAACGCTGGCGGCAGGCCTAACACATGCAAGTCGAGCGGAAACGACTTAACTGAACCTTCGGGGAACGTTAAGGGCGTCGAGCGGCGGACGGGTG
>NZ_JBRESC010000011.1:0-165864 GCF_056726085.1 Vibrio sp. 2433-A1
TTTTTATTTTCTAACCTTAAACCACCTTCTTTAGAAGGTGGTGATCGTTCCTTTGGGCTATGCCCGAAGAACGCTCATGTTCAAGATGTCCTCGGTTGTAACCAGCAAATGAAGGAAATAAAGAACATGAGCAAATATGAATCCGCCTCACACGTATATTATAGGTGTCAGTACCACATAGTCTGGACGCCAAAATACCGCCTGAAAATCTTGAAAGGCAATTTGGGTAAGGAGCTTTACCGAAGTATCTATATCTACAGTAATATGAAGAACTGTAAGGTTGTAGAGCTGAATGTTCAAGTAGACCACGTGCATCTGGTCGTGAGATTGCCACCTAGCTTGAGTGTTTCGACATATATGGGTTTTGTAAAAGGACGAACCGCAATTCGCTTGTTCAACAAATTTCCGTATTTAAGAAAGAAGAAATTATGGGGTAACAAATTTTGGCAAAGAGGCTACTTCGTTGATTCAGTAGGGATGAATGAGGAAATTATACGTAGGTATGTCCGGCACCAAGATCGTGTTGGAAAGGAAGAAGAAGAGCGTCAGATGCGGTTGGGGTTAGAAAACTAACAGTGAGCCCCCTTTTAGGGGGCCTTTCAAAGCCACCTGCTATGCAGGTGGATTTTTACTTTTCATAGGGAGTATGCTGCTGTTATGCGATTTGCGTTTGTTGTTCTTCAACCTGCTCAGCGTTACTCATTGGGCTTTCTGCACCATGCATCCAACGAACCAGTGTGTTAGAGAACAAGAGTAGGATGACACCTGATACAGTTGCTGTCACAGCAATACCACTAAAGATAGCCATTGCACCTAGTTCACCAACGTGAGAACCCACGTAGCCAGCAACGTAGTTAGCAATCGCATTAGAGCCAAACCAAGCGCCCATCATCAGTGATGCTAGACGTAGTGGGGCTAGTTTTGTCACCATAGAAAGGCCAATTGGCGATAAGCAAAGTTCACCAAGAGTATGGAAGAAAAACGCGCCAACTAACCATAGCATTGATGTTTTCACTGTAGTATCGCCACCTTGCTCCATTACCGCGCCGACCATACATAAGAAGCCAAGTGCTAGGAAGAACATAGCCACTCCAAATTTCACTGGAGAGCTTGGCTCACGCTTGCCGAGCTTAACCCATAACATGGCTAAGATAGGCGCTAGGGTAATAATGAAAAACGGGTTCAAAGATTGGAACCAAGCCGCTGGAACTTCAAATCCACCAATCATGCGGTCGGTGTATTGCTGAGTGTAGATGTTCATCAGGCCGCCTGCTTGCTCGAAACCTGCCCAGAATACGATAGTGAACAAGCCCATCACTAGAATAACTTTGATACGGTCAAACTCTTCTTTAGTCAGCGGCTCTTTCTTAGATGATGCCTTGATTACTAGATCACGCTTAGCAGCTGGTTCGCGGCCAATGTCACCCAACCAAGATTGAGCTAGGGTCATTTGCATAACGAGGCTAATCAACATGCCCACACCAGCAGCAACAAAGCCCGCTTTCCAACCAAATGAGTTAGTCACAGAGCCAGACACAACGCCTGCGAATAGCGCACCAAGGTTGATACCCATGTAGAAAATGGTAAAGGCACCGTCACGGCGGTTGTCGCCCTTTTGGTAAAGATCGCCTACCATGGTTGAGATGTTTGGCTTAAATAGACCGTTACCCGAAATCAACAGAGCAAGACCAAGGTAGAAGGTATGTAATGAGCCAAGACCAAGAGCATCTGCTGGTAATGCGAGAGTGAACTGCCCTGCGGCCATCAGAACACCACCAATTAAGATTGAGCGACGTTGGCCTAGATAGTTATCGGCTAAGTAACCGCCAATTAGGGGGGTAATGTAGACAAGTCCAGTATAGATGCCGTATAGGTCAAGGGCATCTTTGGTCGACCAGCCCAAGCCGCCATTCATGGTTGCGTCTGTTAAATAAAGCACTAGGATGGCGCGCATCGCGTAGTAAGAGAATCGCTCCCAAAGTTCGGTACCGAACAGTAGGAATAGGCCACGTGGGTGGCCGAAAAATTGATGATGTTGGTTTGTCATAAGTTTTATTAATGTTAGATATTATCGTTTTTTATTGGCTCCTACATATACTCTTTGGGTGCTTATACTGCAATCGGTGATAATCATCTATATTGTGAGGTTTGATTTATAAGATTATGATTTTTATATAATTAATTGTTATATTGTTCATGTATTGTTCGTGCTACAAACTTAGTTTCCAAAATTGAGCTGATTTGCAAGAATGTTATTACCATTGGTGGGGTGAATTTATTATTGGTTGGTTGATAAAAAAGCACCACTTGGGTGCCTTTAGAATGGAAATTATTAGTAGTTAGTATGCGTCGTTGTGGACACTTTGTACTGCTCTACCTGATGGGTCTGCCATGTTCTTAAATGACTCATCCCATTCAATCGCTTTAGCTGATGAACATGCTACCGATGGACCACCAGGAACACACTCTGCAGCTGATGGTAGTGGGAACAACTCTTCAAAGATCTCACGGTATACGTAACCCTCTTTCGTTGTTGGAGTGTTGTATGGGAAGCGGAATGCCGCCGTTTCCATTTGCTGGTCAGTAATTTTAGCTTCAGCTACCTCTTTTAGAGTGTCAATCCAGCTGTAACCAACACCGTCAGAGAACTGTTCTTTCTGGCGCCATGCGATTGCTTCTGGCAGGTAGTGTTCGAAACACTCACGTAGGATATGTTTCTCCATCTTACCGTTACCACACATCTTGTCTTCTGGGTTTAGGCGCATCGCTACGTCTATAAACTCTTTATCGAGGAAAGGCACACGACCTTCAACACCCCATGCCGCAAGCGATTTGTTCGCGCGAGCACAGTCAAACATGTTTAGGGCAAGCAGTTTACGTACTGTTTCTTCGTGGAACTCTTTTGCGTTTGGCGCTTTGTGGAAGTATAAATAACCGCCAAAGATCTCGTCTGCTCCTTCGCCTGAAAGTACCATTTTGATTCCCATAGCTTTGATCTTACGACCCATTAGGAACATTGGGGTAGAGGCACGGATGGTTGTGACGTCATACGTTTCAATGTGGTAGATAACGTCACGAATCGCATCTAGACCTTCTTGAATGGTGTAAGTCATCTCGTGGTGAACCGTACCGATTTGGTCTGCGACTTCACGTGCAGCTTTAAGATCGGGAGCGCCTTCAAGACCAACCGCAAATGAGTGAAGTTGAGGCCACCATGCTTCTGACTTTTCATCATCTTCAATACGCATTGCAGCGAAGCGTTTAGCAACCGCAGAAGTAATCGATGAATCTAGACCGCCTGAAAGGAGCACACCATAAGGTACGTCAGTCATTAGCTGGCGCTTAACTGCAGCTTCTAGTGCTTCAGTCAGTTCTTTTTTGCTCGTGGAGTTACCTTGTACAGCAGCGTACTCATTCCAGTCACGGATGTAGTAACGCTGAGGCGCCGAATCGGTAGAGCTGAAGTAGCTGCCCGGTGCGAATTCGCTAACTGTTTTACATACAGGCACTAGCGCTTTCATTTCTGAAGCGACGTAGTAGTTACCGTGCTCATCATGTCCTTGGTAAAGTGGGATAATGCCGATATGGTCACGACCCACTAGGTACTGATCTTTCTCTTCATCGTAAAGAACAAATGCGAAGATGCCGTTAAGCTCTTCAAGCAGATCTGCGCCCATATCTTGGTATAGCGCTAAGATTACTTCACAGTCTGAGTCTGTTTGGAAGTCGTACTTATCTTCGTAGCGTGCACGGATCTCTTTGTGGTTGTAGATCTCGCCATTCACTGCAAGGATGTGTTTTTTGTCTGGGCTATAAAGAGGCTGAGCACCACTATTTAAACCAACAATCGCTAAACGCTCATGCGCAAGAATTGCTTTTTCTGAAGAATAAATTCCAGACCAGTCTGGACCGCGATGGCGCAGTTTTTTAGACATTTCTAGTGCAATTGGACGTAGCGTTTCTGCATCACTCTTGATGTCTAAAATACCAAAAATCGAACACATACAACTTCCCTTTAAATTCATATTAACTTTCTAACTTCAATTTGCCATTTTGATTAAAAAAATCAACCGTGTTTGATTAAAAAAATAATCATAACGACATAATGGTGAATGAAATCTAATTAAAGCGCACTTTTGGTATATAAAATCTAGGTTTTGTTGTTTATTTGAACAGATGATGAAAAAGCCGCTCGAAATGAGCGGCTTAGTGCTGGGCTATGGAAATTAGTTTACTCGGTTAAATTCGGGTTGTAGCTGATCACATACATGTCGCGCAAAACCACTACCAGCTTCACTATAGATGTTGAAAGCGGCATCGACACCACCGTCAATTAGAGCTTCAAGCTGGTCAGGGTATTCAGCAATCGCGGCAATTTGCCCTTTAAAGTTTCGACGCTGAAGCTGTTCCAGTGCAATTTGGTTACCTTGGTGGTGCGGCATTGCCAATAGAACCAGCTTTACATTGGCGGTATCTAAAATACGCTCCCAGAAATCTGGGTCGGTTGCATCGCCGGAAATGACATTTCGTCCGTGCGTTTTGTGCTGATGAGCGGCATCTTCACGAACTTCGATACCTAAGCTGATTTTACCGTAGCGATTTCTCAACTCATCATAAGCACCAGTGCCGATACGTCCCATGCCCAAGATCAGCACCTGAGCGTGGCCTGGGTTAATAAGTTGGTCGCGAGTATTGAGCTTTTCTGCTGCGTGCTCGCGTAGCCATCGGCCAGAACGTTGGTATAAAGCATGGCCATGGCGATTAATTGGTGCAGCGAGAACAAACGAAATAGACACTGCAATGGCAAGTGCGACGAGAATGTCGCCACTCATCCAACCCATTTTAAACGCTAATCCACCCACGATTAGACCAAACTCACTGAAGTTAAATAGGCTTAATGAGGCAAGTAGCGACGTACGCACACGAAACTTAAAGGTGTTGAGTACAAGGAAGTAGAGAATACCTTTCAGAGGTAATAGCAATAGGAACAAAATCGCTAAAGCAAAACCCGATAAGGTTGGGCTGGCTGAAAGGCCAATATTAAGAAAGAAGCAAACAAGGAACAGCTCTTTCAAATTGAATAACGACTTGGATAGCTCTGAGGCTTTCTTATGCGCGGCGAGTAGCATGCCGAGAATCAGAGCACCTAGATCTGGCTTCATACCGACAAGCTCAAATAGGCCTGCACCAGCGACTAGGGCAAAGAAAATACCGAGTAGCACCAGCATCTCACCGTGGCCAACCCAATCCAGCATTTTGAAAAAGAGCGGTCTTAGTAGCGGCAGAGCAAATAAGCCGATGGCATACCACTCTGGAATTTTACCCGTTGAGGCGGTTAAGAACACAACGGCAAAGATGTCCTGCATCACCAATATACCAATAGCAATGGTACCGTAAGTGGCGTTCATCTCACCTTTTTCCTGCAATGATTTCACCGCGAAAACGGTGCTAGAGAAAGAGAGCGCAAAGCCAAGCAGAAGGATTTGGTCAATAGACATCGCTGCTAATGAGCTGATGCCTAAGAACTTAAAACAGAATAGGGCGAGGCTGAAAATAGCCGTCGATAACAGGTTATGAATGGTGGCGCCAGCCCAGATCTCTTTAGATAGTAAGGTTTTAATGTCTAATTTCAGACCGATAGTGAACAGTAATAATGTCACACCAAGATCGGCTAAAGTCACGATGGTATCGTCACTCTGGTAGCCCATTGCATGTAAACCAAAACCGGCAAGCAAGAATCCGACTAACGGGGGAAGGTTGCATTTGAGTGCAATAAAACCAGCTAAAAAAGCCGCTGAAATTAAGATGAGTTCCATATGTGTATTATTTCGTCCTAAAAAAACGGGCTACATGTCGTAGCCCGCTATTCTAACTCAATTAGTTGCTTACAGGGGGAGAAGATTAATCTTCTAACAATTTTTGTAACAATACCCCGTTTAGCATTGCACGTTTAATCATCGCAAACGCACCAAGGGTAGGCTGTTTGTCGATTTTTGATGCAACAATTGGTAAATCACTGTGGAAAGTGGTTAAAGATTGATTTTCGACATTACGACGAATCGCAGGGAAGACAATATCTTTACATTGGGTAATGTCGCCAGCGATGATGACTTTTTGCGGGTTAAACAAGTTAATGGTAATTGCGATCGCTTTACCTAGCTTGTTGCCAACACGGACTAAGCTCTGTTTTGCAAGTTCATCGCCAAGATTAGCATGCTCACATACATCGGAAATGTTAATCGTATCAAGCGTAGCTAGGCTGGATTCATAGCCCTGCTTGATAAGTTTATTGACGCGTTCAACAATTGCAGGGTTTGCCGCCACTGTTTCTAGACAACCGAAGTTACCGCATTGGCACTGCTCGCCTAATGGGTCGATTTGAATGTGCCCGATTTCACCTACGTTGCGGTTAAAGCCTAAGAAAACTTGGCCATTAACGATAATACCCGCCCCCGTACCACGGTGGACACTGACTAAAATAGAGTCTTGACAGTCTTGGCTCGCGCCAAAGTAATGTTCAGCTAATGCCATACCACGGACATCGTTGCCCACGAAACACTGCACATGAAATGACTTATGGATGATTTCTGATAGTGCTAGGTTGTCGATCGGAATGTTTGGCATGTACTCAACCACACCAGATTCTGGGTTAACCAGACCTGGAAGGATCACACCGATAGCGATGAGCTGGTTGATAGAGCTTTGATGAGTCTGGATAAACTGCTTGAGCTGAGTGAGCAGGCCCTCAATCAATTCATCTTGAGTGGTGTAAAAGAACTCACAGTAGTCGGAAGTAAGTTCTTTTCCGCCTAGGTCATAAAGACTGAACTGAATGTAGTCTCTGCCTAGGCGAATTGCGACTGAGTGGAACGGCTCTACCTCTGTCGTCAGAGAAATTGCGCGGCGACCACCTGTAGATGCTTGCTGCGCGACCTCTTTAATTAGGCCGCGTTCTAAAAGTTGGCGGGTGATTTTTGTAACACTTGCGGGTGCCAGTTGACTGACGTCGGCAACTTGGATCCTAGAAATAGGGCCTTGCTGGTCGATGAGTCTGTAAACTGCTGCACTATTTAGTTGTTTTACTAAATCTACGTTACCTATTTGTCCGCCATTCATTCTTAATTTTGCTCGTATTGTCCGTTAACAACCGTCGCCTGAACATTGAAGTCACGATCAAATACAGTGAGGTTTGCAACCATGCCTTTCTTCACTCGGCCTAGCTGCTCTTCAACACCGATTGCTTTTGCTGGGTACAAAGTAGCCATGCGTAGTGCTTCGTCCAGAGCGATTCCGACGTGCTCAACAGTATTTTGAACTGCTTCGATCATTGTAAGTGCTGAGCCGCCGAGTGTGCCATTTTCATCAACACACTTACCATCACGGTAATATACTTTCTTACCAACAAAAATAAAGTAATCCATGTCAGCGCCTGCAGGAGCTGTGGCATCGGTCACTAATACTAATTTTTCGCCCTTAATTTTGTGAGCGATACGAATGTTTGCGTAGTCAACATGGAAACCGTCAGCAATGATGCCGGCGTATACGTCTGGCGTATCGTAGATCGCGCCGACAACACCTGGTTCACGACCAACCATAGGGGTCATTGCATTGAATAGATGAGTAGCGAAAGTAATGCCTGCATTAAAGCCGCGACGTGCTTCCGCGTAAGTTGCATTAGTATGACCAATAGACACAACGATACCAGCTTGCTTGAGGCGTTCAATGTGTGCAGCTTCGTTGTGCTCAGGTGCTAGTGTTACTTTTGCAATCACGTCAGCGTTTTCGCACATGAAGTCGATCATGCTGTCATCCGAAGGGCGGATGAAATCAACGCTGTGGATGCCTTTTTTCGCAACGTTAAGGTATGGACCTTCAAGGTGCAGACCTAACGATTGGTTTTGGTACTTCGTGTGGTAGTCACGTGCAGCAGCAACTGCTTGACGCATATCTTCATCAGATGAGGTGATCAGCGTTGGTAGGAAGCTTGTACAGCCCGATTTTAGGTTAGCTTCGTGCATTATCTGCATGGTTTCTGCTGTGATTTCATCGTTCAGCATTACGCCACCACAACCATTTAACTGTAAGTCGATGAAGCCTGGACTAAGGTTAGCGCCATTTAGATCACGAGTCTCAATGCCTTCAGGAAGCTGTGAAATTGGACACACAGCATCAATAAGGTTGTTGTTAATGATAACAGCATGTTCAACGAGGACGTCGCTGCCGGTAAATATTTTACAGTTAGTTAGCGCATACATGGTTAGCTAATCCTTATAGGTCAGATTCTTAATACTTTTTAGCCGATTAAATGAAGTAAGTTCAATGAAAAGTTTTACTTTATTTGTAGCCTTCAATTAGGTCGCAAAATATCGTTTAGCAAACGAAAAAAGAGTCGTCTAAAGTCGATGTTATCCTTCGTCATTACTGAGGTTGCAAGAGATTAAGGTCGATGCCTATACCTCACTTGATACTAGATATAGCAACACTCGAAGTCTATTTATATTGAATAAGAGTAACTCGATTTCACTCTAATGAATGCTATTTTTTTGGATTGTAAAATAAGTTTTATGATCTCGCTAGCAAAAACCTTGAATATTGCCATTTTCTGGTGATTAGGATCACAAATGATGAGGTTTTAATTTGCGGAGCAAAATTAATATCATAAACTGAGCAGGACTAAATTGAGCGGCTAAAAAAAGTAGCTCAACATTACAAAATCCTATAGGGGGAACTTAAGGTGAATATTCTTGGATATGCGCAAAAGTTAGGTAAAGCTCTTATGCTGCCTATCGCAACGCTTCCAGTTGCGGCGCTCTTACTACGTTTGGGTCAACCTGACCTTTTAGATATTGCATTTATGGCATCTGCTGGTAATGCGATCTTTAGCCAACTACCACTACTTTTTGGTCTAGGTATCGCGATTGGTCTATCTAAAGATGGTCAAGGTGCAGCCGGTCTAGCTGGTGTGGTTGCTTACTTTGTAATTACTGCTACAGCAGCAACGATCGATTCAAGCGTTAATATGTCATTCTTTGGTGGTATCATTGCTGGTATCATCGCAGGCCATTCTTACAACGCTTTCCATGCGACACGTCTTCCTGAGTGGTTAGCATTTTTCTCTGGCAAACGTTTAGTACCAATCATGGCTGGTCTTTTCTCGTTAGTGGCAGGTGCTGTTGCTGGGGTTGTATGGCCAACAATTCAAGGTGGTCTTGACGCTCTAGCACATGCTGTTTCTACTTCAGGTGCAGTTGGTCAGTTCGTTTACGGTACTCTTAACCGTGCACTTATCCCTGTGGGTCTACACCACGTATTAAACTCTTACTTCTGGTTCGGTATGGGAACATGTCAAGAGGTTCTAGTTACTGGTGCTCAATCAGCTGGTCAAGCTCTTCCTGCACTACAACAGTTGTGTGTCGATCCTGCTCTAGCTAAAACTCTTGTTGCAGGTCAATCTCACACATTTGAATTCGCTAATTCTGTTACTCCAGAAATCACTGCAACTGTTAAAGAAGTCACAGAGACAATTAAAACTGGTGACTTAAACCGTTACTTCGGTGGCGACAAGTCTGCTGGCGTATTCATGAACGGCTTCTTCCCAGTAATGATGTTCGGTCTACCAGGTGCTGCATTAGCAATGTACCTAGCCGCTCCAGTTGAAAAGCGTAGCCAAGTTGGTGGTGCACTATTCTCAGTAGCTTTCTGTTCATTCCTAACAGGTATTACTGAGCCACTAGAATTCATGTTCGTATTCCTAGCTCCTGCTCTATACGCAATGCACGCTGTATTCACCGGTCTATCTCTAGTTGTTGCGAATATGTTTGGTACGCTACACGGCTTTGGTTTCTCTGCTGGTCTAATCGACTTCGTACTGAACTGGGGTCTAGCAACTAAACCGTTTACTCTACTACTAATCGGTCTAGGCTTTGGTGCTCTATACTTCTTCACATTCTCATTCGCTATCCGCGCATTCAACCTGAAATCGCCAGGTCGTGAAGATGACGACGAACAGACTTCAGCGGCTCCTGCAGGCGATGCGAAAAAGGGTGACCTAGCGCGTCAATACCTAAAAGCTCTAGGTGGCCACGATAACCTAACGTCAATCGACGCTTGTATCACTCGTCTACGTCTTACTCTTAAAGACCGCTCTGTAGCTGACGAAGTAGTACTTAAGAAGCTTGGTGCGAAGGGTGTAGTTAAACTAGGTGAGAATAACCTTCAAGTTATCCTTGGTCCTCTAGCTGAAATCGTTGCTGGTGAAATGAAAGCAATCGGTGCTAATGAAGACCTTTCTGATGTAAAACTTCCTTAGTAACCACTGGTTAATAAGTAAGTGATAAAAGCCTCCTTCGGGAGGCTTTTTTGCGTTTGGCGCTTAAGGAGAGATGAACAATGCTAGCTTCTTAACCAGACAATGAAAAAAAAAGTGTTTTCAGTCGAGATATTGTTGTGTAATCCACCAGAATTGTGGATCATTAGACGTTATGTACTTGACGGCTATTGAAGTCGTCAAAGTAAAGAATTATCTGAACAATACTACAACAATTGAGGTGCTATAGATGAGTGAAGCTGAGGCTCGTCCATCGAATTTCATTCGCCAAATCATCGATAAAGATTTAGCGGATGGTACACACACAAGCGTGCATACTCGTTTCCCACCAGAGCCGAACGGTTATCTGCATATCGGTCACGCTAAGTCAATTTGCTTGAACTTCGGTATTGCTCAGGACTACCAGGGTCAGTGTAATCTACGTTTTGATGACACTAACCCAGAAAAAGAAGACGTTGAATACGTTGAGTCAATTAAGAATGATGTGAGTTGGTTGGGCTTTGAGTGGAGTGGTGATGTATGTTACTCATCAAACTACTTCGACAAGCTATACGGCTACGCAGTGGAATTAATTAACAAAGGCTTAGCGTACGTTGAAGAGCTAAGTCCTGAGCAGATCCGCGAGTACCGTGGCACACTTACTCAACCAGGTAAGCCAAGCCCATACCGTGATCGTACGCCAGAAGAAAACCTAGCGCTATTTGAAAAAATGCGTGACGGTGGCTTTGAAGAAGGCAAAGCATGTCTACGTGCGAAGATTGATCTAGCGTCTTCTTTCATCGTGCTACGCGATCCAGTTCTATACCGTGTTCGTTTTGCAGAGCATCACCAAACTGGTGATAAGTGGTGCATTTACCCAATGTACGATTTCACGCACTGTATTTCTGATGCGCTAGAGGGCATTACGCACTCTATCTGTACGCTTGAGTTCCAAGACAACCGTCGTCTATACGATTGGGTTCTAGACAACATCACGATTGATTGTCAGCCTCGTCAGTACGAGTTCAGCCGTCTAAACCTTGAATATACAGTAATGTCTAAGCGTAAGCTAAACCAACTAGTGACTGAGAAATTAGTTGATGGTTGGGATGACCCTCGTATGCCGACTATTTCAGGCCTACGTCGTCGTGGCTTTACCTCTGCGTCAATTCGTGAATTCTGTAAGCGTATTGGTGTAACTAAGCAAGACAACATGATTGAAATGAGCTCACTAGAGTCTTGTATTCGTGATGACTTGAATGAAAACGCACCACGTGCAATGGCGGTACTTGATCCAGTTAAGATCGTTATTGAAAACTTCGAAGAAGGTAAGGTTGAGTCACTAACAGTGGCAAACCACCCGAACAAACCAGAAATGGGTGAGCGTGAAGTTCCATTTACTCGTGAAGTGTGGATTGAGCGTGAAGACTTCCGTGAAGAAGCGAACAAGAAGTACAAGCGTCTTGTTCTAGGCAAAGAAGTTCGTCTACGTGGCGCTTACGTGATCAAAGCTGAACGCATTGAGAAAGATGCAGAAGGCAATATTACCACTATCTTCTGTAGCTACGATGCTGATACGCTAGGTAAGAACCCAGAAGATGGCCGTAAAGTAAAAGGTGTTATTCACTGGGTATCGGCGGACAAAGGCCTTCCAGCTGAAATTCGTCTATACGATCGTCTATTTACTGTGCCTAACCCGGCGGCAGCAGACAACTTTGCTGAGACAATTAACCCGGATTCACTAGTTAAGCTAAATGGTTTTGTTGAACCAAGCCTAGCGAGTGCAGAAGCAGAAGCTGGTTTCCAGTTCGAGCGTATGGGTTACTTCTGCGCGGATGCAAAAGAGTCTAAAGCGGATGCTTTGGTCTTTAACCGCACAGTAGGTTTGCGTGATACTTGGGCTAAAATCGAAGCTAAGTAAGCAACTGCTCTAAATAAAAATGCCAGTCAAACGACTGGCATTTTTGTATCTATACTCTGCAGATAAAAGAAAAGCGCTCATTGAGATTGAGCGCTTTTTAAGATTACTTCTTCGGCTTGTGAGCGTCAGGGTTATCTTTACAGCTTCCATCACCACACTTACCGTAGAGGTAAAGACTGTGGTTAGTTAGCGTCACATTGTATTTTTCAGCGATTTCTTTTTGACGCTCTTCAATGATGTCATCAGAAAACTCGATTACTTCACCACAATCTAAACAAACAAGGTGGTCGTGGTGGTGCTGAGTCGATAATTCAAACACTGACTTTCCACCTTCAAAGTGGTGGCGAGTCACGATACCTGCATCATCAAATTGGTTTAATACGCGATATACTGTCGCAAGGCCAATTTCTTCACCTAGGTCGATCAGTTTTTTGTACAGTTCTTCAGCACTGATATGTTGGCAGTCAGGTTGCTGTAATACTTCTAAAATCTTCAGTCTTGGAAGGGTAACTTTAAGACCAGCATCCTTTAGCGCTTGGTTATTGTCTGACATATACTTTCCTGTTGATGAGCTGCAGTAATTAACAGAATCCAATATTCCTATCATTATAGGGTACTACACAATAACAATAAACCACGAACTTCAAGGGGTTACTACTATTTTTTTATAAAGTGGTGTGATGTCACTGATATGTGACATCCGACCAGTTACAATTGATTAACAAATGAAAGGAGCTTGTACTTAAGGACTGAGAATGAATAAGTCATTAGCCAAAATATATAAGCCGAATGTGGTGAAGTTTGCACTCAATAGTTGGCCGCCTTTTTGGGGAGCCGGAATTAAAATACTATCGATCAGCGATGATTTCCGCGAGGTGAAGATGAGATTAAAGCTTCGCTGGTGGAATAAAAATGCCAATCGTACTCAGTATGGTGGCAGTATTTTTTCTCTCACCGATCCTGTCTATTCGTTGATGTTGATGGGGATTCTGGGTGAGCAATATTATGTGTGGGATAAAGAGGCGAGTATCAATTTTATCAAGCCTGGCCAGAGTGACCTTTTTGCTGACTTTTGTGTGAGTCAGGATCAACTGCAAGATATTCTCAACAAGACGGCTAACGGGGATAAGTGTTTTCCTGAATTTATCACCTACGTAAAGGATAAAAACGGCACTGTGGTGTCAGAAGTCCAGCGTAAACTCTATGTCCGCAAAAAGCCCAAATACCGAGAAGAGAGCGAAGAGCAGCTTGCTTAGCGGCAATAGGGTTAAAACCAGATACAAAAAAACCTCCCACTGGGAGGTTTTTAAATTGCCTTGGAAGAAGGTATTAGTCTTCTAGCTCAGCTAAGCACATCTCTTCGTGGATCTGCTTACACCAGTTGTTAACGCGCTCTTCAGTCAGTTCTGGTTGACGATCTTCATCAATACACAGACCAACAAATAGACTGTCGTCGCCTTCAACAAGACCTTTCGACGCTTCAAATTCGTAGCCGTCAGTTGAAGTGTGGCCAAGGATAGTGCCACCTTTCGCTTCAACGATGTCACGAACTGTGCCCATCGCATCACAGAAGTACTCTGCGTAATCTTCTTGGTCACCACAACCGAAGATAGCGACTAGCTTAGTTGAGAAATCGATCTGCTCAAGTTCTGGGAAGAAATCATCCCAGTCACATTGTGCTTCACCGTAGTACCACGTTGGGATACCTAGAAGCAGAAGATCGAAGTTGTCGATGTCTTCTTTGCTGCTTTTTGCGATGTCTTGAACGTGAACTAGTTGTTTACCTAGTTGCTTTTGAATCATCTTTGCAACAGCTTCAGTGTTACCTGTGTCGCTACCAAAGAAGATGCCTACACTTGCCATAGATTCGTTACCTTTACTATTTTCTGTTGTAGTGTCGACCAATTAGCCGAGACCACCACCTTCCCAGCTTAGCTGAATAATGCCTTTAGCAATAAAACCAGCACAGCCAAGGAATAGGACTAACCATACAATGCGACGACCGAAAGGGGGGACATTACCCGCTTTTAAGACATCTTTTATCGCCATACCAATTAAGAAAAAGATAGACGCAAAAAGTAGATCGAGACCAATTGACTCGAGCATGTTCATGTAGTCGTAAAGCATGGGTTCCCTTTATGCCAAATTACTTGCGCGGAACTATACCACTGTTAACAGATAAAGTTAACGGCCAGAGCGTAACAGATCTCTCATTCTGTTTTAGGCGATGAATTTACGAATCGCGCGTAGAACTTCAGCAGGCTTTTCTGCATGTAACCAGTGCCCAGTATTGGCGATAACATGGGCTTTGGCATTGTGGAACTGACTTTGAACGTCGGCTTGGTGTTCGGTGGTTAAATAGTCAGAATCGCCACCTTTTAGAAACAACGTTGGAGTGTCAATTGGGGCAATTGGCTCCCAGCCTAAAATATCCCAGTAGTTGTTCCAAAGGCTAGTGACGTTAAAGCGCCAAGCTAGGTGTTCGCCATTGTTAAACAATGATTTACCAAGAAACTGTCTTACTCCTTCAAGCTCAATATGTTCGGCAAGGATGTCGAGTGCTTGCTTTCTGTTTGCTGGTTGCTGCGCTTCGACCGCTTTCAGGCCATTAAACACATTGTCATGACGACTTTCGCGGTATTTTACTGGCGCCATATCAAGCACCAATAGCTTGGCAATATTGCCTCTATCTATGTCAGCGAGCTTCATTGCCACTTTACCACCCATTGAGTGACCAACGACAATGTAGTTAGACAGCGCCAAGTGCTTCACAACATCAAGCACATCTTGAGCCATTAGCGCGTAGTTGTGGGCTTCGGTGTGCAGAGATAAGCCATGGTTGCGCAGGTCGATGCTAACCACCTGATGATCTTGTCTTAGATCCCGTGCAAGTAGACCTAGGTTATCTAAGTTTCCAAACAATCCGTGGATCAGAACAATGGTGTGACCCTCACCTTCGACTTTGTAGTTGAGCAGATGTGACATTTTATTTTATTCGTTACAGGTAAACCGTAGAGTCTCTTTAAAGATCTCGCTATAATCCCCCAGAGTTTAAACATAGAGATTGTGAAAAGCGAATGAAAACAATTGAGGTTGATGAGGATCTATACCGTTACATCGCAAGTCAGACCCAGGACATCGGTGAAAGTGCTTCGGACATTTTGCGTCGTCTTTTAATGACAGATGCGAAAGATCCTGCTCCAGCAGCACAACAGCCGCAGGTTATGGCGCAACCAAAAGGTGTTGTGGTTAGTAAAGATGCAATTAAAGAAGAGTCTGTAGATAGTGTGAAAGAGATGCGCTCACTGCTCATTTCTGACGAATTTGCGGGCCTTAAGAAAGCGATCGATCGTTTTATGTTGGTTCTATCAACACTGCATCACATTAACCCGAGTGATTTCTCTGAAGCAACAAAAGTAAAAGGTCGCAAGCGCGTTTACTTTGCTGATAATGAGCAGACACTTCTGGCTAACGGTAATACGACTAAGCCAAAAGCTATTCCGGGTTCTCCATTTTGGGTGATTACCAATAACAACACTAGCCGAAAAAGGCAGATGGTTGACCAACTGATGACGCGAATGAATTTCCCATCAGATCTGATTGAGAAGGTCACTAACTCAATTTAAATAATTCTGATTAGAACCTCATAATGCGCGGCTTAGTTAACGTATTATGAGGTTTTTTATTTCTCATTATTTTAAGAAAGGATGTCAAAATGGCTATGCACCCACGAGCGGGACAAAAAGCTCAACAGCAAGATCTGCATAATATTCCAGCCCTCGTCGCGAACTACTTCCTCCTTCAGCCAGACCCAAAAAATCCAGAGCACAAAGTTGAATTCGGTACATCTGGTCACCGCGGTACGGCGGATAAATCAACATTTAATGAACACCATATTTTGGCTATCGCTCAAGCGGTCGCTGAAGTTCGTGCGCAGAAGGGGACAACAGGTCCACTTTTTGTTGGGAAAGATACCCATGCGTTGTCTGAGCCTGCATTCTCGACCGTTGTTGAAGTCCTCATTGCTAACGGTGTAGAAGTGATTGTTCAGCAAGACAATGGCTATACTCCGACTCCGGGTGTTTCTCACGCTATTTTGACGCATAACCTTAAGCACGATGACAAAGCCGATGGCATCGTTATCACGCCATCACACAACCCACCACAAGACGGCGGTATTAAATACAACCCGACACACGGTGGTCCTGCGGAAGGTGAACTCACTCAAGCAATTCAAGATCGTGCTAACGTTCTTATCGCTGAAGGTCTTCAGGGCGTAAGACGTATGCCTCTGGATCAGGCGAAAGCATCAGAGCTATTCAAGCAGATTGATCTTGTAAAGCCATACATTGATGACCTAGTAAATGTGATCGATATGGAAGCGATCCAAAAAGCCAACCTTAAACTGGGCGTGGATCCACTCGGAGGTAGCGGTATCGACTACTGGCGTCAAATTGGCCAAACGTACAATCTGAATCTTACGCTAGTGAGCGAAGCGATCGACCCATCATTCCAGTTTATGTCACTGGATAAAGATGGCGTGGTTCGTATGGACTGTTCATCTCCTTATGCGATGGCAGGTTTACTCGCACTAAAAGATGAGTATGACCTAGCGTTTGGTAATGACCCAGATTACGACCGTCATGGTATCGTGACGCCAAAAGGTCTGATGAACCCTAACCATTTCTTAGCAGTATGTATTGATTACTTATACCGTCACCGCGAAGGTTGGGGTAAAGACGTCGCTGTTGGTAAGACCTTGGTATCAAGTGCGCTAATTGACCGTGTTGTTGCAGACCTTGGTCGCGAACTGTGTGAAGTGCCAGTTGGTTTCAAATGGTTTGTTGATGGTCTTTATCAAGGTAAATTCGGCTTTGGTGGTGAAGAGTCTGCGGGCGCTTCATTGCTACGTAAAGACGGTACGCCGTGGTCTACAGATAAAGATGGTATCATTCTGTGTCTGCTAGCCGCTGAGATTACTGCAGTGACGGGTAAGAACCCGCAAGAGTACTACGAAGAGCTTGCGGCGAAACATGGTGCGTCTGAATACAACCGCATTCAAGCTGTGGCAAATGGCCCGCAAAAAGCCGTGCTATCTAAGCTTTCTGCTGAAATGGTAACGGCAGAGACGCTAGCAGGTGAGGCAATTACGGCTCGTCTAACTCATGCGCCGGGTAATGGCGCTGCGATTGGTGGTCTTAAAGTGACCACTGAAAATGGCTGGTTTGCGGCGCGTCCATCGGGCACTGAAGATATTTACAAAATCTACTGCGAGAGCTTTAAAGGTGCCGAGCACTTAAAGCAGATCGAAGCAGAAGCGCAAGAGATCGTAAATCAGGTATTTGCTAACGCAGGCCTGTAATTTAGGCTATTAACTGTTGTATTAAGGGCTGACAAATTGTCAGCCCTTTTTTATTGGAAGTTAGGTCATTCCATAGACCGAAGAATGAGGGAGTAGGGAATCTCATATAATTGCCGACATACTTAAAGAGATCTCCAACTCGTTCGTGCCTCACTCTCGAGGATGACGATAGTTGCAATGCAGGTAGCTCTTATCGTGTATTTATTAACTCGGCCAACTATCGGGCACAACAAACCAAAATTGGCCACCTTTGGTTTGCGCATGAACAAATCGTCCATTGGGTTTGTCGATTGGGCTATTGAATTCTTCCAAACCAATAGCCCACAGTGGCTTTTCGAGTTCATAGAGCGGCTCATTAATTTGTGCCCACTGACTCTGATAACACCAATAGCCAGTGATTTGGCTAGGGTTTATCGTAAACCCTAGGCACTCTTTTGGAATCCTCTCTGGTGAAAAAGGATTGATATAAAGACGCCCTTGGATTAACAGATGCTCGGTGAGATCAGAGTAGTGAGGGTACTGTTCAAGGAATTCCGGAGATGCACTCATTTTTAATTGATGAGAGAGCATTCTAGCGAGCTTTTTATCTAGCTGATCGTGGGCGTTCGGTCCATACCAAATGCCTTGATGTAATAGATAGAATTTAATCGCGACTTCCCAGTGTTCTTTCTGCTGTGACTCAAGGTTATCCAGAATGAGATCAATTGCGCCTAGGGTCTGGCCTGACGCTTTGTTGATTTGAATCTCTTCTTCGAGCAGCGAATACTTTTCACTATTACTAATGAGCTCTGTGCATAGGTGTTGGTAGATGAAGCCTAGTCGAGGATTCCCTTCATAATATTCTTGTTTTAAAGGAGTGATCGTCAGCGCTTTGACATCGACAAATGGCGGTGTCCGTTTAAATAGCGATGGCGTTTCATGGACCCAGTGATAAAAACGTTGTAAAGCGTTCATCCTTAAACCTATATCTGCTCAAACGTCACTATTGTAGCTAGGTGCTGGTAAGGTTGCTATGGTTCGAATACACTTTGCTGACAAAGATAAAGCGCAATGTTAGCAATTAGATGGAAGCTGTCATGAACAACTTACAATTAGAAAAAATCCTCAACGAAAAGCTCTCTCCGCAGCTAATTAAAGACTATGCACCTAACGGCTTGCAGGTTGAAGGTAAAGAGCAGATTAAAAAGGTCGTAACGGGCGTGACGGCTTCACAGGCATTAATTGATAAAGCGATAGAGCTCAATGCTGACGCACTTTTAGTTCATCATGGCTATTTTTGGAAAGGTGAACCTGAGCCGATTCGCGGCATGAAAGGTAAGCGTATCCGCACATTGATTAAGAACGATGTCAACTTATTGGGTTACCACCTTCCACTGGATATCCACCCTGAACTTGGCAACAACGCTGAACTGGCACGTTTGTTAGATATAGAAGTGGAAGGCGGCCTTGAAGGTCACCCACAATCTGTGGCGATGTTTGGTCGACTAAAAACGCCGATGACAGGTGCTGAATTCGCCAGCAAGATTAACCAAGTTCTTAAGCGTGAGCCTTTGCATATTGCGCCAGATAACGCTGATAAGATGATTGAAACGGTTGGTTGGTGTACTGGTGGCGGTCAAGACTATATCGAGCTCGCGGTGCAAAATGGCCTAGATGCTTTTGTATCTGGTGAGATCTCTGAGCGTACGACTTACTCGGCGCGTGAGCAAGGTATCCATTACTTTGCAGCAGGCCACCACGCGACTGAGCGTTACGGAATTAAAGCGTTAGGTGAATGGTTGGCAAAAGAACACGGTTTGGATGTCGAGTTTATCGATATTGATAATCCGGTTTAACACCGTTCTTGAGGATGGCAACTAATCTAGTAAAAAAGGGTTGATGTTCGCACATCAGCCCTTTAATTTTGCTAGTCAGCTATTATTCACGCTCATGTAGAGGTGAGAATTCACGCTGTACTTCACCAGTGTATAGCTGGCGAGGACGACCGATACGGTTTAGTGGATCGCTGTGCATTTCGTTCCAGTGTGCAATCCAACCGATAGTACGAGAGATTGCAAAGATAACGGTGAACATCGATACAGGAATACCGATCGCTTTCAGAATGATACCTGAGTAGAAGTCTACGTTCGGGTATAGCTTCTTCGATACAAAGTATTCGTCAGATAGAGCGATACGCTCAAGTTCCATTGCCACATCAAGCAGTGGATCTTTGATGTTAAGCTCTTTAAGAACTTCGTGACACGTTTCACGCATAACCGTAGCACGTGGGTCGTAGTTCTTGTAAACGCGGTGACCGAAGCCCATTAGGCGGAACGGATCATCTTTATCCTTCGCACGCGCAACGTACTCTGGAATGTTTTCTACACTGCCGATCTCTTCAAGCATCTTCAGACATGCTTCGTTCGCGCCGCCGTGAGCTGGACCCCATAGAGATGCGATACCTGCTGCGATACATGCGAACGGGTTTGCACCCGATGAACCAGATAGACGTACTGTAGACGTTGAAGCGTTTTGCTCGTGGTCTGCGTGTAGTGTGAAGATTTTATCCATTGCGCGAGCAACAACAGGGTTAACTTCGTACTCTTCACATGGGTTAGCGAACATCATGTGTAGGTAGTTCTCAGCGTAGCTTAGGTCATTACGTGGGTAAATGAACGGCTGACCGATTGAGTACTTGTAACACATAGCCGCAAGTGTTGGCATTTTCGACAGTAGTCGGTATGCCGCGATTTCGCGGTGTTCGTCGTTGTTAATATCTAATGAATCGTGGTAGAACGCAGCAAGTGCACCAACCACACCACACATGACCGCCATTGGGTGAGCGTCACGACGGAAGCCGTGGAAGAAGCTCGCAATTTGCTCATGTACCATAGTGTGACGAGTAACAGTTGTCTTGAATTGCTCGTATTGTTCACGTGTTGGGGCTTCACCATAAAGAAGGATGTAACATACTTCTAAGTAATCAGCATTATTTGCTAACTGATCAATTGGGTAACCGCGGTGCAAAAGAATCCCTTTGCCGCCGTCGATATAGGTGATTTGAGATTCACAAGATGCAGTGGCAAGAAAACCTGGGTCAAAAGTGAAAAATCCATTTGCTCCCAGTTTACGAACATCAATTACAGGTGTGCCTAGGGCACCTTCCATAATTGGCAGTTCGATAGGCGCTTGACCTTCAACATGAAGGGTAGCTTTCTTATCCGCCATAACAATCTCCTTTGTTTATTATTTTATCCGTCCAGGATGTTTGTGTGACATTTTTGTACGTGTCTTCGTTATCAAAGTCAATTTTTCTCCTCTGATGTGTGCACTTGTTAGGATTTTTTGAATGCAAAACGTTAAAAATCTGGGCTGTGTAGCAAAAATTGTTACATCAATTGTATTAGAATGTTGCCAGCCGTATAGTGGCGCTGTCAATTTTGGTGGAAACCTTATAAATTCAAGGCTTGAAACAAATGTGAGGTGAAGTTTTAAGTCTTGTTGTTAACAAAATTTTTACAAAATACTCGGTCGTTTGGTGGGGTCGATTGTTAAATAAGTGTTAACTTTTGCAGGTTTGCAACCAAAATTCGTTCATAACTATAAATGCTCAATGGAGCTGAGTGAGCAAGCCCGTGAAAGAAAGAAAGTCAAGACCTGTTAATTTAGATTTACAGACCATTCGCTTTCCGATCACTGCAATCGCATCTATTTTACACCGTGTTTCCGGTGTAATTACGTTTGTCGCGGTCGGGATCCTACTATGGTTACTATCCATTTCCTTATCCTCTCCTGTAGGTTACGCACAAGCAGTCGACATTGTTGATGGCTTCTTTGTGAAGTTTATCTTGTGGGGAATTCTAACGGCATTGGCCTACCACATTGCTGGTGGTATCCGTCACCTTCTGATGGACTTAGGTCATTTTGAAGAGCTGGAATCTGGTGCAATGAGCGCTAAGGTTGCATTCGCAGCGACAGCCGTCCTGTCACTACTAGCGGGGATCATGGTGTGGTAAAACATATTTCATCTTTTGGTCGTAATGGTGTACACGATTTCCTATTGATTCGTGCTACTGCGATCATCATGACACTTTATACTATCTATCTGGTTAGCTTCTGTGCTTTCACAGATATCTCTTACGTATCTTGGACTCAGTTCTTTGGTGGCACGTTCACTAAAGTGTTCACGATGCTAGCGTTGGTTTCGGTTCTAATCCATGCGTGGATTGGCTTGTGGCAGGTTCTTACTGACTACATCAAATGCGCTAAGCTTCGTGGCGGCCTACAGTTAGCGGTTATTGCTGTGCTGTTTGGTTACTTCTTCTCTGGTCTATTTATTCTGTGGGGTGCGTAAGTGTCTATTCCAGTTCGCGAATTTGATGCCGTAGTAATCGGCGCTGGTGGTGCAGGCATGCGTGCTGCGCTACAAATCTCTGAGCAAGGCCTATCATGTGCTTTGCTTTCAAAAGTATTTCCTACCCGTTCTCACACTGTATCAGCACAGGGTGGTATCACTGTTGCGTTAGGTAACGCGCACGAAGACCACTGGGAACAGCACATGTACGATACTGTTAAAGGTTCTGATTACATCGGTGACCAAGACGCTATCGAATACATGTGTAAAAATGGCCCTGAGTCAGTAATCGAACTAGAGAAAATGGGTTTACCTTTCTCACGTTTCGACAACGGTACTATCTACCAACGTCCATTTGGCGGTCAGTCAAAGAACTTTGGTGGTGAACAGGCGGCGCGTACGGCAGCGGCTGCAGACCGTACTGGTCACGCACTTCTGCACACGCTTTACCAACAAAACATCAAGCATAAAACAACTGTTTTCTCAGAGTGGTACGCACTTGATCTTGTGAAGAACGAAGATGGTGTTGTTCTAGGTTGTACTGCGCTTTGTATGGAAACAGGCGAAGTTTGTTACTTCAAATCAAAAGCAACCATCCTAGCTACGGGTGGTGCAGGTCGTATCTACGCATCGACAACCAATGCTCACATCAACACCGGTGATGGTGTTGGTATGGCACTACGTGCAGGCGTTCCAATGCAAGACATGGAAATGTGGCAGTTCCACCCAACGGGTATTGCTGGCGCAGGTGTTCTTGTAACAGAAGGCTGTCGTGGTGAAGGTGGTTACCTTCTTAACAAAGATGGCGAGCGCTTCATGGAGCGTTACGCACCTAACGCGAAAGACCTTGCTGGTCGTGACGTTGTTGCTCGTTCAATGATGATCGAAATTCGTGAAGGTCGTGGTTGCGATGGCCCTTGGGGTCCACATATTAAACTGAAACTGGACCACCTAGGTAAAGAGACTCTTGAGTCACGTCTACCTGGCGTTTGTGAACTGTCTCGTACGTTTGCTCACGTTGACCCAGTGAAAGAGCCAATTCCAGTAATCCCAACCTGTCACTACATGATGGGTGGTGTCCCAACTCAGGTTTCTGGTCAGGCAATCAAGCAAGACGAAAACGGCGCTGATGTTGAAGTTCAAGGCCTATTCGCTTGTGGTGAAATTGCATCTGTATCAGTACACGGCGCTAACCGTCTTGGTGGTAACTCACTATTAGACTTGGTGGTATTTGGCCGTGCAACAGGTCTGCATCTAGGTGAAACTTTAGCGAAGCAAGCTGACGCTACACCTGCAACTGAAGCGGATATTGAGCGTTCTCTAGAGCGTTACAACCGTTGGGAAAACAGCACTGAAGGTGAAGACCCAGCTCAGATTCGTAAAGACCTACAACAATGTATGCAAAACAACTTCTCGGTATTCCGTGAAGGTGATGCAATGGCTAAAGGTCTTGAAGAGCTTAAAGTTATCCGTGAGCGTCTGAAGAACGCACACCTTGCTGATAAATCAACAGAGTTCAACACCCAGCGTATTGAGTGTCTAGAACTAGAAAACTTGATGGAAACAGCATACGCAACAGCTGTAGCGGCAAACTACCGTACAGAAAGTCGTGGCGCACATGCTCGTTTTGACTTCCCTGACCGTGATGATGCGCAGTGGCTATGTCACTCAGTCTACAACCCAGAAACGGAAGCGATGGCGAAGCGTGATGTAAACATGGAACCAATTCACCGTGATGCGTTCCCACCGAAAGCACGTACGTACTAAGGAAAGGAGGACAATATTATGAAACTGAATTTCTCTTTGTACCGCTACAATCCGGATGTCGATCAAAAGCCTTACATGAAAGACTACACGCTTGAAGTGGAAGAAGGCTCCGACATGATGTTGCTTGATGCACTGATTTTGCTAAAAGAGCAAGATCCAAGCATCTCGTTCCGTCGCTCTTGCCGTGAAGGTGTATGTGGTTCAGATGGTCTGAACATGAATGGTAAAAATGGTCTAGCGTGTATCACGCCACTTTCTGCACTAAAAGCAGACAAGATTGTGATTCGTCCATTACCAGGTTTGCCTGTTGTTCGAGATCTTATTGTTGACATGACACAGTTCTACGATAACTATTCGAAAGTTAAGCCTTTCTTGATTGATGACGGCGCTCTGCCGCCATCACGTGAGAACCTGCAAACGCCAGATGAGCGTGCTCATCTTGATGGGCTGTACGAATGTATCATGTGTGCATGTTGTACAACTTCATGTCCATCTTTCTGGTGGAACCCAGATAAGTTTATTGGTCCTGCAGGTCTATTGGCCGCTTACCGTTGGTTAATTGATAGCCGAGATACGGCAACAGATGAACGTCTATCAAATCTTGATGATGCATTTAGCGTTTTCCGTTGCCATGGCATCATGAATTGTGTAAGTGTTTGTCCTAAGGGATTAAATCCGACGAAAGCGATTGGTCACATCAAGACGATGTTGGTTAACCGCTCTGTCTAATGAAACAAAAATTGCCGGCCTAATTTGGGTCGGCTCTTAATAGCTCGGCGTAAGACCGAAGCAAACGTGAAAACTACTGGTTAAGGGAAAATATGCACAACGGCGTGATGAAGGCGTGGCTCGAGTCTTCACACTTGGCTGGCGCCAATGCAACGTATGTAGAGGACCTCTACGAACTGTATCTAAGTGATCCCGATCTGGTAAGTGAGGAGTGGAAACGCGTATTTGAAGGCTTGCCTAAGCCGACAGAAGAAGTGGTAGAACAACCACATTCGCGTGTCCGTGACTACTTCCGACGACTCGCTCAAGAAACAAAGCATTATAGTGTCCAGGTTAGTGATCCAGATGTCGACGCTAAACAAGTTAAAGTACTCCAATTAATCAATGCTTACCGATTCCGTGGACACGAAGCGGCACAGCTTGACCCTCTTGGTTTATGGCAACGTCCACCTGTAGCGGAGCTAGAACCCGCATTCCACAATCTTACCGAAGATGACCTAGAAGAGACCTTCAACGTTGGTTCTTTTGCCATTGGCCAAGAGACGATGCAGTTGAAAGATATCTACTCCGCTCTTAAGAAAACGTACTGTGGTTCTATCGGTGCAGAATACATGCACATGACAGACACAGAACAAAAACGTTGGATCCAGCAACGTTTAGAGTCAGTCATTGGTCAACCTTCTTTCTCTAATGAAGAAAAGCATATGTTCCTAGACGAGCTGACAGCAGCTGAAGGTCTAGAACGTTACCTAGGTGCAAAATTCCCAGGTGCTAAGCGATTCTCACTAGAAGGTGGTGATGCACTGATCCCAATGACGAAAGAATTGATTCGTCATGCGGGTGCAAGTGGCATGCGTGAAGTGGTTATCGGGATGGCTCACCGTGGTCGTCTAAACATGTTGGTAAACGTGTTAGGTAAGAAACCACAAGACCTATTTGATGAATTTGCTGGTAAGCATGACGAGACGTGGGGCACGGGTGACGTTAAGTATCACCAAGGTTTCTCTGCAGATTTCGCAACGCCAGGTGGTGATGTCCACCTAGCGCTAGCATTTAACCCATCTCACCTTGAGATTGTAAACCCAGTAGTTATTGGTTCAGTACGTGCGCGTCAAGACCGCTTAGGCGATAAGACAGGCAGCACGGTTCTTCCTATTACTATTCACGGTGACTCTGCAATTGCAGGTCAAGGTGTGGTTGCTGAGACGTTTAACATGTCTCAGGCGCGTGGTTTCCAAGTTGGTGGTACGGTTCGAATTGTTGTGAATAACCAAGTTGGTTTCACTACCTCTAACCCTACCGATACGCGTTCAACTATGTACTGTACTGATATCGCTAAGATGGTACAGGCACCAATCTTCCACGTGAATGCGGATGACCCTGAAGCGGTTGCGTTCGTTACTCGTATCGCACTTGATTACCGTAATGAGTTTAAACGCGACGTAGTGATCGACTTGGTTTGTTACCGTCGTCATGGTCACAACGAAGCCGATGAGCCGAACGCAACTCAACCGTTGATGTATCAGAAAATCAAGAAGCACCCAACACCTCGTAAGCTGTACGCTGACGTGTTGATGGAGAAAGACGTGCTTGGTATTGATACTGCGACGCAAATGGTCAACGAATATCGTGATGCTCTAGACCACGGTGAAGTTGTCGTTAAAGAGTGGCGTCCAATGGCTCTACACTCAGTAGACTGGTCTCCATACCTAGGTCATGACTGGGATGTTGAGTGGGACAATAAATTTGATACTGAGCGCTTAGTTGAGCTTGGTCAGCGCCTATGTACTTACCCTGATAGCCACAAGCTACAAAGCCGAGTGAACAAGCTTTACAACGATCGTAAAGCGATGATCACTGGCGAGAAAGCGGTTGACTGGGGTATGGCAGAAACGTTGGCGTATGCCACGCTTGTTGATGATGGTAAGCGTATTCGTATCTCTGGTCAGGATTCTGGTCGTGGTACTTTCTTCCACCGTCACTCAGTTCTGCATAACCAGACCGACGCAAGCACGTATGTTCCTCTAGCAAATATCCATGATAAACAAGGCCCGTTCCAAGTCTTTGACTCGGTGCTTTCTGAAGAAGCGGTATTGGCCTTTGAATACGGATACGCAACTGCTGAGCCTAGCGGCTTGACCCTTTGGGAAGCGCAGTTTGGTGACTTTGCTAACGGTGCACAAGTTGTTATTGACCAATTCATCTCGTCAGGTGAACAGAAATGGGCTCGTCTATGTGGCCTAACGATGTTGCTACCTCACGGTTATGAAGGTCAAGGTCCTGAGCACTCTTCAGCTCGTCTAGAGCGTTACCTACAGCTTTGCGCTGAGCAAAACATGCAGGTTGTTGTGCCATCAACTCCGGCGCAGGTTTACCACATGATTCGCCGCCAAGTTGTTCGCCCAATGCGTCGACCTCTGATTGTTATGTCACCGAAATCGCTACTTCGTCATCCGTTATGTACTTCTACGTTAGAAGAACTGTCGGAAGGGACATTCCAACCAGCGATTCCAGAGATCGACAGCTTAGATGCAGCGAAGGTGAAACGTGTCGTCTTCTGTTCGGGTAAAGTTTACTTCGACTTGCTAGAGCAGCGTCGTAATAACGAACAAGATGACGTGGCTATTGTTCGTATTGAACAGCTATACCCATTCCCACAGGATGAAGTGAAAGCGGCAATCGAACAATACACTAACGTTGAAGACTTTGTTTGGTGTCAAGAAGAGCCTCAAAACCAAGGTGCTTGGTACTGTAGCCAACACAACTTCCGTGCTGCAATCCCAGCGGGTGCTGATCTTAAATATGCTGGCCGCCCAGCATCAGCATCACCAGCTGTCGGTTATATGTCAGTACACTTGAAACAACAAAAAGCGCTGGTTGAAGACGCGCTTAACGTGAATACAAAAACTTCGGATTAAGAACTAGAAGTTAAAGGAAGAAACAGATATGACAATTGAAATTCTGGTTCCAGATTTACCTGAATCTGTTGCAGACGCTACAGTAGCAACTTGGCACAAACAACCTGGTGACGCTGTTGAGCGTGACGAAGTACTGGTTGATATCGAAACTGACAAAGTCGTTTTAGAAGTACCAGCTCCAGAAGCGGGTGTTCTAGAAGCAATCATTGAAGAAGAAGGTGCGACGGTACTTTCTAAGCAGCTTATCGCTAAGCTTAAGCCAGGCGCAGTCGCGGGTGAGCCAACGACTGACACTACGGAAGCATCAGAAGCTTCACCTGATAAGCGTCATAAAGCTGCGCTAACAGAAGAGAGCAACGATGCACTAAGTCCGGCAGTTCGTCGTTTACTTGCAGAGCACGGTCTAGAGCCATCTCAAGTGAAAGGTACGGGCGTTGGCGGCCGTATTACTCGAGAAGACATCGATGCGCACCTAGCTAATGCGAAAGCAGCACCGAAAGCTGAGGCTCCAGCAGCAGCTGAAGCACCAGCAGCGGCTCGTAGCCAGAAGCGTGTACCAATGACTCGCCTACGTAAGACAGTTGCAAACCGTCTTCTTGAAGCGAAGAACAACACGGCAATGCTAACAACGTTTAACGAAGTGAACATGAAGCCAATCATGGATCTTCGTAAGCAGTACAAAGACCAGTTCGAAGAGCGTCACGGTATCCGTCTAGGCTTTATGTCTTTCTACGTGAAAGCGGTAACAGAAGCACTAAAACGCTACCCAGAAGTGAATGCATCGATTGACGGTGATGACATTGTTTACCACAACTACTTTGACATCAGCATGGCAGTATCTACGCCTCGTGGTCTAGTCACTCCAGTACTGAAAGACTGCGATACACTAGGTTTTGCTGATGTAGAAAAGGGCATCAAAGAGCTAGCAATCAAAGGCCGTGATGGCAAGCTAACTGTTGATGAACTAATGGGTGGTAATTTCACTATCACTAACGGTGGTGTATTCGGCTCACTGATGTCTACGCCAATCATCAACCCGCCACAATCTGCGATTCTTGGTATGCACAAGATCCAAGAACGTCCGATGGCTGTTGATGGCAAAGTAGAAATCCTGCCAATGATGTACCTAGCGCTATCTTACGACCACCGCCTAATCGATGGTCGTGAGTCAGTGGGCTTCCTAGTCACAATCAAAGAGTTGCTAGAAGATCCAGCACGTCTGCTATTAGACGTTTAATATCGCTAAAACGTCTAGTTGGCTGTGCTGGCTAGACGTTCGATAGTTTCAAAGGCTAGACTCGCTCAACTGTCTGGCCTTCATTTGAATCGCTAAGCTATTAAAAAATAGATCGCGATTGACTTGAGAAGACCCTACAGACGTGCGCAACCAAGCGCCGTTATGGAAATAATAATCCCCTAAGGGAAAATAAACGGAATATCAAAATGAATTTGCATGAATACCAAGCCAAACAGCTGTTTGCAGAATTCGGTTTGCCTGTACCGGAAGGCTTCGCTTGTGATACACCACAAGAAGCTTTTGAAGCTGCAGGTCGCATTACAACTGAGAAGAAAGTTGTAAAGTGTCAGGTTCACGCTGGTGGACGTGGTAAAGCGGGTGGCGTTGAGCTACACGACACGAAAGATGGCGTTAAAGAGTTTGCTCAAAAGTGGCTAGGTAAAAACCTAGTAACGTACCAAACAGATGCAAATGGTCAGCCTGTAACAAAAATCCTAGTTGAAGAAGCGTCAAACATCGCTAATGAACTTTACCTAGGTGCTGTTGTAGACCGCGCTAGTCGTAAAATTGTATTCATGGCTTCTACTGAAGGCGGCGTGGATATCGAAAAAATCGCAGAAGAAACTCCAGAGTTGATTCACAAAGCGGCAATCGATCCATTAGTTGGCCCTCAAGCTTATCAAGGTCGCGAGCTAGCGTTTAAGCTAGGCCTTGAAGGTGACCAAATCAAACAATTCGTTAAGATCTTCATGGGTCTTGGCGAGATGTTCGCTCAGTACGACTTAGCTCTACTAGAGATCAACCCTCTTGTTATTACTGGCGAAGGCAATCTGCTTTGTCTAGACGGTAAGATCAACATCGACTCAAACGCACTTTACCGTCAGCCTAAGCTTCGTGAAATGCACGATCCTTCACAGGAAGATGAGCGTGAAGCGCACGCAGCTCAGTGGGAACTGAACTACGTAGCACTAGACGGCAATGTTGGCTGTATGGTTAACGGTGCAGGCCTAGCAATGGGTACGATGGATATCGTTAACCTACATGGTGGCAAACCTGCCAACTTCCTAGATGTTGGTGGCGGCGCGACTAAAGAGCGTGTTGCTGAAGCATTCAAGATCATCCTTTCTGATGACAATGTAAAAGCAGTACTAGTAAACATCTTCGGTGGTATCGTTCGCTGTGACATGATCGCAGAAGGTATTATCGGTGCGGTTAAAGAAGTTGGCGTAACGGTTCCTGTAGTTGTTCGTCTTGAAGGTACTAACGCTGACCTAGGTCGCGAAGTTCTTGCTAATTCTGATGTTGATATCATTGCTGCTGAGTCGCTAACAGATGCTGCTCAGAAAGTTGTTGCTGCTGCGGAGGCTAAATAATGTCTGTACTAATTAACAAAGACACTAAAGTAATCTGTCAGGGCTTCACTGGTGGTCAAGGTACTTTTCACTCAGAGCAAGCTATCGCGTACGGTACGCAGATGGTTGGTGGTGTTTCTCCTGGTAAAGGTGGTCAAACTCACCTAGGTCAACCTGTATTCAACACAGTGCGTGAAGCAGTTGAAGCGACGGGCGCAACGGCGACTGTTATCTACGTACCAGCTCCGTTCTGTAAAGATGCAATCCTTGAAGCGATTGATGCAGGTATCGAGCTTATCGTGACTATCACGGAAGGCATCCCAACAACAGATATGATCGATGTAAAAGTAAAGCTAGAAGAAACTGGCGTTCGTATGATCGGTCCTAACTGTCCAGGTGTTATCACTCCTGATGAGTGTAAGATTGGCATCATGCCAGGTCACATTCATAAGAAAGGTAAAGTGGGCATCGTTTCACGCTCAGGTACACTAACGTACGAAGCGGTTAAGCAAACAACTGACGAAGGTTTTGGCCAATCTACTTGTGTAGGTATCGGTGGTGACCCAATCCCTGGTTCAAACTTTATCGATATTCTAAAGTTGTTCCAAGAGGACCCTGAAACAGAAGCAATCGTAATGATTGGTGAAATCGGTGGTACTGCGGAAGAAGAAGCAGCAGCGTTCATTAAAGAGAACGTCACTAAGCCAGTCGTTTCTTACATTGCAGGTGTTACTGCTCCTCCAGGTAAGCGTATGGGTCACGCAGGTGCAATCATCTCAGGTGGTAAAGGCACAGCGGAAGACAAGTTTGCGGCTCTAGAAGCGGCAGGCGTTAAGACTGTGAAGTCTCTAGCAGACATCGGTAAAGGTCTACGTGAAGTCACAGGTTGGTAATCTAACCACTTCAAATAAAAAAGGCTTGGCACATCGCCAAGCCTTTTTGTTTTCTACTCTTGAAATATTTGTCATTCCATAGAGCGACGAAGGACAGAGTAGGGAAACTCTATTTCTCTAACTTTTTCTCTATTTCAACCAATCTTGCCGTCAGATCCATCACTTGTTTTTCTAGCTGTTCAATTCGGTCGGCATCCGCGACTTCTTGTTTTGCTGCAACTTCAATTTTAGGCACTCGACTCGAGCTTTTCCAACTTTTCAAGGTTGTAATCAAAGCTGGCATAGGCACTGATGTACTCAAACGTGCTTTGACTAGTGCCACCGTTGGCTCTTTTCCTTCTGCGTGTAACTGTTCAAGGACATCTTTTAGCTCTTGGCTAACATCTTGAGTAAGCATAAAACCTCCATTGCGCTTATGTATTTCATCATACCCAGTCAGTTTGAAATTGGCGAATAGAAAATAGTGAAAGAGTCTGTGCGAGATCTCTCACACCTGTTGTGAGACAAATAGTGTTTTAAACACAAGATAAGTACCTGGATGTACTATAAAGTAATGATTTTTAGAATTAATTTGTTTTGTTTCAATGTTGTTGCGCATTTTTGATTTGCTACAGGTATTGTCTCTGGCGGCAATTCGGATAAATTAGAACTTGTCGGAAGGATACCGACATGGAACAGGAAAGACCAAGGATTGGGAATCTTCAGGAAGAAGATTGGTTGACTAGGATAGTTAATCAAGCACGGAGCGAAAGGACATTGTAGGGATGCCGCCACTGACAGGATGTGAGTGACATGGACGGCAATGGACACCTCTAGGAAGAGGCTAGGACAGGTATCAGGAAGATACACAGGACACCACTTAAGGATAGAGTGATGTGCGCTAACTAGGATATGTTAGCTATCAGGATGATGAGGACACCGCTAGGAAGGCGACGGTTGGATAATACTGAAGGATTCAGTAGCTATTAAGGAAGATGCATGGAGCACCTTTTGTAGCCAGATTGCTGCGAGTAAGACTTATAACCCCGATACTGATGTATCGGGGTTTTTCTTAGATCCCACCTTTACTAATGACTCTAATAACAATGTGCTAAAAACAACCTAGATCAATAAAGGTTGCTATCAGTTGGTATAAATTTTCGGCTTTGTTTTATAAGACAAGAACTGCTGCTTACAAGGATGTGTCATGACTATTGTGACTCGCCGATCGTTATTAGTACCTTATAACGACTCTTTACAATCTGAGTTTCTTATTCTCAACTGCTGTGCGATCAATCGTGCGCAGATGAATGGGGCGCACACGGTGTCGTCTGCTAAGAGACTGTTCGAACAGGTACTGACAGACCCAAATATTTATGCCAGAGCGGTACTAGATAGCAATACTCGTGAATATATCGGTCATGTGTTTGTTTGCGATCTAGACGGCGAACCTGAGTTGGGATATATCTTTGATAAAAATTACTGGGGAAGAGGGCTCGCGAGCGAAGTGCTGCAGGCCTTTTTTCCAAACGCATTGCGCGATTTAAACATCAGTAAAGTCATTGCGACAGCCAATGTAGGCCATGAGCCTTCAATTCGAATTCTAAATAAATTGGGTTTTATACTTAATGCTCATAAAGCCGATACATTCGGCCCCTATGATGAGTATCTATTTACATCCGATGTGGCGGTAGAGCCACCTTTGCTAGTCGGAAGCCTTGCATAATAATCTCACCTTGGTAGCAGTCGTCACCCAGTGATGAAAATTCAAATTGATAGATAGAATGCCAACGCCAGACACCGTCTGGCGTTTTTAGTTTGTGGCGTTTGAGCGCGACGCTCACTAATTGTAGGTCAAGCTCTTTGCACTTTCGCAATGCGATACTTTTAGCGGTTTCCGCCTGTCGTCTTTGCTGCCAAAACAGAAGACAGACAATGGCAAGGGCCAAAATGGCAAAGAGGTCATGAATCATAGCTACGCCTTAGTTGCTTGCTGCAGTCGAATGAGTGAATGTGCAAGCTCTTCAGAAGGGCTTGAATGCAGCAGAGGCAGTAGAACCATCCTAAGTTCAGGTAGCATAACAAGATCAGCAAATAGTTGATTAAACAGGGTTTGGTTGCCAGTTTGTGCTAAGCGTAATAGGAATTGCTCAGCGGTCTTAACATCACTCAGCCAATGCCAGCTGCGACCTGCAATACCGATTAGTACTTCTTGATGGCTTAAACGAGGGCTAGCCAGAATCGAATCAATAATAGGTTGAGCGATGGATGTCTTAGCACCCGAAAGCGCACGTGTTAGCGCAGAAAGCAGGAACAGGTCTGGTTGTTCGCTTTCAATCTGCAGCTTGGCCATTTCGGCAATTCGCTCAGCAAGTTTATCCGAAAGCTCGGTATGTTCTAGTGCCCCAAGCAACGCATAAAGTGGTTCATTTGGCAGGTGTTGCAGTGCTTTACGTACATTAACGCCATTTTGCTCCTGGCCAAGACGCGCACAAATATCAGTCACACCTTGTAGGCCAACCGTGTGCCATTTATCCCACTCTAATTCACCAGAAAAGTAGTGTTGAGCGTGCTCATAATATTGGCTACAAGGCAGATCGAGCGAGGCACGAACTTGGCTATGAAATACAGCCATTTTATCTTCAGCAGGCTTGAAGGTATAAGGGTTGTTAGACAGCTTCTCTTGTTGCTCTTCAGTCATATCTTGACTGATACGAGTGCCCATCGCTTCAATCACATACTTTAAGAAGTTACCAATGTCTGACTGCTTAAGTAAGCCGCGCTCATCGAGTTCAAACTTTAGAAACCAAATCCATGGCTGTTGCTCCTGGTTCCAATAAGCGATCGCAATATGGGCTTTACGTTGCATCGGGTAAGGGTATGGCAGCTGACCTTTCTCTGCATCAGCAAATGTTTTTGCGTCGATGGTTTTGATACGACGTCCAAGATCAAACACTTGATACTGGCAGTTACTGTCATTGAGCAATTGGGTAAGGGTATGAATCGTTTCCATTGGAGAATTGTCCTAACTTTCTTTCCTCTATAAATGGTACTCTTAGGCCAATTTTCAAGGTCCAATATAAAGTTTAATGACGAAAGAAAAACAATTAGTCGAGTTAGTCGACGCTTTAGAAGGTGAGATGAGAAAACTAGGGAAGTGGCAACAAGATTCTCCTAGTGTTGAAGCATTAAGCAGTCAGGAGCCTTTTGCTATCGATAGCCTCACTCCTTTAGAGTGGTTGCAATGGATATTTGTCGCGCGCATACGTCTATTATTGAAACAAAACCAGCCGTTACCAACGGGGTTTGCGATGGCTGCTTACTTTGAAGAGTGCTGGAAAGAAGAGCAGATGATGAACCCGCTGATCACTATTATCCAACAGATTGATAAGGTATGTAGCCATGCTTGAGATTGTTTTCCAAGATGAGTATTTCGTCGCCGTAAATAAGCCAGCGGGGATGCTGGTTCACCGCAGTTGGTTAGATAAGCACGAAACACAGTTTGTGATGCAAACTTTGCGTGACCAAATTGGTCAACATGTGTTTCCTCTTCACCGCCTTGACCGCCCGACATCGGGTGTGCTGATTTTTGCGCTGTCCAGTGAAGTGGCTTCGCAGGTGATGCCGATGTTCGCCAACCACGAGATGGAAAAAACCTATCACGCTATCGTACGTGGTTGGATTGAAGAGTCTGGCCGCCTTGATTACGCCTTGAAGGTTGAGTTGGATAAGATTGCCGATAAGCACGCCAGCCAAGAGAAAGAAGCACAAGAAGCCATTACTGACTATTGGCCGCTAGCGAAAGTGGAAGTGCCGCATTCTACGGGCAAGTTTCCAAGCACCCGTTACTGTTTGATGGAAATGAAGCCATTAACAGGGCGCAAGCATCAGCTCAGGCGTCATATGGCTCACCTAAGGCATCCTATTGTCGGAGATACGACTCATGGTGACGGTAAGCACAATAAACTGTATAGAGAGGTCTACGACTCGCACAGACTGCTTCTGCATGCATCGAGTTTAGAGTTTATTCATCCCTTTACGAAAGAGAGCTTAGTCATTAGTGCGAGCTTCGATGAAACTTGGCTAAAGCTGAGTGCGGAATTTGGCTGGCAACTTCCCAGTTAAACATGTACACCAAATACAAAAAAGCCCTCAACCGAGGGCTTTTGCTAACTTAAATCAGAGATTATTTACTTAGGTAATCGCGGATCGATTGCTCAATCCCTTTACCATCTAAACCAAGCTCTTGGTGCAGTTCATCTTGTGTACCTTGATGGATAAACTTATCTGGTAAACCAAGGTTAAGAACTGGTTTGAGAATCTTCTCTTTCATCATAAATTCGATCACACCAGCGCCCGCACCGCCCGCAATCGCGTTTTCTTCCAGTGTTACCAGAATGTCGTGCTCGGCAGCGAGTTGCTTGGTCAGTGCTTCATCAAGTGGCTTAACAAAGCGCATATCAGCAACCGTGGCATTTAAATTCTTTGCCGCTTCCAGTGCATTTCCAAGGAAAGTACCAAAGCTTAAAATAGCAACCTTTTCACCTTGACGAACAAGGCGGCCTTTGCCGATCTCAAGAGCGGTAAACTCTTGCTCAATCTCAGTGCCCATGCCAGTGCCACGTGGGTAACGAACGGCACTTGGACCTGTATGCTTATGGCCAGTGTAGAGCATTTGACGACATTCATTTTCGTCGCTCGGTGCCATGATCACCATATTTGGGATACAACGCATAAAGCTTAGGTCAAATGCACCTTGGTGAGTCTGGCCATCTGCGCCAACTAAACCTGCACGGTCAATAGCAAACATCACAGGCAAGTCCATGATTGCTACATCATGAATTAGCTGATCGTAACCACGCTGTAAGAAGGTCGAGTAGATAGCAACGATTGGATTGTCACCAGCAATCGCCATACCTGTCGCTAGCGTCACCGCGTGCTGCTCTGCAATCGCGACGTCGAAGTATTGGTCTGGGTACTCTTTAGAGAAACGAACCATACCTGAACCTTCACGCATTGCTGGCGTAATCGCCATTAGCTTAGGATCTTGCTCGGCCATATCACACAGGAAGTCACCGAAGATCTTCGAGAAACTTGGTTTTCCGCCACTGCTCTTAGGCAGAGAGGTATGGCTAGGATCGAACTTAGGTACACCGTGATAGCCGATAGGATCTTTTTCAGCTGGCTCGTAGCCTTTGCCTTTCTTAGTCATGATGTGCAGGAACTGTGGGCCTTTTAGCTCACGCATGTTCTTCAGTGTTTTAACTAGCTCATTCACATCATGGCCATCGACAGGGCCAATGTAGTTAAAGCCTAGCTCTTCAAATAGAGTGCCAGGGACAACCATGCCTTTTAGGTGTTCTTCAGTACGACGAACCAGTTCTTTGATTGGTGGAACGCCAGAGAGAACCTTTTTGCCGCCTTCACGAATTGAGGTATATAGGTTACCAGAGAGCACTTGCGCCAAATGGTTATTCAGTGCGCCAACGTTTTCTGAAATCGACATCTCGTTGTCATTAAGAATAACCAGCATGTCAGGGTGAACGTCGCCAGCATGGTTCATTGCTTCAAATGCCATACCTGCGGTAATCGCCCCGTCACCAATTACGCTAACAATTTTACGGTTTTTGTCTTCTTTACCCGCACTGATCGCCATACCTAATGCTGCACTGATCGACGTTGATGAGTGACCTACAGACAGTGTGTCGTATTCACTTTCTTCACGCCAAGGGAATGGGTGCAAGCCGTCTTTCTGGCGAATTGTCGACAGTTGATCGCGGCGGCCAGTTAAGATTTTATGTGGGTAAGCCTGATGGCCCACATCCCACACCAACTGGTCGAAAGGCGTGTTGTATACGTAATGAAGCGCGACGGTGAGTTCTACTGTACCTAAGCCAGAAGCTAAGTGGCCACTAGATTGGCTCACTGAATTTAATAAATAGGTACGTAATTCATCACATAGCGTCGGCAGCACTTCTTTAGGAAGGCTACGTAGCTCATCTGGCGTATCTGCTAGAGCAAGTGTTGGATATTTTGAAATATCAAGAGTCATATAAATGCGCGCTTATTGTGTTAGTTCTTGCGCTCGATGACATATCGGGCGAACTCTTCGAGTAACTCTGTATTGTATGGGATTGCTTCCAAAGCTTGAAGTGCTTCATTTAACAGAGTGTGAGCTTTGTTAATAGCTCCATCCAATCCAAGTAAGGCTGGATAAGTGCTTTTGTTTAATTCTTGATCAGAACCTTGAGGCTTACCCAAAGTCTCTGTATCACTAATAATATCTAAAATGTCGTCTTGAACCTGAAACGCTAGGCCAACTGCATCGGCGTATTTGTCGAGTTGGGGCATCACCTCAAGACCTTTTTCACCCGCAGCGAGTGCGCCTAAGCGGATGGCAGACTTCATCAATGCACCGGTTTTATTGCGGTGAATCTCTTCTAATTCTTCTAGCGACACTGAGCGGTTTTCAGCGGCAAGGTCCAATGCTTGTCCAAGACACATACCATTAGCGCCAGACGCGTCAGCCAAAATTTTTATCATCTTTATACGGTTAATTTCCGCATTTGGATTTAAATCACCGTCAGCTAAAATGGTGAACGCTAACGTTTGTAGCGCGTCACCAGTGAGGATCGCGGTAGCTTCATCAAATTTGATATGACAGGTTGTTTGACCACGACGAAGTTCATCGTCATCCATTGCAGGTAGGTCATCATGGATCAGTGAGTAGGCGTGAATACACTCAACCGCAGAAGCAGGAGTATCGAGGTCATTGTTATCACAGCCTAGCATTTGACCGGTAATGTAGACCAAAAATGGCCGTGCACGTTTGCCACCAAGTAACAGCCCATAGCGCATAGCTTCAATTAACGGCTGATTTTGGTGAGGCAGTGCTTGCAGCCAAAGATTTAGCTGATCATTATTGCGTTGTTGAAATGAGGTTAATGCCTCTTGCATAACAGACATATTTCTATCAATTACTCAGGCTGGCCGTCAAAGTCACTTAAAGGGGATGCGTCATCGTTTTGCAGCAAAATACTCACACGCTGCTCGGCATCGCTAAGCTTAGTTTGGCCTGCACGAGCAAGCGTAATGCCACGCTCAAATTTTTTAAGCGCATCTTCCAATGCTAAATCACCATTCTCAAGGTTTTCTACGATAACATCTAGCTCGTCGATCGTCGCCTCGAAGGTCATGTTTTCTGGTTTCTTGCTCGCCATAATGTTTCTACTTTGACAAAGATGCACGAAAGTTACCTTAGCCGATAATGATGGTCAAATTTAACCGAGTAAAATTGTTGAAAAACTGAGTTTTGGCAACAATAACTTCGTTCAATATTACTCAACGTACGGTTTTTCTTGTATCAACAAAGTAAGCGACTACATTTATGTGAATAGAGTAGCAATAAAAAACTAAAGATTTGAACACGTTGCCGATATACTTTGTTACAAGATCAAAGATTGCATGAGGAGTGCTTTGTGGATTTAGCAACGCTGGTGGGACTGTTAGGCGGCTTTGCTTTCGTTATCATGGCAATGATACTTGGCGGAAGCATTATGATGTTTATCGATGTCACGTCGATTTTGATCGTAGTGGGTGGCTCTACCTTTGTCGTTTTAATGAAGTTTACCATGGGCCAATTTTTTGGAGCGGCGAAGATTGCCGGAAAAGCTTTCATGTTCAAAGCGGATGAGCCAGAAGATCTGATCGCTAAAGTTGTTGAGATGGCAGACGCTGCTCGTAAAGGCGGTTTCCTAGCGCTAGAAGAGATGGAGATCACCAACGGCTTTATGCAAAAAGGTATCGATCTATTGGTTGATGGTCATGATGCTGACGTTGTTCGTGCTGCTTTGCAAAAAGACATTGTGCTTACCGATGAGCGCCATGAGTTTGGTGGCAGTGTATTTAGAGCCTTCGGTGACGTAGCGCCTGCGATGGGGATGATCGGAACATTGGTTGGTCTGGTTGCGATGCTTTCTAATATGGATGACCCTAAAGCGATCGGTCCTGCGATGGCGGTAGCACTCTTAACCACTCTGTACGGTGCGATCTTATCAAACATGGTGTTCTTCCCAATTGCCGATAAGCTGTCTTTACGCCGTGAGCAAGAGAAACTGAACCGCCGTCTAGTGATGGATGGTGTGTTAGCGATTCAAGATGGTCAGAACCCTCGTGTCATCGACAGTTACCTGAAGAATTACCTCAATGAAGGTAAGCGTTCTCTTGACGTAGATAACGAGTAAGGTCAAAGGTATGGAAGAAGAACAACCCAAATGTCCGCCGCCCGGCCTACCGTTGTGGATGGGGACCTTTGCCGACTTAATGTCACTGCTGATGTGTTTCTTCGTACTTTTGCTCTCGTTTTCCGAGATGGATGTACTCAAATTTAAACAAATCGCAGGCTCTATGAAATTTGCTTTTGGTGTGCAGAACCGATTGGAGGTCAAAGACATTCCAAAAGGAACCAGCATTATTGCCCAAGAGTTCCGCCCTGGGCGTCCAGAGCCGACTCCGATTGATGTTATCATGCAGCAAACCATCGATATCACTCAGCAAACTCTTGAGTTCCATGAAGGGGAGTCAGACAGGGCGGGGGGTACTCAGCGTGATCAAGGTAAGTTAACTGGTGGTCAATCTGCTGAGACTTCAACTCAGAATCACCAGAATACGGAGTCTGTTAGTGAGCAGCAACAATCCGCTCAAACGTCTGAAGAGTTAGAGACATTAGTAGAGAGCATTAAGAAGGCTCTAGAGCGAGAGATCGAACAAGGGGCAATTGAAGTAGAAAACCTTGGCCAGCAGATTGATATTCGTATCCGTGAGAAAGGCGCATTCCCTGAAGGCTCAGCTTTCTTACAGCCGAAGTTTAGGCCGTTAGTGAGGCAGATTGCTGACTTAGTCAAAGATATACCAGGTGTTATTCGCGTATCGGGTCATACAGACAACCAACGTATTGATTCTGAACTGTATCGTTCTAATTGGGATTTATCGGCGCAACGCGCTGTATCTGTAGCGCAAGAGATGGAAAAAGTGCGTGGCTTTAATCATCAACGATTGCGTGTCAGAGGTATGGCGGATACCGAACCACTTGGGCCGAATGATACTGAAGCACAGCGTTCGCGAAACCGCCGAGTTGAAATCAGTATCATGCAGGGTGAAGCGCTGTTAAGTGATGAAATACCGGTGAATCAGTAAAAGAAAAGAGACGAGCAAAAGGCTCGTCTTTTTTATGGCCATTCATTCAGGTATAATCTTGCGCCCTTAGAGGTCAACTCTTATTTTGAATGAGCGGTGAGTACGTCGTTACTCTGCTTATTCTGCGAATTTATTAAACTTGTTGTGAAGTGAATTATGAAATTTATCGTCAAGCCCCATCCAGAAATTTTTGTAAAAAGTGAGTCGGTGCGTAAGCGCTTCACAAAGATTCTTGAGTGCAATATTCGCAACATTATTAAGAGCCGTTCAGAGTCTGTTGCGGTATTTAACCGTCGTGACCATATCGAAGTAACGTCTGAGTCGGAACTCTACCATGCAGAAGTGATCGAGGTACTGACGCAAACCCCAGGTATCCACCACGTACTTGAAGTTCAGCAGTCAGACTTTACCGATCTGCACAACATCTTCGAGCAGGTGCTAGAGCTAAATCGTCCTAACCTTGAAGGTAAGACGTTTGTTGTTCGTGCTAAGCGCCGTGGTAAGCATGATTTTACCTCTATTGAACTTGAGCGTTACGTTGGTGGCGGTCTTAACCAAGCGATTGAAAGTGCGAGCGTTAAGCTAAAGAACCCTGATGTGACAGTCAAAGTTGAAGTTGCGAACGAGAAGCTGAACCAAGTCATCGCACGTTACAAAGGTCTCGGTGGCTTCCCACTTGGAACACAAGAAGATGTGCTGAGCCTGATTTCAGGTGGCTTCGATTCAGGTGTATCAAGTTACCTACACATTAAACGTGGCTCTAAAGTGCATTACTGTTTCTTTAACCTAGGTGGTCCAGCACACGAGATCGGTGTTAAGCAGGTTTCTCACTACCTATGGAATAAGTACGGCTCTTCGGCAAAAGTACGTTTCATCTCAGTTGATTTCGAGCCAGTAGTGGCAGAAATCCTAGAGAAAGTCGATGACGGTCAAATGGGGGTTATTCTTAAGCGTATGTTTATGCGTGCTGCAGGCATGGTCGCTGAGAAATTCAAGATTGAAGCACTTGTTACAGGTGAGGCTCTAGGTCAGGTATCTAGCCAAACGCTGACGAACCTTCGTCATATCGACAACGTAACAGATACGCTGATTCTTCGTCCGTTAATCAACTGGGACAAAGAAGATATCATCAACCTAGCGCGAGATATCGGCACTGAAGACTTTGCTAAGACCATGCCTGAGTACTGTGGCGTGATTTCTAAGAAGCCGACAGTGAAAGCGGTGAAAAGCAAGCTAGAAGCGGAAGAAGGCAAGTTCGACTTTGGTATTCTAGAGCAAGTGGTTCGTGATGCTCGCGTGATGGACATCCGCGATATTGCTAAAGAAACTGAACAAGCTGCACCTGAAGTTGAGCAAGTTCAAGCGGTTGAAGAACATGCCATCGTTGTTGATATCCGTAGTCCGGAAGAAGAAGACGATAACCCACTAGAGATTGAAGGTGTAGAAGTAAAACACATACCATTTTTCAAGCTAGGTACTCAGTTTGGTGACTTAGACCAGTCTAAAACTTATCTGTTGTACTGTGACCGCGGTGTCATGAGCCGCTTACAAGCTCTGTACTTACAAGAGCAAGGCTTCAACAACGTGAAGGTTTACCGTCCGTAGTTTTTGGCTAATACAGTTTGATAGAAAAGCGCAACCCTATTGTTAGGCTTGCGCTTTTTTGTTGATTGCACTTGGTCATTTTCTTGAGACATAAAAAAACACCGCCATATAGGCGGTGCTAAAAAATTTGACAGACAGGTCAAAATAAATACAGGAAGTATATGTTTCGTCTCACTGAGAAACAAAACTGGTAGAAACCTACCGAACTCGAAATACGAGTTTGCAAACACAACATCGCAACAAGAAGTCAATTGATTCAATAGGGAATCAAGCCGTTCTGACTCCGTGCTGCGATGTGAAATATAGAATTTCTCTGGTCGTCAGGCAACGGACATTTTATAATGTTTCAGATAAAAAAAACTAATCTATTTACGGAAGGCTATTATGTCCAGAAGATTGCCTCCTTTGAACTCTTTAAAAGTGTTTGAAGCTGCCGCCCGACATTTGAGTTTTACTCGTGCTGCAGAAGAGCTGTTTGTTACCCAAGCAGCCGTCAGTCACCAGATCAAAGCGCTAGAAGAATTCCTTGGCTTAAAATTATTTCGTCGTCGAAATCGCTCACTTCTGCTCACCGAAGAGGGGCAGAGTTATTTTCTCGATATCAAAGATATTTTCACCTCACTAGCAGAAGCGACTGATAAAGTCCTAGAGCGTAGTGAAAAAGGTGCGTTAACCATCAGCTTACCGCCAAGCTTTGCTATTCAATGGCTTGTTCCTCGCTTAGCGGATTTTAACCAACAAGAACCGGATATTGATGTTCGTATTAAAGCGGTTGATATGGAGGAAGGCTCCCTAACTGATGATGTGGATGTCGCCATTTATTACGGCCGTGGTAATTGGTCTGGTTTGCGTGCTGATAAGTTGTATCAAGAGTTCTTGATCCCGCTTTGTTCACCTTCATTACTTTTAGGTAATAAGCCATTAGAAACTCTAAGTGATTTAAAACAGCATACGTTACTGCATGATACCTCTCGTAAAGACTGGAAACAGTTTGCCAAGTTGAATGGCATCGAAGGGGTAAATGTTAATCACGGACCGATCTTCAGTCACTCGACTATGGTTCTGCAAGCGGCAGCGCATGGCCAAGGGGTTGCACTTGGAAATAACGTTCTGGCTCAACCTGAGCTCGAAGCGGGTCGACTTATCGCACCGTTTGATGAAGTGCTGCTTTCGAAGAATGCGTTTTACGTGGTGTGCCATGATAAACAGGCCGATATGGGGCGTATCGCGACATTCCGTGATTGGATGCTAGCCAAAGCGCAAAGTGAGCAAGAGGAGTTACTGGATGAGTCATTACCTGATTGATGGTGAACAGGGTAACCCTCTGTTTCTCTTTGCTCATGGCGCAGGTGCGGGTATGGACCATGCTTTTATGGAGTCCGTGGCGAAAGGGTTGGCGAAGAGAGGCATTCAAGTGGTGCGCTTTAATTTCCCCTATATGGTCAAACGAGCTGAAGATGGTAAGAAACGTCCACCGGATAGAGCGCCTAAGTTGCTTGAAGCCTATCAGGCTGTGATCGCAGAGTTTGCTGACAATGGACCGATTGTTATTGGCGGCAAATCAATGGGTGGACGTATGTCGAGCTTACTGACTGAAGAAGCGAATGTGGCGGGTGTTGCTTGTCTTGGTTTCCCGTTCCATCCTCCGGGTAAACCAGAAAAGTTCAAAGGCGAGCACTTAGCGACGTTGGCAAAGCCGACCCTTATCCTCCAAGGGGAGCGTGATACCTTCGGAAAGAAAGAAGAGTTTGATGTTTTTGAGCTCTCTTCATCAGTCCAGGTATGCTTCATTGCTGATGGTGATCATAGTTTTAAACCGCGTAAGAGCTCTGGACATACTGAGTTAGGCAATATTCAACTGGCAGTAAAACATCTGGCTGAGTTTATTTTTGAGGTGTACGGTGAAAAGTAAATATCTGCTTGCTGTCGGTGGGCTTCTAAGCGGAGTCGGGGTAGCCTTGGGTGCCTTTGCTGCGCATGGTTTAAAGAAGTCGCTATCACCTTACTTACTCGACGTATTTCAAACGGGCGTGCAGTACCAATTTATTCATGCAATGGCTATTTTGCTCTGTGCTGCCCTGCTAAAGTTAAAATTGCCTTCTAAGTCACAAAAATATTTCGCCCTAGCCGCAATTTGCTTTATCATCGGCATCTTTTGTTTTAGCGGCAGTCTTTACGCACTCGCATTAACGGGCATTAAATGGTTCGGACCGATTACCCCATTTGGTGGTATGACGTTTATGCTTGGCTGGGGCTTGTTCGTTTATGCAGCGCTACAGATTACAGAGGTGAAACAGTGAAACAATTAATGCTCTACTGCCGCAGTGGCTTTGAGAAAGAGTGTGCCGGTGAAATTCAAGATCGCGCGACTCAGCTAGAAGTGTTTGGTTTCCCTCGTGTGAAAAAGAACAGCGGTTACGTAATTTTTGAATGTTACCAAGATGGTGATGCGCAAAAGTTAGTGAAAGAGCTTGATTTCAAATCACTTATTTTCGCTCGTCAAATTTTCGCTGTAGCCGCTGAGATTCAAGAACTGCCTCGTGAAGACCGTATTTCGCCAATTCTTCATGATTTAAGCTTTGTAGAGACCATGCCTCGTTGTGGTGATATTCGCATCGAAACGCCGGATACGAACGAAGCCAAAGAGCTATTGAAGTTCTGCCGTAAGTTTACGGTTCCAATGCGCCAAGCATTGCGTGGTAAAGAAATCCTTTTCCCGAAAGACAGCCCGAAGAAACCAGTACTGCATATTTGCTTTGTTGGCCCGACTCACTGTTTCATCGGTTATTCGCTGCCAGACAACAACTCCCAGTTCTTTATGGGTATTCCACGTCTGAAATTCCCAGCAGATGCGCCAAGTCGTTCGACACTAAAACTTGAAGAAGCTTTCCATGTGTTTATTCCTCGCGATGAGTGGGATGAGCGTTTAGCTGCAGGTATGTGGGGCGTTGACTTAGGTGCTTGTCCTGGCGGTTGGACTTACCAGCTTGTTAAGCGTTCGATGTTCGTTCACTCGGTAGATAACGGCATGATGGCGGACAGCTTGATGGATACTGGCCAGGTGAAACACCACCAAGAAGATGGCTTTAAGTTTGAGCCAGCACGTAAGAACGTGACTTGGTTAGTGTGTGACATGATTGAGAAGCCATCACGTGTCGCACAGCTCATGGGTGAGTGGATCATCAGTGGTTGGGCAAAAGAAGCGATCTTTAACCTTAAGCTGCCAATGAAAGGCCGCTATGATGAGGTTCTTGAAGATATTGAAAACTTGAAGCTATTCCTGATTGAAAATAAGGTTAAGTTTAAGCTGCAAGCAAAACACCTATACCATGACCGTGAAGAGATCACGGTGCATGTTCAGTGTTTATCTAACATCTCACCGCACTAGAGCCTGTCAAACTGTAAGTATCACCAAAAACGCTCCTAAATGAGGAGCGTTTTTTGCTTTTCCAACTCTAACCAATAGGCTATGTAGAGCTAAGGGCAAGGTGATATATGAGTTGGGAATGGTATTAATTTGATACGCACACTAAGCCCCGATTAGTTCCCAGCGGATCTTTCATTGATGTCCATTTACTGTCCATATTGTCGTGGTTAAAATCTAGTTGCCAAATTACATAGCCGACCGGTTCGTCACTACTTAAAAAGTGGGTATGGGTTAGTTCGTTAAGTTTATCGTTCTGACGAAGATAATCCCAAAATTCTAGGTATTCGGCTTTGGTTGCTAGTTTAGAACCATAATCACTACATAGCTTGCGAATCTCCCAGCCGTTTGCACCAGATTTTAAAACTTCATTGTCGAGAACAGTAAACGTTTTACCATTGGTCGAATATTGTGGCGATGTGACAAAGTCTTGCGTAGTGATGGCAATCGTTGCCATATAGTCTTCACCTTTAGCACGAGCCATAATGTACAACGGGGCATCTAACTTTTTAGCAAACTTAAGTGTGACGCTGTTGTCGTTTGTGGAGTGAGTGGTTGTCACTTCTGCTGTTCGGTGGGATAAGAAATCAATGATAATTCCATCCGGTGGAGAGATTGTGTCTGGATACTCAAAATGCAGCGTCAGGGTATTATCTTGTCGCGTTTCTTTGGTTATTACCAGTGAAGGAATTTTCAACTCACTTATATTACGGCGTTCGCTATCACTAAAATGTGTATCTAAGTAGGATTCTGCTAATCCCCCCCATTCATCACCGTTGGCAGGAGAAAACGCCCAAGCCGATTGAGAACCATAGGTCCAGCCAGTGTTATGGGCAAAGCCATAAGCATGGGCGACTTCATGCCAAACGACATTATATAGGCCATTTCCGTAATCTTTATAATGCAGAGAGTCGTTTGGATCAAGGTACTCATGCCAATAAGAGGCCATTCCTCCTTGGTCAGAGAAAAGGTCGTCTAAGTTCGGTGTGTTACCACCGCCCATTCCTTCTGCAGCATAGTGGCTGTTCATCACTTTCATACGCAGTTGATGGTTTTTCATACTGTATTTTAGGTAACCAAGGTCTGCATAGCTAATGCCTTTATTTGTATACTGGCTGCAGACGTATTTATGACACTCATCCGCGTCACTAAAGTAACGGTTTAGCTGTGTGCGCAAGCTACGTCTGTTAAATGCATTATGCATATTACTTAGCACAACCTCATAGATCTCACGTTCATTTGAGTTTGGTGCAGAATAACAGGCTTTGTCAGCAGATTTAGGACAAACGACTTTATCAGGGTCTGTCATATCAACTTGGGGCGTAAACATACGTAGTTGGTTAACAACCTTAATGCCTGTGAGTGTTGCGGTATTAGAGGTGTATGTTGCTTGTTTGTAAGCCGGAAGCGTATCAGGAAGCTTGAATAATGCTATTTTTGTTGTTCCGCCTATTGTAGCGGTAAAGGAGTTAATTGTTTGTGGGGTTTTGTTGGTAATAGTGATGGAGTTATTATTGGACTCGGTCACTTCAATATCTCCAAACTTAAACTGATCGGGTTTTGTTATATCTGTTATCGGGGTATCGCGTTGTAGTTCTACGCTTTCCATAGGATCAGGTGAAATAGAAAAGCTTTGACTAAAGCTAGTTCCTTGATTAACTGGGGGAGTAGAGTGTTTCGAGTCACCGTTGCACCCTGCTAATATGATAGGGCATAGGCAAAGAAGAAGCGTTTTTGGTGAGAACATATTACCTCGGTGTTTTTATTGCAGATTAGCTCGGAGTATAACGTAAGTCTTGTAAATTGAACCCAAGCTCTATATCTGTTTTAAGCGCTGCGATCTGTTTGCATTTTCGCGCAGATTCTATGTGTTGGTCTAGCTTTATACGATATTTGGATGGTAGCTCTTTGCTAGCATAAGCTTGTTCAATATCGGTGAATTGAGTTAGGATCTCTTTGGCTGCTTTTGGCCCTATACCCGGTACGCCAGGCACTTGGCTTGAGCTAATTCCAGTTAATCCCCAGTAATCTGAAAGCTGACTTGGCTTAACACCAAACTCTTTCTCAATGAAGGGTTGATCTAACCAACGATGCTGGAAGTAATCTCGGATCTGCAGGGTAGGCGACAGCAACTGACAGTAGCCTTTGTCAGTCGAAATGATCGTGACCTTCTCATTATGGCTAGCCACTTTGATCGCCAGTGTTGCGACTAGATCGTCCGCCTCGTCGCCATCAGACAGCAACGAATCTATGCCCAGTTGCCACCACGCATCTTGGATCGCTTCCAAGCCATTCATTAATGGCTCTGGCATTGGTTTACGATTCTGTTTGTACTCAGGCCAGATTTCTGCACGCCAACCTCGCTCTTGCAGGTGGTGGTCAAACACTGCAATGATATGGGTCGGCTGAGACTCAGATAAGATTCGATTCAGAGTACGAGAGGTAGTCGTAATGGTTCTTGCTATATCGGTAGGATCTGGCTGTGCAGAGTGAACTCGGCGAATAAGATTTAACGCATCGATGATAACAAGATGAATAGACATACAAATCAAAAAAATAAGGGCATGAAGCCCTTATTGTATCGGATAGTGTTTAGATTACCAGTCAGTCACTGGCTGGTGGTCTTGATTTGGTAACAAGGTTCGTAAGCTGTGCCACCTGGTAGCTTCATGCGGTCTTGCTCAACAAAGTCTTTCAGTAGCTTGTCCATCTTCTTCATCAGATCAACGTCGCCATCGAGAATAAATGGACCATGGCGTTCGATTTCTCGAATTCCTTCCGCTTTAACGTTACCTGCAACAATGCCAGAGAATGCTTGGCGTAGTGCTGCCGCGAGGTTTTCAGGGCGTTGATTAAGGTGTAAATCTAAGCTCGCCATGTTGTCATGGGTTGGGTCAAATGGCAGTTGGAACTCAGGCTCAATTTTTAGTGACCAGTTGAAGCTGTATGCGTCACCAGTATCTTTACGGTGTTGGCGCACATCGCCCATACGTTGCTTCATGATTTGCGCGACTTTCGCAGGGTCATCAACCACAATCTGGTAGTGTTTCTGCGCCGCTTCACCTAAGGTATCGCCAATAAAGCGGTCGATAGAACGGAAGTATTGCTCACTCTCTTTTGGACCCGTTAGCACAATTGGTAAAGGTTGATCAGCATTATCTGGATGCATCATGATACCAAGGATGTAGAGTAGCTCCTCGGCAGTACCAGCGCCACCGGGGAAGATGACGATACCATGGCCCATACGAACAAACGCTTCGAGACGTTTTTCAATATCGGGCATGATGACTAGCTCATTGACGATAGGATTTGGCGGCTCTGCGGCAATGATTGATGGCTCGGTCAAGCCAAGATAGCGCTGCTCATAGTAACGCTGTTTAGCGTGGCCAATCGCTGCGCCTTTCATTGGGCCTTCCATTGCGCCTGGGCCACAACCCGTACAGATGTTCATTTCACGTAGGCCAAGCTCGTTACCCACTTCACGTGTGTATTGGTACTCGATAGCGTTGATGGAGTGACCACCCCAGCAGACCACAAGGTTAGGTTCGATGCCCGGAGTTAGCGCGCCAGCATTACGCAAAATACCAAACACTAGGTTGGTGATATGCGAAGCATTAGTGAGGTTTAGACGTTGGTTATCCGCTAGGTGCATGTTGACATAGACAATGTCGCGCAGCACAGAAAACAGGTGTTCTTGGATCCCTTTAATGATTTCACCATCAACAAATGCGTGTTCAGGAGCATTGCTTAGTTCAAGCTTGATCCCACGCTCACGGCGTACCACGTTGACGTCAAAAGATTTGTATTTATCCAACAGCTCTTTGGAGTTGTCGGTATGGCTACCTGAATTGAGCACCGCGAGCGTACAGTTGCGGTATAGCTGGTATAGATCACTAGCAGCGGTCTTCTTAAGGCGCTCAACTTCAAGTTGAGAGAGTAGGTCCATACTACCTGCTGGACTAATATGCGTGATCATAGTGACCTCCTTGACTAGCAACTCACAAGTCGTGAGTAAAAGCGTTGTTGTTATTATTGTCCTTATGCGTCGCTGTTATATCTGCGTTTTTGCGACGGGTTTCTTAAGCTTAGCAGGTTTTTGCTGATAGTGAAGCTAACTAACTGATATATAAAGGTGAGTCACAAAATGAAGTGGAGGGAACTAGATTTTTGGAGCGTGAATATTAATAGGCTTAGCGCCATACGAGTTGGTTTTTACCCAGAGATTTCGCTTCATTGAGGCATAAGTTGAGGCGCTCTAGGAGCTCTTCAGGGGTGTCTGAATCTTTAAATGCGGTACTGGCTGCCGAAAGCGTAATCATCAAATTGCGGTCACGGAACTTAAATGGCAGTTTCGAGACTTGGCTCTGAATGGTCTGAATTAAGCTAAATGCATCGCTATCTGTGACTTCTGGAAGTAACAGGATGAACTCTTCCCCAGAGAAACGTGCAACAGTATCCGTGTCTTGTAGCTCTTTTTTGATCGTGCGAGCAATGATTTTCAGTGCCTTGTCACCCGCGCTATAGCCAAAGCTATCATTGATTGCTTTAAAGCAATCAATATCAAGAATGACGACACGTAGCGTATGCTGCGCGCGAATCCAGCGGCGGTATTCGAGCTCAAGTCGATCGCCAAAAGCGGCGCGATTGTACACTTTGGTCAGTGGGTCGAGAAGCATACGCTGGGCTTGGTCTTCTAAACGGCGGCGGTAATCTTGGGTCACTTCAAACAGAGCTTCCAGTTGATTCTTGCCGTAATTCATTCTTTCTAAAAGCGCTTGTTCGCGTTGTTCTGCATGTTTCAAACGCTCGGTCAAAGAGTTGAGCTGATCAAGCAGCGGATTGACTTGTGTCTTTAATCCGGCCAAATCTTCTGCGTTGGTGACTTTTTCTTGAGTGACACTAATTAACTCACCCAGCTCTGTGCTCATCTCTTGGCGAGTATCAAAATAACTTTGAGATTGCTGAACGTTTTGTGCTGAGCTCTTTAGTGAAGAGGCAAGAGATGAGTTCACTTGCTCAAGGAATTGCTCTGACGTTTTACGCTCATAGCGCGTGCCTTCTATGACCAGCTTTAATGTCTGCAGGGTGAGTTCAAGTAGCGTATGACTATTGACTCCCGTCAGCAATTTAGCACGAATATCCGCCAGAAGATCGCCAGATTCACCTTCGAAATCAAGTTCCGTAATTAGGTGTTGTAGCTCTTCTGATAGACGTAGCTGCAGTTCACGATCGGCGCTGTTGGATACTTGGTTGATGCTGTAATCAGGATTAGAAGTGATGATCTTAACAGAACGTTCGTAAAGGCTTAGTAGTCGCATTGCTTGTTCTGATTTTGGGTGCGACAGTCCGTTGGAGTAGCTGAGTAAATCGCGCAGATCACGTTTAATCTTAGCGGGCAGGCCCGTTAAGCGTAGCAGCGTTTCTCCGCTGTTTTTGATCTGCGTATCTAGGTGTTCACTCTGGGTGTCCATAGCCAAGCCTTGTTGTTTTAGCAGACGTTCTAATACCGCAAGTTTCGGTATAAGAGTACTGACGTCCTGCTGTTGTTCGATAGCTTGAGTGAGTTCCATTAGACCCGCTTGAAGACGCGGATTCTCACTTTTATAGGCGTTACTTAGCGACGCAATGATGCGCTGAAGTACCTTCTGTTCTCTTTTAAATTTGAACGAAGTGTCCCTTTGTGTCAATCGAACTTGTTCCAATTGAGATTTCAGGTTGTGCAGCTGTGACTGAAGATCTTGTTCGAGAGCGCCCATGAAATATAAACTTAAAGATATAATCTACTTCTATTTATTAATCTGTAGATAATATCAAATAAATCACGGGCGTCACGACTTACTACGTTTGTTTGATGAGCTTTTATTCATCTTTTAATAGTTTTTTGATGCTGTCCTCATTCTTGAACGAAGAGTGTACTTTTATTAACCCTTGGTTTATCGAATGCTTGCAGGCCTTGCGAATATTACCTGTTGCTAAACTAGCCGCAGGCGCGTTATCGATCGCTCTTAGGTAGACCCACTGACTGCAGTGTTCCTTCATGCTTAGTGTACGCGCAGTACTGGTAGACATCAGTAGCACATCAATTAGTTCCTTATCATTAACGGCAGTATAAGCCCTAGGTAGGAACGGATAATCAGCCATACCAATACGAATGATGCGATTTAAAATACGCTCTGGTTCGAACTCCATTATCCACTGTTGAATTTTTTCAAACAGTTGTTCTGGGTCGGTATTACGTTCGCTATTTGGCTCGATATAAAGCAAGTTGGCGTCTGAAAAGTGGTAAATACGAGCAGGATGCTCAATGCGTTGTTGCAGGAATTCACCGAACGCACGCTCCAGTTTAAGACCGTCTTGGTAGCCGTGTTGCAGATACATATTACGTAGGAAAGGCACGTCAATCATTACAAAACGTAGTCGGTCATTAAGCGGCTCATGGATTAACTCACCCACATGCCACTTTTCAAATTTATGGCTACTCTCTTCCAAAGAAGCTGGCAACTTAGCATTGAGCATGCGTAGATTCTTCAGCCCAGAACGAGAGTGGGTATAAAGGTCTTCGTTTAGCGTATCAAGCTCGTCTTTTTGGACATTGATGACATGACCACGACGTAACAAGAACATGAACAGCAGTGCTGAGAGCACAAACAGAGTTAAGGTGATCTTCTTGAACTTAAGATATTCCGCGTGGGTTTGTTCAAGCTCTTCTTTTTGACCACTTAAGTGCAAGCTTTGCTCGACAAAGTCTTTTTGCTGGCGGAAGGCATCTTCACTTATCATATCCAGCTCTTGCTGTTCAATCGTGGCTAACGAGTTGTAGGACAGCAGGTATTCAAGCGCCATCTTATATTGACCACTTTGTTCATTGCCTAAGTAGAGCAATTGATAAGCGGCTTTTTGAGTACTAATGTCCTGCTCTTTCTGCGCAATCTCTAACGCTTTCTGTGCGTTTTCTAAGACTTTATCCGACTCACGCTTATGTCGAGCCAGCCCTGCCTCCAGTAAGTATGCATAGGCTTCTAAGCGAGGGATGCTAGCATATTCTAGTAGCTCTTCTGCTCGGTTTAGATATTGCTCGGCCAAAGTGTAGTTAACCAGTTGCAAATAAGTGGCAGCTAAAGAGATGCGGATTTCAATCACGCTCTCAATGTTGTTTTGCATGCGCTCATGATCCATTGCATTAAAATAATGAACCAGCGCGAGGTTATATTTGTTTTGGTGGTAATAGATATCGCCCATGCGCTTTAAGATAGGCGCAATCATAGGGGAGCTCTGGTAGTTGTCGTAAAAATCAGCCGCCTGAGAAAAGTGGTCATTGGCTTTATCCAGTACGCGGCGTTCGTAAAATAGTTGACCCAAAATACGGTTTACTTGAGCCAGTTGCAGGGCAGAGTCCGTTTCAATCGCTTTCCAGTAACTGATTAACAGTTCTGATAGAGCGCGGTTGTATTTTTTGTTCTGCAGTAAGTGCTTACCGACGGTGGCGTGGTACTCAATTAGAGTGCGGGTTGACTTGGAGTTATCAACGTAAGGCTTTGCTTCTAGGTACAGCTTGTTGGCCACATCGACTTCACCTTCCGCAGAGGCAATATCCGCTTTTAACATGGTCATCTTGTATCTAAGGCCACGGGCGACAAGCTGAGTATTATTAATTTTTGAGTAGCTCTGTTCGAGCTTTTCGATTTTCTTGCGCGCCGCAATCGCATCTTTATCGATGCTCCAAGTCAGACGAGTTTCAAGTAAGTCGATATCGATCTGCAGGTATGGCAGTTTATAGTTAGTGGCAATGTCTTTGGCTTCCGCTAAATGCCTTAACGCACTTTCTTGACTGCCAAGGTTAAACTCAGCGCGTGCGAGAATACGCAAGGCATCAATAGTGCCACCTGGGGTGCGTGTACGGCTATCGGTTTCATCGCGAGAGATAGCCGACGGGCTTTTTTCAGTTGTGTCAGAAAGCGTACGCTGAGCTAGGTAGTTTGCTGCTAGTTTTTTTGCTTGCTTTGGCACCACTTCAACTAAGGTGTTTGCCTCATTCAGCACTGTTGATGAGTAGATTGTACTGGTGGCTAATAATGGTGATGACACAATCAGCAATAGCATGCCTATAATTCGTTCCCAGCGTACATTTAACATCCTGAGTAAATCCCTATTGACGCGCCATGCGTTGGTTGTGGTTTGGTTGAGTGCGAACGTTAGAGCGGTATGGGTTAATGTCTAAACCACCGCGACGAGTATAGCGTGCATACACGGTTAACTCGCGTGGCTGACAAAATTCCATAATGTCAGTGAAGATGCGCTCAACACATTGCTCGTGGAACTCGTTATGTTCACGGAAAGAGACAAGATAGCGAAGTAATGCCTCTCGGTCGATCTGTTTACCTGTATAACTGATCTCAACGCTGCCCCAGTCAGGCTGGTTGGTGATCAGACAGTTGGATTTGAGTAAGTGACTGTGAACACTTTCTTCTACATTGTCACCTGTTGCTGCTCCTGTCAGTAACGCGCGGTCGAAATCATAGCTAGTGATCTCGATCTCTTGGTTATCAATGCACTCTCCATCCATAGTGACAATCACAGAATCTGTGTAATCGACCACAGAGCGAACCGTCACACTCACTTCTTCACCGGCGCAGTGAGACAAATCTTTGATCAGCGTTTTTTCAACGTCATCCCAAGTAGAGAAGCGTGTCTGATTAAAACTGTTGAGGTAGAGCTTGAATGACTTCGACTCGATAAGGTTTGCGCTGGTGGCGGGAATCGAGACTTCACCGACCGCTACTTGAGGCAAGCCGTTATCATTAAGCCATGACAACTCGTACAGCGTCCAAATATCGCAGCCTTGGAACGGTAGAGTATCGCCGAGATTAAGGTCATCACGGTTCAAACTACGCGGTACAGGTTGGAGTAGGCTAGGGTCATATTGGTTCGCGTATTCAGTCTTTTGACCCAAGGTTAGGCCAGCAAGCTCTTTTGCATCAGAATATTTGCTCATACTTTTGTTCATTTTCTATTAGAATGACGAGAATTTTACGCAATCCCGCTGTTAAAAGCGAATATTCATGTTGGAGAATCTAATGGCTGATAATGCCTTGCAAGCGTTGCTCTCATTCAGTGAAAAATACCGTCAGGCGCACCTTGATGCTTCGGGTCATTTACCAAAAAGCGAAGAGTTGGTCGACCTTGTGTCACCTTGTGTCGAAAGTAAAACTGAACAGGCGGTAGAGTGGCAAGCTTGTCAGCGTGATGAGCCAGCCGATTTTACCAATGTAGAAAACGGTATCGAGCTTACCCTGCATGAAGACATTAAAACTTTCTACGGATCTCAATACAGCGCCGATATGGAGGCAACGTGGCAGGACAATGAGTTAACGCTACTGCAAGTATGGAGCGACGAAGACTTTGTTCGCTTACAAGAAAATATTCTAGGTCATCTTGTTACTCAACGCCGCTTAAAGCTTAAACCAACAGTATTTATTGCTGCGACAGATGCAGAGTTAGACGTTATTTCTATCTGTAATATCACTGGTAACGTTATTTTAGAGCGTCTGGGTACCGACAAGCGTGATGTACTGGCTCAGGATGTTGCGGAATTCTTAGCCAACCTTGAAGCTGTGGTGTTGTAATCATGTACGTTGTAGAGCTTCAGTTTGAGTGTTTTGACAACACCACCGTGTCGGCCGTTGATAAAGCGATTAATGGTTTGATGGATGCGCTTCGATACAATGGTCAAGTGCTTGGCCGTGAATTTCCAATCGTGATGGGCGATGGTGAGTTTTTTGTTCGTGTGGTTTGCCCGGAGCAAGATAGCTTACATCCTAAATACCATTCTGATTTCGTTAAAGTGTGTCTCAATCGTTTATCGGAGGCGAGTCTATTAGCCCCCAAAATGCGTATGCTAGGCCGAGATCTTAACTCAGAGGAAGCCGCTGAAGATGAGTCGCCAAGTTGGCAAGTGCTGTACACAACGTATGTCCATACGTGTTCTCCTTTGCGTTGTGGTGAAACCTTACTGCCAATCCCACTTTACCGAAATGGCGCTACCTTAAACGGCGATCATAAGGCTGTCGTTAAATGGCAGACCGAGTGGCAGGCTTGTGATGAGATCCAAATGGCGGGAGGGTGTCGCGCGGAACATGCGGCACTGCATGAGATTTGTGATGCAGACAGTGTGTTGTTCAAGCGCGGTTGGGATTTACGCGGCCGTATTGAATACATCACGAAAATTCCGACGTTCTACTACCAGTATCGCGTTGGTGGCAAGAGCCTTGCGGATGAAAAGGCACGTAAATGTCCGAAGTGTGGTGGTGAGTGGTTGCTAGATGAGCCACTGCACGACATCTTCTACTTCAAATGCGATGACTGCCGAATTGTATCGAATATGTCGTGGGATCATATTAAGTAGTGATACCAGATTTGACGCAATAAAAAAGACGCTCTATGGAGCATCTTTTTTTGATTCTTCAGACTCGTCAATATGGTCATCTGAGTCACTTTTCTTTTTTTTTGCACTCTGGCCAAATTTCATGGTGGCGGTATATTTAAGTGCGGCAATATTACCGATCACAACGCTCAATACGATAACAATGATAACCCAAGGGTTGAAAAGTAAATCCATTTCGCTACCTATTGATGTATGTTGCTAATAAACTGATTGTAGATCGTTTCCAGTTGGCCTAACACTACTTGTTTACCCAAAATGGGAGCAGACGCGAGTTGCTCGGTAAGAAGAGTTGGTGTTAGCTGTTGCAAGCACTGCTTGGTCGTGGCTCTATGGCTAATATGCCAAGGCTCGGGAGCGACGCCGCCTTTATCATGTGCATAGGGGAAGAAGAAGCCATGTTGCTGAATATTTTCCCTTAGCCACAGATAGAAGCTTTGTTGGTGGCCTGTCAGGTATTCCCAAGGCTCTAGTTGAAGCTGGGTATCTTTTGGTAGACTGCCACGATCGAAAATATCGAAATCGGTTCCCCAATGATGACGACTGCCACCTGGCAGCGCCGACCAACGTAAAATCGCCATCACCTTCTGCTGCTCCGTTAAAGTGTCAGTATTCAGTGGTTGGCTGTCACTATCTAAAATGGCCGTTTTGCCTGCCATTTTATTATTCCAAATTGTCATCTGACGCTCGAAATTGCGAAAGCCGCTGGCGATATTGAGGTTGAATCCCGCCCGAGTTGCTGACTGTTTCAGTGCGAGTATATCTTGACTCACTTTAGCGTGAACCAAGAACGCTTTTTGTCCGACAACAGTTTCAACCAAGTGAGTTTGTGTCTGACCAGTCAGTTGTTCGGGCGTCATCATTAGGCTAATAAGTTTTCTAGTGTTTTCTGGTACATGTCGGTTAGCTTCTCTAAGTCATCAACCTTCACGCATTCGTTCACTTTGTGAATAGTGGCGTTAACAGGACCAAGCTCTACAACCTGACCACCCATGCGGGCAATGAAGCGGCCATCTGATGTTCCACCTGTTGTCAGCAATGCTGGTTTTGTTTGGTTTACCGCATCGACGGCATCGACGACAGCATCCAGCAGTGCGCCTGTGTCGGTAAGGAATGGGTCGCCGTTGAATGACCACTTCAAGTCGTAATCGAGATCATGCTTATCTAGCGTTTCAGTCACACGTGATACGATGGCATCGTTATTTAACTCAGTGCTAAAGCGCAGGTTGAATTGAACGTTGAATTCACCTGGAATCACGTTTGAGGCACCCGTTCCGGCGTGAACATTTGGGATCTGAAAACTGGTTGGTGGGAAGTATGCATTACCTTGGTCCCATTCCGTTGTCGCCAGTTCATGAATCGCCATCAGTGATTGGTGAACAGGGTTTTTCGCCAAATGCGGGTAGGCAACGTGGCCTTGAATCCCTTTCACGGTTAAATCACCGGTAATAGAGCCGCGGCGGCCGTTTTTAACTACATCGCCAACAATCTCAGTACTTGAAGGTTCACCTACAATACACATGTCGATGTTTTCACCACGCGCCATCAGCGCTTCTACAACGCGAACCGTACCATTGATGAAAGGGCCCTCTTCATCAGAGGTAATCAAGAAACCAATCGAACCTTTATGATTTGGGTTGGCGGCAATGAACTGCTCAACGGCAACAATCATACTGGCTAGCGAGCCTTTCATATCCGCCGCGCCGCGACCGTGTAAGAAGCCATCTTTAATAGTGGGCTCAAAAGGAGGGGTATCCCAAAGCTCAAGTTTACCGGCTGGCACAACATCCGTATGGCCAGCGAAAGCAAACAGGGGCGCTTCACTGCCACGGCGAGCCCAGAAGTTCGTCGTATCTTCAAAGACCATTACTTCAATTTCAAAACCAAGCGCCTTTAAACGCTCAATCATTACATCTTGGCAGCCTGCATCTTCTGGTGTGACTGATTGGCGGCTAATTAAATCTTTTGCGAGAGCCAGAGTTGGGCTGTCTGTCATCCTTGAAATCCTTTCAAAAAAATTATGAGAATATTGCTGTGTACTGGTCAGCTTTAAAACCTAAGTGGTAGCTATCACCAGTGACAAGAATAGGGCGCTTAATCATTGCAGGTTGCTCAACAAGAAGCTCAATCGCATTGGCTTCATTTAGCGAGTCTTTTTGCTCTTGGGTCAGCTGACGGTAGGTTGTGCCGCGCTTGTTGAGTACATTCTCCCAGCCTAGTTGCTGACAAAATGTTTCAACCATTGCTTTATCAACACCTTGTTTGCGGTAGTCGTGAAAGCTGTATTCGACACCTTCTGCTTCTAACCATTTCTTGGCCTTTTTTATCGTGTCGCAGTTAGGAATGCCATACATAGTGATTGTCATTGTAAAACCTTTAGAAGTACTTTTTTATTATTCAAGCATCCTATCAGGAAGTGAATAGAGAGACAAAAGTGTGATGGATATATTTCATTGGGCAAAAAAAATGTGTTTCAAGCAATGACGATCGTAGAGTTTTTGATCAAACTCAACACATGACAAAGCAAAACAGAAATAATGACTCTAGAAACTTATAGGAGGTATCAATGGAGTTGAGTCCTGTTTTTGCGAGGCGCTTGTATCTTGCATTATTGGTTGAAAACTTAGAGCGCCCAAATGTCCCGAAACTCATAGAGCAAACAGGCTGGCCACGTCGAACCATTCAAGACGTAATTAAAGCGCTACCTGGAATCGGCATTGAGCTGATGTTTGTACAAGACGGTCGACGTCATAATGATGGCTATTACCAACTATCCGATTGGGGACCATTTGATAGTCAATGGGTTACTGAGCGAGAATCAGATATAGCCGCAAGCTTAGGCTTTAAAGCCTGATAAATAAAAACCTAGTGTGTCGCACTAGGTTTTTTTGGTTTTGAGGTTAGCTAAGGGCAGGTATAGGCGTTGCCCATGACGGTAAATGAGGTGGCAAAATCTTGTGGGTTGGTCAGGTAAACCGTGTTGCCACCAAGCAGGCTAGCTTGATTCTTCATATCGTTTAACGCCCCACGTATGAGCACATCGTTAGGGAAAAAGAGATAGCTATACCAATGTCCCTCACTGCCAGTGACTTCACCGAGCCACTGGCAATCTTCGGCATTAAACTGAGAGTCTAACCTTAGATGCACTGGCTGCGCGCTTGGCTTTAAGGTGTTCATTGGCGTAGTGCAACCACTGATGAGTAGCAGTGCTGAAAAAAGTAGACTAGTTCTGGCTAACATAAACAATAAATCCTATCCAACTTATCGCTAATAGTGCCCAAGGAAGTAAGGCGTTTTTGTTGCCCGTTTCTTGTGCGTAAACTTCTTCCGTTACGATCTCTTGATTGGATTGTTGAGACTGTTGTTTCGATTTCTGGGCTTTCTTTTTCGCTTTATCTGCTTGTCGAGCGCGTTCTTTTTGCTGTTTTTTGTATTGGGCGATACCTTTTTCAATACCTTGAGCAACCAATTTCGTTTGCTCTTTGGTTTGTCCTGGCTTTTGAGTCGCTTTAGCTATTTTCATCGCTTCTGTTTGCGTTTCTTGTGAGGGAACGACTTTGTTTTTCATAGTGATAGGTCTTGCGAGATCAAAGATAGTTTTATCCTATCACGATATAATTCCAACATACTGTACAAAATCATGAGTCTTTGAATGAAACGTATTTTGCTCGCCAGTTTTTCCTTGTCTGTTCCTTGCTCTTTCGATTATACGGTGCATCAAAGGATAGCCTTCAATTCCTTTGCTCTTACCATTTACTGATAGAAAATTGCGTCAAATGGTATAGAGTAAAGCTAATTTCAAATCAGTAGTTACCGATCAGTGCGTTACGCAATAGAACAATATGATAAGCATGGCTTTTTAAAAGCCCCGAAGCTGCTTTGGTTTAGCTGGTTGTTTTTAGCTAAAGCTTGGATAGTCTTTGTCGTGGCTGGTGCAAGTCGAGAAAGTGGCAGTAAGATTCTTTCAATTGTCTACCCAGACAACACCATGCTCTATTTGGGTCTTGCGATGGGGGGCCCTAGCATCGCTCTGATGTGGCTTGTCAACCTGCGCAGTCCTGAACGTCATTGGGTGAATCGATTTGTTGCTTGGGGGCGAAGCATCACGCTTGTGACCGCTGCTTTGCAGTTGTCCCAGACCATGTATCATGTGTATTTGGTACACGGCGCATTCAGTTGGGCAAATGGGGCGGTAATGTTACTGCTGCTATGGTTAATTATTTATATCGCAAGAAGCCGCAGTGTGAGAGACAGTTTTCATAACCCTCCAATGCAGTGATCGAAGCAAGCGATGATCGCTATCAATACTTTGAAATCAAAACGAAATACACTGAGCAAAAAAATTAAGTGAGGAACTCATAATGTCATACCCTCAAAGCGCAATTCTTCCTGAAGCAGGACCATTTGCACAATACACTTTGTTGAAAGTGAACCAAGATGTTCAAGGCGTGTTAGCTCAGCTGCAAGCACTACCGGCACTGGTTGAAGAACTTAATGCTAAACAGCCTGGTGCAGAGCTGACATTGTCAATTGCATTTACTAAAGCCTTTTGGGGCAAGTTTGATGTCTCGGTTCCTAGTGAGTTGATTGACTTCCCGCAATTAGGTGAAGGTGAAACAATCGCACCTAGCTCAGATGTCGATGTTTTGATTCACTGCCACTCTAATCGTCATGATTTGCACTTCTACCTACTGCGTAAGTTTTTCGCTCAGGTTTCTGAGAATGTGTCAGTGGTTGATGAAACTTACGGTTACCGCTACCTAGATTCGCGTGATATGACCGATTTCGTTGACGGTACAGAGAACCCGAAAGATGCTCAACGTGAAGAAGTGGCGATTGTTCCACAAGGCGAGTTTGCTGGTGGTAGCTATGTGATGGTGCAGCGTTTTATTCACAATCTTCCATCATGGAATCGTTTGAATGTATCAGCACAAGAGAAAGTGATTGGCCGTACTAAGCCTGACTCTATCGAGTTAGATGACGTACCTGCTGCGTCACACGTTGGTCGTGTTGATATTAAAGAAGAAGGCAAAGGCCTTAAGATTGTTCGCCATAGCTTGCCATACGGCAGTGTATCAGGTGAGCATGGTCTGCTGTTCATTGCTTACTGTAATACACTACATAACTTCAAAGCGATGCTAGAGAGCATGTATGGCGTAACGGATGGTAAAACTGACCAACTGCTGCGCTTTACAACCGCTGTGACAGGGGCTTACTTCTTTGCTCCTTCGGCACCGATGCTACAGAGCTTAAACGTTAAGTAGTACCACACTGAATTTTAAAAAAAACCGAGGCCAAGTGCTTCGGTTTTTTTATGCAAATTCCCTTAAAGAATAGTCCAGTTGGCCGATACAAAGAGTAACTGAAAGAAGGAGATCGCTTAATCATGGCCATCACTGTTAATACCAATGTCTCTGCAATGACGGCGCAGCGTCACCTGACGAATGCGACGGACTTGCTCAACCAGTCGTTAGAAAGGTTGGCATCGGGCAATCGTATTAATAGTGCCAAAGATGATGCTGCGGGTTTGCAAATATCCAATCGCCTTGAATCTCAAATGCGCGGGCTTGATGTTGCAATGCGTAATGCCAACGATGGTATTTCAATCATGCAAACCGCAGAAGGGGCGATGAACGAAACCACCAACTTATTGCAGCGTATGCGAGATCTATCATTGCAATCTGCTAATGGCTCAAACAGTCGCGCTGAGCGAGATGCGTTACAAGAAGAAATGGGCGCTTTAAATGATGAATTGAATAGAATCGCAGAAACCACCTCTTTTGGTGGTCGAAAATTGCTCAATGGCTCATTTTCCTCTTCTTCTTTTCAGATTGGTGCAAGTTCTGGTGAAGCGGTACAAGTCTCATTAAAAAACATGCGCTCAGACAGTTTAGAGATGGGCGGGTTTAGCTATATTGCCGCAGGTAAAGCGGACAGTTCCTGGCAAGTTCCTCAGGGAGGCCAGAAGCTAATCATGCAATACACCAATGCTAAAGGTCAGCAAGAGAGCATCAATATAACCGCTAAATCAGGCGACGATATTGAAGAGTTAGCGACTTATATCAATGGTCAAACGGACAAAGTATCAGCCTCTGTTAATGAAGAAGGGCAACTGCAAATCTTTATGGCAGGTAAGGAAACTGCAGGAACGATTTCCTTTTCTGGTGGGTTGGCGAATAAGCTTAATATGAACCTGGCTGGTTATGAAGCGGTTGATAACATAGATATTTCTGATGTTGGGGGGGCACAAAGGGCTGTCTCCGTTCTCGATACCGCACTCAATTATGTTGATAGCCATCGAGCTGAACTTGGTGCAATGCAAAATCGCTTTAATCACGCCATCAACAATTTGAGCAATGTGAACGAAAACCTGTCAGCGTCCAATAGCCGAATTAAAGATACCGATTTCGCGAAAGAAACCACCCAAATGGTTAAGCAGCAAATTCTGCAGCAAGTGAGTACATCTATCTTGGCGCAAGCTAAGCAACAACCAAATCTAGCGATAACGCTGCTCGGTTAATTTAAGGCAAGAGAGCATTATCGACAGCCGAAGCGAAAGCTTTAGCGAAAAAATGACTTTATTAACGTTTAATCACGCTTTTCTCATCAATAGAACTTTTTTCGAAAAAAACTTAAAAAAAACCTCAAGGTTTTGGAAATAGCGCCGTTAATAAATGTAACTTTTGAGAGAACTACTTTGGTTTTCCGAGACGTCGGAAACCGGAAACATCGGAAAATCAAACGGAGAAATCACCATGGCAGTGAATGTAAATACAAACGTAGCAGCAATGACAGCTCAGCGTTACCTAAATAGCGCGAACAACGCTCAACAAACTTCAATGGAGCGTTTGTCATCTGGTTCTAAGATCAACAGTGCTAAAGACGATGCAGCGGGTCTACAAATCTCTAACCGCTTAAACGTACAAAGCCGTGGTCTAGACGTGGCTGTGCGTAACGCGAACGACGGTATCTCTATCGCGCAGACTGCTGAAGGTGCGATGAATGAGACAACAAACATCCTGCAACGTATGCGTGACCTATCGCTACAGTCTGCTAACGGTTCAAACTCTAAATCTGAGCGTGTTGCTATCCAAGAAGAAGTAACAGCACTTAACGACGAGCTAAACCGTATCGCTGAAACAACATCTTTCGGTGGTAACAAGCTACTTAACGGTACGTTCGGTACTAAATCAATGCAGATCGGTGCGGACAACGGTGAAGCAGTAATGCTTTCACTAAACAACATGCGCTCTGATGACTCTAAAATGGGTGGTCAAAGCTACCAAGCTGCGACAGCTAAAGATTCAAACTGGACTGTAGCTGCGGGTGCAAACGACCTAACACTTAACCTAACTGACACTGACGGTGTTGCTCAAACTATCACTATCAACGCGAAAGAAGGCGACGATATTGAAGAACTAGCGACATACATCAACGGTCAAACTGACATGGTTAAAGCGTCTGTAAACGAAGATGGTCAACTACAAGTATTCGCAGGTGCGGATAAAGTAGACGGCGCTGTATCATTCTCTGGTGGTCTTGCTGGTGAGCTTTCAATGGGTGCAGCGAAAAACGTAACAGTAGATACGATTGATGTAACTTCTGTAGGTGGCGCGCAAGAATCTGTTGGTATCATCGATGCTGCACTTAAGAACGTAGATAGCCACCGTGCTGAACTGGGTGCTTTCCAGAACCGCTTCAACCACGCTATCAACAACTTAGATAACATCAACGAAAACGTGAATGCATCTAAGAGCCGTATCAAAGACACTGACTTCGCGAAAGAAACAACGGCACTAACTAAGTCGCAAATTCTTTCTCAAGCTTCGAGCTCTATCCTTGCTCAAGCGAAGCAGGCACCAAACTCGGCACTAAGCCTACTAGGCTAATCAAACCTAGACATGAAAAATCCAGCTTCGGCTGGATTTTTTTTTGCCTGAGATAAACTAATGATCTCCATCACATTTCATATGCTCAACGATAAAAAAAGAAAATTAATTGAATTTTTTTCTAAAGGTATTTTATTGCTCGCCGTTAAAGGACTGAGAGAAATGAGATGTGCCAAAGTGAGGTGAGAGACGCTGCGGCACATCGCCCTAATGCCGAAGGAGATCAAATATGGCAATTAATGTAAACACGAACGTGTCTGCAATGACCGCACAGCGTTACCTAAATGGTGCCGCTGACGGGATGCAGAAATCGATGGAGCGCTTATCTTCAGGTTATAAAATCAACAGTGCACGAGATGATGCTGCTGGTTTGCAAATTTCCAACCGCTTAAACTCACAAAGCCGTGGCTTAGACATGGCTGTAAAAAATGCCAATGATGGTATCTCAATTGCTCAAACCGCTGAAGGTGCGATGAATGAGACCACCAACATACTTCAACGTATGCGTGATTTGGCACTTCAATCTTCAAACGGCTCTAACTCTCGTGGCGAGCGTATCGCGATTCAAGAAGAAGTAACGGCGCTTAACGACGAGCTAAACCGTATCGCAGAAACTACCTCTTTTGGTGGTAATAAACTGCTAAACGGCACATTTGGCGACAAGTCTTTCCAAATCGGAGCAAGTTCTGGTGAAGCTGTACAGCTAGGCATCGGCAACATGCGTTCTGATACTATGGGTATGGGTGGTAAAGCATACATTGCAACCGCTGGTAAAGACGCTGATTGGACTGTTGCAGCAGGAGCGACCGACCTTACACTGGGCTATACTGATGTACATGGTGAAGCGAAAAACATCACCATAAATGCTAAAGTTGGCGACGATGTCGAGCAGCTTGCAACGTACATTAATGGTCAAAGTGAAGATGTGAAAGCATCTGTTGGTGAAGAAGGTAAATTACAGCTTTTTGCAGCATCTAATAAAGTTGCTACAGACGTCACTATTGGTGGTGGACTAGGTGGTGAAATTGGTTTCGGTGCTGCAGAAGATCGTACTGTTGCTGATGTAGATGTAACGACAGTTGCAGGCTCTCAGCTAGCGGTATCAGTGATCGACGGCGCATTGAAAACTGTAGATAGCCAACGTGCTGAACTGGGTGCATTCCAAAACCGTTTTGGTCACGCGATCACCAACTTAGACAACATCAACGAGAATGTGAATGCATCTCGTAGTCGAATTGTTGATACTGACTACGCGAAGGAAACCACTGCGATGACGAAATCTCAGATCCTTCAACAAGCGAGTACCTCTATTCTGGCACAGGCGAAGCAGTCTCCGTCGGCAGCTCTTAGCTTACTTGGTTAACCGATGGGTTCGATAGGAGCTTATTGGCACAACATTATGTTGTGACCTGCTAAGGTGGAAGGGAGATCGTTATGGAAATACCATCCTACACATCGAACGTCCAGCCTTATGGCTCAGAAAGTGGCACTAAAATTGCTTCCAAGTATGATGGTGTACAGCAAGTTTCCTCGCGAAAGGAGCAAGTTTCTACCGCGGAGATAAGTGAAAAAGCGACTCAAAATGTTGAAAGGGCTATCGAAGCTTCAAAAGAGCGAGAAAAGCTGAATCGAGCAGAACGAGAACGCATTGTGGAAGAGATGAATGATTTCATTTCCTCTATCAATAAAGGCTTATCTTTTCGCGTGGATGAAGAATCCGGTAGAGATGTTGTAACGATATACGAAGCGGATACTGGTGATATTATTCGTCAGATTCCAGATGAGGAAATGTTGGAAATCTTACGTCGACTGAGAGAGCAGACGGCCCGTTATTCATCAGGGCTTTTCAACCAGGCGGTGTAACCATACTTGAGGTGAGTGAATGAGTTTTGGCCCAATAGGCATGAATTCTGGCATGGATATCAATTCTATGGTCAGCAAAATTGTAGATGCGGAGCGCGTACCTAAGCAGCAACGCATCAACAATGAGCAGACCAAGATTGATTCTAGTATCAGTGCCTATGGTCGACTCAGAGAGTCGCTGGATACGATGAAAAACTTGATGGCGAGCTTTCGTCAGGAGAAAGCTTTCGCCGCAAGAACAGTGGAATCGACTGATGACACTGTTGTATCCGCAACAGCAACCACTGAAGCTATCGCTGGTCGCTATGCGATTGATGTGTTGCAGCTTGCCCAAAGCCACAAAATTGCATCTGATGTACTTCCTGAAGATGCGAAATTTGGTCCGGGTAAGCTGCAGGTTTCATTGGGGGACAAAAAGTTCTCCATTGACGTGCAGCAAAATTCCAAATTGATTGATATCGTCCGTGGTATCAATGGCAGTAAATCCAATCCCGGTGTTCGAGCCGCTGTAATCAATGATACGGCAGGGCCTCGTTTAATCGTTGCTTCCAATAAATCTGGTCAAGACAACGACATTTCGATGACGGTTGACGCTCAACCAGGTGATACTCTTAAACAACTCGAATACAAAACACTAGAACAACGTGTAAAAGATCTGGAGCGCGCGCGTGCGGCAGCTCAAGAATTGCTTTCCCCGCTCAATCCCGCTGAACAATTGATTGCCGACAAAATTGCGCAAAGAAACATCGAAGCGGCAAAAATTGTAGACCAAGAAATTGCCGATGCCTCTAAACAAGCGGCAATAAGTGCCGATCCAAATGCAGCGAAAGAAGCAACTCCGGGCAATGAAATGTCCAGTGGTGCCACATCGGCAGCTGCTCAAGCGGGCATTGAAGCGAATAAATACCTAAAACCTGAAGAACGTATTCCAGGCTGGACACCAACAGCGTCCGGTACCTTATTAGATTCATACTGGGAACCTGAGCCACAACTCGATGCGAAAGCCAAAGAAAAAATGGGCGATGTTCCGGGCTGGTCAAACAGTGCTTCAGGTACGCTTACCGATTCTTATGTCACACCCAAAGAGGCACAAGCCAAACTGGATTTTGAAAAAGCACGTATTGAACAAGGTTTTGTGGATCAAAGAGCGTCCTTGAAACTACGTGTTGCATCCGGTGAGTTAACGCCTGAACAGGCTAAAGAGCTAGAACGAGCAAACCTACCGAAAGAAGAGCGCGAGTACCTTGAGCGTATTGATAAAGCTCAAGCTGATTTAAATGCCGCGCAGCAATCTTTTGATACCTACCGCGGCATGACAGAAGTGCAATCCGCGCAGGATGCTAAAGTGATGCTCGATGGTGTTGCCCAGTTATCCAGTGATAACAACATTATCGAAGATGCGATCGATGGCGTAGATTTAACGCTAAAAGGGCGCACTGAGAAAGGTAAGCCTGCGTCTGAAATTGATATTGAATATGACCGACAGGGTGTGCGTGAAGACATCGAACAGTTTGTCGCAGCCTACAATCAGTTTTATCAAGTATCAAAAGAGCTTGGCGGTGTTGATCCAACAACCGGTATGGCAGGTCCCTTATCAGGGGACAGTATAGTGCGCAGTGCGGATTCAAGGCTAAAGGCGGTGTTTTCATCTCGAGTGGAACCTGCACCTGACGATCTTAAAACCTTGACCGAATTCGGTATTACGACCACTCGTCAGGGTAATCTTGAGATCAACTATGAGATGCTCGATCGTCAGCTCAATAATAACTTTAATAAATTGGAAGATTTCTTTGGTGGTAACCAAGGTTTTGCGAAAAAGGTTGAAGATGCGATTCAAGGCTTAACTGGGGTTACTGGCTCCATACGCAGTCGTGAGCGCAGCTTAGTTGAGCGCAATTATCGTATGCAGGATGATCAAGCGGCACTGGATCGCCGTATGGAAAATTTAGAGAAGCGCACCCACGCCAAGTTTTCGGCGATGCAAGATGCAACGAGTAAAATGCAGTCTCAGTTAGCAGGTATGATGAATGCCCTTGGATAGTGACTTTGATGCAAATATTGCGCTATTGAGAGATCTGGATCACAAAATCCATGAAACTCTTGCAGTTGTAGAAATCAATGCTGAAGAAATCGTTCAGCTAGTCGATACAAGGGAACAGATTTTGCAAAAGTTACTGGAAGCGATACAAGCTCGTCCAGAACTCAAGCACAAACAGCAGTGGCAAGAAGCGGTTAAGACCACTCAAACTGTTGTAGAATTGATGCAGAGCAAGACCGACGAATTGGCATTGGCGTTAAAGAAATATCGTCATGGCAAGCGTTCTGTTCAGCAGTATCAAAAGTTTTTATAGATTAAGAGGGTTATCATGCGTGGTTCATTACAGGCTTACAAGAAGGTATCAGTTGATAGCCAACTAAGTGCAGCCTCCCCACATAAGATCGTCCAGATGTTGATGGCAGGTGCTATTGAGCGATTAATTCAGGGGAAAGCGGCAATGCAGGCTGGCAATATCCCGATGAAGGGTGAGCGCCTTGGTAAAGCGTTAGACATTATCATCAGTCTACGCAGCTGTCTTTCAATGGATGATGGCGGTGATATTGCTCAAAATCTAGACCAGTTATATGAGTTCATGATTACTCAGATCACTGAAGCAAATCACCAAAACAATCCGCAGCCAATCGACGATGTTATCGACATTATTCGCGAAATTAAGTCAGCTTGGGATCAAATTCCAAACGAATACCATAATCTGACCGCTAATGATGTAGGTATATAAAATTATCAACAAGCGTTTAACTGATTGTACTAAATGTAAGCTTTTTCTGAAAAATAACAGAAAGCTGATTTTGGCTTAACATCACATCAGTTAATTGCTTGGTTGCCTTTATTTTTTTTAAAATAGAATAGAAAGCCACATATAGCCTAGTGGCTTTTTTTGTTGCTGAAATTTATATATTGTCTAGCGGTTTAACTGAACTATAGTTATTCGTAACGTTAGCAACTTTATCCAGCCACACCGTTTTAAAAAGAAAAGGCAAACAATCTCACCTATGCAGGGTTTAGCAAAGCTACTTGTGATTGAAGACGACGCTCAAGCGCGTATCAATCTTAGTAATATTTTAGAATTTGTTGGGGAACAATGTGAGGCGATCAGCTCTGATCAACTTGATGATCTCGATTGGTCACAAGTTTGGGCTGGCTGTATTTTGGGTTCTCTGAGCAGCGATAGGCTGCCGACCAAGCTGAGTGAAAAGTTATCCCAAGCCAATCATATCCCGCTTCTTATTGCCGGAAAGCAATCATATCCAGTAGAAGAACTGACAAACTATGTTGGTGAACTGGAGTACCCGTTAAATTACCCTCAGCTTAGTGAAGCACTGCGCCACTGCAAAGATTTCCTTGGGCGTAAAGGGGTAAACGTTCCTTCTTCTTCTCGTAAAAACACCTTGTTCCGTAGTTTGGTTGGCCAAAGTATGGGCATTAAAGAGGTGCGCCACCTAATTGAACAGGTTTCAGGTACCGAAGCGAACGTATTAATTTTGGGGGAGTCTGGCACGGGTAAAGAAGTGGTTGCTCGTAATATCCACTACCATTCAGCCCGTCGCAATGGTCCATTTGTACCTATCAACTGTGGCGCTATTCCGCCAGACTTGTTAGAAAGCGAACTGTTCGGTCACGAAAAAGGCGCGTTTACCGGTGCGATTACTGCCCGTAAAGGTCGATTTGAACTGGCTGAAGGCGGCACACTATTTCTTGATGAAATTGGTGATATGCCAATGCCGATGCAAGTTAAGCTGCTACGTGTTCTTCAAGAGCGATGCTTTGAACGTGTCGGTGGTAATGCGACGATTCGAGTTAATGTTCGCGTCATTGCGGCGACTCACCGTAATCTAGAAAGCATGATTGGTGATGAATCATTCCGTGAAGACTTGTACTACCGTCTGAATGTGTTCCCAATCGAGATGCCAGCTCTCCGTGATCGCATTGAAGATATTCCATTATTGCTGCAAGAGTTAATGACTCGCATGGAGGCGGAAGGCGCTCAACCAATCTGCTTTACGCCTCGCTCTATTAACTCGTTAACCGAGCACGATTGGCCTGGTAACGTGCGCGAGTTAGCGAACTTGGTAGAACGCATGATCATTTTGTATCCAAACAGCTTGGTTGATGTGAATCATCTTCCGACTAAGTACCGATACAGTGATATTCCTGAGTTTCAGCCAGAGTACAACAATGTTGAGTCGGTTGAAGAACAGGAGCGTGATGCACTACAAAATATATTTTCTGAAGATTTCAATCTTGAATCGATTGACTTGTTCCAAGAGCACGACAATGCACCACAAAGCTTACCGCCGGAAGGCGTTAACTTGAAAGAGATGCTGGCTGAGCTGGAAGTGAATATGATCAATCAGGCACTGGAAGCGCAAGGTGGTGTGGTAGCAAGAGCGGCAGACATGCTAGGTATGCGTCGTACCACCTTGGTTGAGAAAATGAGAAAGTACAACTTACAGCGCTAAATTGATTGAATTGCTGACTGTCAAATTTTCGACTTGATGCTAAGTCATTGAAAATATTAAAAAATAGCCTGGCTTGCTTATTGCATGTCAGGCTATTGTAGTTTTTAAGGTAGAAAATACGTCATGCATTCAACATCACAGGCTGATAACCCAATGCCGCTAGGTACTTTAGAACAACAAGTCGAACGTTATCAGCAAGTGCTCGATGTTATGCCAGCTGGTGTCATTCTGCTTGATACGCAAGGCGTGGTTCAAGAAGCCAACCCAGAAGCACAGCGCTTATTGGAAATCCCGTTAGTGGGCGAAAAGTGGTTTGAAGTGATTCAACAAGCCTTTTCGCCTCGTGAAGATGATGGTCACGAAATTTCATTGAGAAATGGCCGTAAAGTCCGTTTAGCGATTTCAGCGTCAACCACGGGTCAGTTGATTTTGATAACTGATTTGACGGAAACGCGTTTGCTTCAGTCACGAATCAGTGACTTACAGCGCCTTTCTTCATTAGGCAGAATGGTTGCATCGCTCGCGCACCAGGTTCGAACGCCTCTGTCGAGCGCTATGTTGTATGCATCGAATTTAGCAGCGCCTAATCTACCGCCGGCGACCAAAGATCGCTTCCAAAGTAAGCTGATGGACCGTCTGCATGATTTGGAGAAGCAAGTGAACGACATGCTGTTGTTCGCCAAAGGTGGTGATAACAAAGTCGTTAAGCCGTTCACTATCTCTGACTTAGTGGCTGAGTATTCACCGATGGTCGAAACCGGCCTTAAGAACAATAACATCGACTACTTTATCGAAGTCGAACAAGAGCAGACAAAGCTGCTTGGTAACGCCAATGCAATCGCTTCAGCGTTAAGCAATTTAGTAATGAATGCAATCCAAATAGCTGGCAAGGAATCACAAGTAGATGTGTTCTTTAGACCAGTAAATGGTGAGCTCAAAATTTCGGTTCAAGACAGTGGTCCTGGTGTGCCGAAAGAGCTGAAAAACAAGATTATGGAACCTTTCTTCACAACACGCTCTCAAGGGACAGGGCTTGGCTTGGCCGTAGTGCAAATGGTCTGCCGAGCGCATGACGGAAGATTGGAACTTATTTCAGAAGAGGGTGATGGCGCATGCTTTACCATGTGTATTCCACTGGAACGCGTCCCTCATACTGACCAAGAAGCTATGACTGGAGAATGATGATGGCTCAAAGTAAGGTATTAATCGTAGAAGATGATGAAGGTCTACGCGAGGCATTGGTTGATACTCTCGCTCTAGCTGGCTATGAATGGCTTGAAGCGGACAGCGCGGAAGATGCCTTGGTCAAACTGAAATCAAATAACGTTGATATTGTGGTTTCTGACGTGCAGATGGCTGGAATGGGCGGTCTTGCGTTGCTAAGAAACATCAAACAGCATTGGCCAAACCTTCCTGTGCTGCTAATGACAGCCTATGCCAATATCGAAGACGCCGTGTCTGCGATGAAAGATGGTGCCATTGATTATATGGCTAAGCCGTTTGCTCCAGAAGTGTTATTGAACATGGTAAGTCGTTACGCCCCAGTTAAGTCAGACGACAATGGCGATGCGGTGGTAGCAGATGAGAAAAGTATTAAGCTTCTTGCTCTGGCGGATAAGGTAGCCAAAACCGATGCCAGCGTGATGGTGCTTGGGCCAAGTGGTTCAGGTAAAGAGGTGATGTCTCGTTATATCCACAATGCCTCTAATCGCAAAAATGGCCCATTTGTGGCGATTAACTGTGCGGCAATTCCTGACAATATGCTCGAAGCGACCCTATTCGGTTATGAAAAAGGGGCGTTTACTGGTGCTGTTCAAGCGTGTCCAGGTAAGTTTGAGCAAGCGCAAGGCGGCACTATTTTGCTGGATGAAATCAGCGAAATGGACCTCAGCCTTCAAGCTAAATTACTGCGTGTGTTGCAAGAGCGCGAAGTGGAGCGTTTGGGCAGCCGTAAGAGCATCAAACTTGATGTGCGTGTTCTGGCGACAAGTAACCGAGATCTCAAGCAATACGTTAAAGAAGGTAACTTCCGCGAAGATTTATATTACCGCCTGAATGTATTCCCAATTACATGGCCAGCGCTGTGTGAGCGTCAAGGAGATATCGCGCCACTGGCTAAGCACTTGGTTGAACGACATTGTCAAAAACTCGGTATGCCAGTTCCAAACGTATCACAACAAGCGATTGCAAAACTGCTCGCTTATCCTTGGCCGGGAAATGTGCGTGAGTTGGATAACGTTGTACAACGCGCGCTGATCTTGAGTGAAAATGGCAACATTGGCTCAGAACACATTTTGCTCGAAGGTTTGGATTGGCAAGATGCGTCAAGCTTACAAGTCGCTGTCGAAAGTGGTGATGTGATTGTGCCTGATGTTAAGCCTGTCGCGGATATGAGCAAAAATCTAACTTCGGGGACTGGGCTAGGTGGTGAGTTACGTGACCAAGAATATGCCATCATTCTTGAAACTCTCGAAGAGTGTAATGGGCGCAGAAAGGAAATGGCTGAAAAATTAGGCATTAGTCCACGAACTTTGCGCTACAAGTTAGCAAAAATGCGCGATGCTGGGATTGATATTCCTAACTAACGTGTTATTTTTCCACTCTCTTAATGACGTGGCATGAGGATTGCAGCGTCATTAATCTAGCACTTATTTAAGTCAAAGAGTTGACTACTGAGGTTTTGATGAGAATTGACGGATTTCAAAGCGAAATGCAAGCCATGATGTTTGAAGCGGGTGGGACTAAACCTGCTGCAACAGGTCAAACGGTTGGTGCTGATTTTGGTCAGTTACTCAATAACGCGATTAATAACGTTAACACCCTGTCTAAAGCATCAAGCAACATGCAAATGCGCTTTGACCGTGGTGACGCTGACGTTTCTCTTTCCGACGTGATGATCGCTAGAAACAAATCTAGTGTCGCTTTTGAAGCAACAATTCAAGTACGTAATAAGCTCGTTGAGTCGTACAAAGAATTGATGAACATGCCAGTTTAAGTTTAGGTAAAGTCTGTGGCAGAACAAAATCAATCAACGGATCTGACAGTTTCTGATAGTGGTCCAGATAGCACTATGCTATCGACTACTGATTTAGATACAGATGTACAAAACCCAGATTTGGATGAAAAAAGCAGTTCAAAATTCGACATGGCTGTCGGAGATCTCGATCTGTTACGCCAAGTCGTACTCGTCCTCTCTATTTCGATCTGTGTTGCCCTCATTGTCATGTTGTTCTTCTGGGTCAAAGAGCCTGAAATGCGTCCGCTTGGCGTGTATGAAACAGAAGAACTTATCCCTATCCTTGATTACTTAGATCAGCAAAAACTGGATTATAAGCTCGAAGGTAATACCATTTTGGTGCCAGCGAGTGATTTCAATACCCTTAAGCTCGATATGGTTCGTGCTGGGCTAAACAACGAAAAGCAGGCTGGTGATGACATTCTGCTGCAAGATATGGGCTTTGGTGTTTCTCAACGCTTAGAGCAAGAGCGTCTTAAACTGAGCCGTGAACGTCAGCTATCTAAAGCCATCGAAGAGATGAAGCAAGTGCGTAAAGCGCGTGTTCTTCTAGCACTACCGAAACAAAGCGTGTTTGTTCGTCATAACCAAGAGGCCTCTGCTTCGGTTTTCTTAACGCTTAAAACCGGTACCAACTTAAAGCAAGCAGAAGTCGATTCAGTGGTCGATATGGTGTCGAGTGCGGTGCCAGGGATGAAACCTAACCGTATTACCGTCACCGACCAACATGGCCGTCTACTAAGCTCAGGCACACAAGATGCGGCTTCATCAGCTCGTCGCAAAGAATATGAACTTGAACGCAAGCAAGAAGAAGCATTGCGTGAAAAGATTGACTCAGTACTGATCCCAATACTAGGTTTTGGTAACTATACTGCTCAAGTGGATATTCAACTCGACTTTAGTGCGGTTGAGCAGACACGTAAGAGCTTCGACCCGAATACTCCGTCGACGCGAAGTGAGTACACTCTTGAAGATTATAATAACGGCAGTGTGGTTGCTGGCGTTCCAGGGGCACTAAGTAACCAGCCTCCAGCAGATGCGTCAATTCCACAAGATGTCGCCCAAATGAAAGATGGTTCGCTCCTTGGACAAGGCTCAGTACACAAAGAAGCAACGCGTAACTTCGAGTTAGATACCACCATCAGTCATGAGCGTCGTCAAACTGGTGTTGTTAACCGTCAGACTGTCGCCGTCGCCGTAAAGAATCGCGCCATCGTAAACCCTGATACCGGTGAGACGACCTACCAGCCACTTTCAGATACTGAGCTAAACTCTATTAAGCAGCTATTGATGGGTACTATTGGTTTTAGTGAAGCGCGTGGCGACTTACTGAACGTTCTAAGTATGCAGTTTGCGGTTCCTGAAACCGAAGTGATTGCTGATGTGCCTATTTGGGAGCATCCAAACTTCAATGATTGGATCCGTTGGTTTGCGAGTGCACTAGTGATTATTGTTGTCGTGCTAGTTCTAGTTCGACCTGCAATGAAAAAACTACTCAACCCTGCTTCTGACGAAGATGATGACCAACTATATGGCCCAGATGGCCTACCAATTGGGGCGAATGGTGAAACCAGCCTAATTGGCGGCGATTTGGATGGTGGTGAGTTATTTGAGTTTGGATCAAGTATTGACTTACCTAATTTACATAAAGATGAAGATGTGCTGAAAGCGGTACGAGCTCTTGTAGCGAACGAACCAGAGCTAGCGGCACAAGTTGTTAAGAATTGGATGCAGGATGCCTAACGAAATAGTTCCACAGGAAGAGGGCGGTGAGGTAGCAGAAAACACCGTGGATATAGCAAGTATTCCGGGCGAAGAGCGCGCGGCGATCCTTCTACTCAGTCTTAATGAGGAAGACGCAGCGGGCATAATTCGCCATCTAGAACCAAAACAAGTTCAACGAGTTGGTAGTGCCATGGCGCGTGCTGCTGACTTAAGCCAAGACAAAGTCGGTGCGGTTCACCGCGCTTTCTTGGAAGACATTCAGAAATACACCAATATTGGTATGGGCAGCGAAGACTTTATGCGTAACGCTCTGGTTGCTGCACTTGGAGAAGATAAAGCCAACAACCTTGTTGACCAAATTCTACTGGGTACAGGCTCGAAAGGCCTAGACTCGTTGAAGTGGATGGACCCTCGTCAGGTGGCGAGCATCATCATTAACGAACACCCTCAGATTCAGACCATCGTTCTTTCCTATTTGGAACCGGATCAATCTGCAGAAATTCTATCTCAGTTTGCAGAACGTGACCGTCTCGACTTGATGATGCGAATCGCTAACCTTGAAGAAGTTCAACCATCTGCACTCGCAGAGCTGAATGAGATCATGGAGAAACAGTTTGCTGGCCAAGCGGGTGCACAAGCAGCCAAGATTGGCGGCCTGAAGGCAGCGGCAGAGATCATGAACTATATGGACAACAACGTCGAGGGCGTGTTGATGGAGCAAATCCGCGACCAAGACGAAGATATGGCGACGCAAATCCAAGATCTTATGTTCGTGTTCGAGAACCTTATCGAGGTCGACGACCAAGGTATTCAGAAATTGCTGCGCGACGTTCCTCAAGATGCACTACAGCGTGCACTTAAAGGTGCGGATGATTCTCTACGTGAGAAGATCTTCAAGAACATGTCTAAACGTGCTGCTGAGATGATGCGAGACGATCTGGAAGCGATGCCTCCAATCAAAGTATCTGATGTGGAAGCGGCACAGAAAGAAGTTCTGGCAGTTGCACGACGTATGGCTGACTCCGGTGAGTTAATGTTAGGCGGCGGTGCGGACGAATTCTTATAACCGTAATAAAGTGAGATAAAGGTATCTATGTCTGGGGAACGAAAGCGTGGTTTTTTACGTTTAGATAGTGACGAAATGGTTGAAAAACCAGAGCGCTGGGGCATGCCTGATTATACAGCACAGACCCATAAAAAAGCGCGCGATACTGCGATGAACTATGACCCTAGCTGGATGCCAATTGCTGAGCCTGCCAAAGAAGAAGCGCCAACCGAACTCACTGAAGAAGAGATCCAACTGATTAAGCAGCAGGCTTATCAGGAAGGTTTACACCAAGGCCAAGAAGCGGGTTTTAAGCAAGGCTACGAAAAAGGCAAAGAGCAAGGACTTGAAGAAGGTCATCAAGAAGGCGTCGAGTCTGGCAAAATTGAAGGCGTAGCGGCTGGGCAAGAGTTTATTCAGCAGCAAGTGCAAACCTTTATCGGCCTTGCTAACCAATTCGCACAGCCTCTTGAGTTGATGAATGCTCAAGTGGAAAAACAGCTGGTGGATATGGTGCTTGCATTGGTCAAAGAAGTGGTTCACGTTGAAGTGCAAACCAACCCTCAAGTTATCTTAGACACGATCAAACAATCGGTAGAATCACTGCCTATTTCAGGTCACGCTATTACTCTAAAGCTGCATCCAGATGATGTTGAAATCATTCGCTCGTCATACGGGCAAGAAGAGTTAGAGTTCAGAAACTGGACCCTACACTCAGAGCCAGCACTTAACCGCGGAGACGTACAAATTGAAGCGGGTGAGTCAAGCGTGAACTACCGTATGGAAGAGCGCATTCGTAGCGTTATTCAAAGCTTCTGTGGAGTGAATCGCCACCAAGGTGGTGACTGATGCTCGCGTTAGCTGACCGTCTCTCTCAATACCAATCTCAAGGGCTGACTTGTCGACCAGTTGCATCTGGCAAACTGGTGCGGGTGGTTGGCCTTACTCTCGAAGCGACTGGCTGTAGAGCGCCAATTGGTAGCTTGTGCAAAGTGGAAACAATGCAAGGCGAAATGGAAGCAGAAGTAGTCGGTTTCTCGGGAGAAAGCCTATTCCTTATGCCGAGTGAACAAATCACAGGCATCCTACCCGGTGCTAAAGTGACGCCCATGACGGGTGAAGTAGGGCTGCCTGTCGGAATGGAGCTGCTTGGCCGAGTGATTGATGGCGTCGGTAACCCGCTTGATGGCCTCGGCCCTATCTATACCGAAAAACGCGCATCTTTTAACGCCGACCCCATTAACCCGCTAGCGAGAAAGCCAATCTCGGAACCACTTGATGTGGGCATTAAAGCGATCAACGGCTTACTGACTGTTGGTAAAGGTCAGCGTATCGGCCTATTTGCTGGCTCTGGTGTTGGTAAATCGGTCACGCTGGGTATGATGACCCGAGGCACGACGGCGCAAGTGGTCGTAGTCGGTCTGATTGGTGAGCGTGGTCGAGAAGTAAAAGAGTTTATCGAAGAGATCTTAGGTGTTGATGGACGTCAGCGTTCTGTTGTTGTTGCCGCTCCTGCCGATTCTTCACCGCTAATGCGATTAAAAGGCTGTCAAACCGCTCTGACCATTGCTGAGTACTTCCGTGATCAAGGGTTAGACGTACTATTGCTGATGGATTCGCTTACCCGCTTTGCTCAAGCTCAGCGTGAAATAGCTCTATCGGTGGGTGAACCACCAGCAACTAAAGGTTACCCACCATCAGTATTTGCTAAGTTGCCTGCTTTGGTTGAACGAGCAGGTAACGGTAGCCCTGACCAAGGCTCGATTACCGCTTTTTTCACAGTGCTAACTGAAGGTGACGATCTACAAGATCCGATTGCGGATGCGTCACGTGCGATTCTTGATGGCCATGTGGTGCTTTCTCGTGAAATGGCCGACGCTGGTCATTACCCTGCGATTGATGTTGAGAAGTCAGTCAGTCGTGTGATGCCGCAGATCACCACCGAAGAACATGTGTTGATGTCGAAGGCGGTTCGCCAAGTGCTGTCGATTTGCCGTAAGAACCAAGATCTGGTGTCGATTGGTGCCTATAAACCGGGAACTGATCCTGCGATTGATGGGGCGTTCACCATCAAACCGAAACTTGATGCTTACTTGCAGCAGACGATGAAAGAAACGGTGCCGTATGACATGTGTGTCAATATGTTAAGCCGCTTATTGCACGGGGAGTAATCGCTAATGGAAAACGCATTAGAGTTTTTGTTAGAACAGGTTAAGGAACGTGAAAACCAAGCTGTGATGGCGCTGAATCAAGCTCGCGTTGAACTTGACGGTTATTACCAACAGCTAGAACAGATAGAAAAGTATCGCTTAGATTACTGTCAGCAGCTTGTTGACCGTGGTCAGCAGGGGTTAAGTGCGAGTCAGTACTCTCACCTTAATCGTTTCTTAACGACGTTAGATGAAACGCTAGCAAAACAGAAACAAGCAGAAGCCCATTTTAAGAGTCAAGTAGAAGGCTGTGAGCAAAATTGGCTGGAAAGTCGCAAGCAGCGTCGTTCATATGAATGGCTGATTGGAAAAAAACAGACAGAGAAACAGCGACTAGAGCAGCAGCGAGAACAAAAACAAATGGATGAGTTCTCGACACTTCAATTCTCACGACGTCTATCGAATTAACCCTGACTGCTATTCTTAACCCGCATCTTAACTTGGCTCACTTTTTGCAGTGCAATAATTAGTTTGTATGCAATCAATATCGGCATTTTTGCTCTTGAGGGTATCCCCTTAAGCGACAGTGAGTGAGTCATTCTATGAATATCAATCTATCATCGGTATCAGAAAGCCCAAAAGTGGGCAAAAGTGTTGCCTCTGGAGAAGAGGGCGCATCAGAAGCATCTGAATCAGGCGGCTTCTTTTCCAAACTTGCTGCTTTGATAAAAGGTGAAGGAAAAGCTGAAGGCGATACAGAAAGCGTAAAGTCTGTACAAAATGAAGGTGATAGCGAAGTTTTAGCTGATGTTGAAGTCAGTGAAACGAAAGTCGCCAAGACAGAATCACAAAGTACTGATGAGTTACTCGCCACTGATGATGATTCGACGCAGCAAGCTTCAATCAAAAGTGAAGATGATTCTATGGTGACGGCTGCGACGCAGAAAACAGCCGAGCAAGAGTCGAAAGCAGTACCTGCCGAATCTGCCAGTAAGATCGTCTCTGAAAATGATGAAGTATTGCAGCGACTAAACGAGTCAAACAATGCCTTAAAGTCAAAAGACGGCAAAGAGTTGCCTCAAGAAAATCAACAAGTGACAGTTGAAAGCGCAGCAGATAAAAGCGCGAAGCCAGCCGCTAAAGTGGTTGCAACGGAAGGTGTTGATGTCAAAGATATGAAGGCAACCGAAAAAGCGCAACTAGACAGTGGGCATCAGCCTGTTACGGCTGAAAAAATAGAGAACGTCACTCAAACAGTGGTCAATACTGATGGTGAAGAAGTTGCAGTACCTGCTGCTGTTGCTCCTTTTATTCAGCAGCAAGCGCCAAAGGCTGATGAGCTTAAAGACTCAGAGTCTCAAACATCACTGCCTAGTTCAGTCGCGGCAGCTGTCGAGGTGAACCAAGCGAATACTGAGCAGTCAGTTAAGAATGTTGACGCGGACATGCTAAAGCTTGATAGTGCCGCCGTTAATCAGGCGACACTTGAAGATGTTGCTGAGCCAGTGGTCGCTGCTGGGGTGACGGCGGCGGTTGTGGCAAGTGCAACTCAAACAACAAAGGCGCCAGTGCAAACCAAAGCGAACCTTGATGACTCGGCTAAGCTTAATCAAACTCAAATCTCATCGATTACTACCGTCGATGGTGAAGCGGATCCAACGCTGGCATCAGCGGCCCCAGTTGCCGCGGCAGCCGCGATTCCTTGGACGACATCCTCTGACGCACCAGTGAGCGATGAAGTCGCACTGAAGCATCATGATGTTGTTCCTAAAGCTCAACAAGCCGCTGTGGCTCAGTCAGTGCAGCAAGCGCTGACTCAGCAGCAGGCACAAGCAGCTCACGCGGCCTTGCAATCACAATCGGTACAGCAGACTGCAGCAGCAATGCCTGCTGACTTAGCCGCGATGCAAATGCAGCAGTTAGCGGCGGCGCCAAACGTTGCCATTAACCAAGACCAAGCGTTGCTTAAAGCGGCAATGGGGGCCAAAGCCGCAGGTACTATTGGCCAATTGGCGAAAAATGGTGAAGGTAAGCAAGCTAGTCAAGAAAGCGGTTTCGCTCAGCAGCTATCTCAGGCTGCAGGTGCACAAAGTACGCAACCCTTAGGTCAAGCTCGAGCGGAACAAATTGCAGCGCAAGCGCCGCTGCAGCTTAGTCGTGAGATGGCAAGTGAACAGGTTGCCGAGCGCGTTCAAATGATGATGTCGAAGAACCTTAAAAACATCGATATCCGTTTGGATCCACCAGAGTTAGGTCGAATGCATATTCGCATGAATATGAATGGCGATGCGGCAACGGTCCACTTTACCGTCGCAAATCCGCAAGCTCGTGACGTAATTGAGCAGTCGATGCCAAGATTACGCGAAATGTTGGCTCAGCAAGGTGTACAATTGAATGATAGTTCTGTTCAGCAGCAAGCAGGACAGCAACAAAGAGGTTACGCAAATGCCGGACAGGGACAAAATGGTCAAGGTAACAGCAATCAGGGTGTTTTTGGTGAAGAAAACCTTGAAGCAGACATCAATCTTGATTTGAATGTCGCTGCAAAGCGTGATGGAATTAGCTATTACGCTTAAACTGTAAAAAACAAATAAATAGAGAACGTTAAGTTATGGCTGTCGAAGAAATCGAACCAGAAGCGCCGAAAGGGAAGAGCAAGTTACTGATCATCATTATTGCCGTTGTTGTCTTGTTAGTTGGCGGTGGTGGTGCAGCCTTTTTCTTGATGGGCTCTGACGACGCTGCTGAAACACAACAAGCAGCGCAGCAAGAAGTGATAACTCCGGCCGATCCGGTAGCCTATGTTAATATCGCTCAACCGTTTTTGTTTAATGTCACTGGCGATAAGAAAGATCGCTTGGTGCAGATCAAAGTACAGCTCATGGTTCGTGGTACGGAAAATGAAAACCTTGCCCGTTACCATTCTCCATTGATTGAAAGTTCGCTGCTTAGTACGTTCGCTTCAGCGACGGTTGATCAGCTAAGAACTGTCAATGGGCGCGTTGAATTACGTGATAAAGCGACCGATGACATTAAAGCGAGTTTAAATCGCGCAGTAGGTCAGCCTGTCATTGAACGTGTGCTGTTTACCGATTTTGTAATGCAATAGGTGTCAAGTGACCGATTTATTAAGCCAAGATGAAATCGATGCACTCTTACATGGTGTCGACGATGTCGATGAGGTGGAAGAGGACGTAACTCCCAGCGATGCTAGCGCCGTCGAGTTTGATTTTTCATCACAAGATCGAATTGTCCGTGGTCGAATGCCGACCTTGGAGCTTATTAACGAGCGCTTTGCCCGCCATATGCGGATCAGCTTGTTTAATATGCTGCGTAAAACAGCAGAGGTATCGATCAACGGCGTACAAATGATGAAGTTTGGTGAATACCAAAATACTTTGTACGTTCCAACCAGTTTGAACATGGTGCGTTTTCGTCCGCTGAAAGGTACCGCGTTGATCACGATGGAAGCACGATTGGTCTTCATTTTGGTAGAGAACTTCTTTGGTGGTGATGGCCGATTCCATGCACGTATCGAAGGGCGTGAATTTACCCCAACGGAGCGTCGAATTGTTCAGTTGCTACTGAAGATCGTATTTGAAGATTATAAAGAAGCTTGGTCTCCGGTGATGGGAGTTGAGTTTGAGTACTTAGACTCTGAAGTTAACCCAAGTATGGCCAACATTGTCAGCCCTACTGAGGTGATTGTTGTCAGTTCGTTCCATATAGAAGTGGATGGTGGTGGCGGTGACTTCCACGTTGTTATGCCATATTCAATGGTTGAACCGATTCGAGAACTGCTCGATGCTGGTGTTCAGTCAGATAAGATGGAAACGGATGTTCGTTGGAGTACGGCACTTCGTGAAGAGATCATGGATGTGCCAGTGAACTTCCGCGTACAGTTGCTAGAGCAAGATATCTCGCTACGCGACTTAATGGAGTTGCAAACGGGTGACATTATCCCAATCAACATGCCAGAGCATGCCACCATGTTTGTTGAAGAACTGCCAACATTTAGAACCAAAATGGGTCGTTCCGGCGAGATGCTCGCGGTACAAGTTTCAGAAAAAATTAAACGCCCTGATGTGGTGAAAACTGATATTGCTTTCCTCGGTAAGGATGTTATTTCCGAGCTCGAAGAAGACGATAGCGAAATTGAAGATTAAAGAGAATAACAGGTAACAGGTATGGAACCGAGTGACGACCAAAAGCTGGCGGACGAATGGGCTGCCGCATTAGGTGAAGATCCAAGTGCACCAAGTATTGATGTCGATGAAGTGATGAATGCTCAGCTTGATGAGTTAGAAGATACCTCGTCTCCAATTTCGGAAGATGAGCGCCGTAAGCTTGATACAATTTTAGATATTCCGGTCACGATTTCGATGGAAGTTGGCCGCTCGCAAATCAGCATTCGTAACCTACTGCAACTAAACCAAGGTTCCGTCGTTGAGCTAGAGCGTTTGGCCGGCGAATCTCTCGATGTCTTGGTTAACGGTACCTTGATTGCGCACGGAGAAGTGGTTGTTGTCAACGATAAGTTTGGTATTCGTCTCACTGATGTAATTAGTCAAACAGAGCGTATTAAAAAGCTTCGATAAAGTAAGGTACAGTATGACGCTTAAAGTTAAGGAGTACTTACTTTTTCCTTTAGCTCTGATATCACCATCCGTAATGGCTGCTGCTCCTGGCAGTCAATTAGACTGGGCGACCACTTTTGGGTCGCTCTTGTTCGTTATTGCCTTTATCTTATTTTTGGCTTGGCTACTTAAGAGAATGCGTGTGCCTGCAATGGTTAATCAGAAGGGGTTAAGCATTGTAAGACAGATAGCATTGGGCAACCGTGAGCGAATTATGATTGTACAGGCCGGAGAAGAACAATTTTTGGTTGGAGTGACCGCTCAATCCATCCAACTGATCTCAAAACTGGATAAACCTTTATCTCAGGAGGAGATGGCTGCAAGTCCGTTTGCCAATCAATTGACTCAGCTATTAAAAAAGAATGATAAAAACCAATAAGATAGTGTCACTTTGTCTGACGCTTTTTATCCTGATGTTCTCAGCGACCTCTGTTGCACAAGAAGAGCTCGCGACGCCAGTACCTGACAATTCAGCACCGGGTAGCTCGGTTACTGTGTCGGCAATGGAGAGTGAACAAGGCGCAACTAAAACTATTTCTACCAGCAGTTTAGTTGGCGGTGGTGGTGGAGGCGTTCCTGCTTTTACCATGACGACCAACCCTGATGGCAGTGAAGATTATTCAATAAACCTGCAAATCTTGGCGTTAATGACCATGCTCGGCTTCTTGCCTGCAATGGTTATCTTGATGACGTCATTTACCCGTATTGTAGTAGTGATGTCGATCCTTCGGCAGGCAATGGGTCTACAACAAACGCCTTCTAATCAGGTGATTATTGGTATCGCAATCTTCTTGACCTTCTTCATCATGTCTCCGGTGTTAAACAAGATTAATGATGATGCGATTCAGCCATACATTAATGAGCAGATCTCTGCGCGCCAAGCGTTTGACCTCGCGCAGATTCCAATGAAAGACTTTATGCTCAAGCAAACGCGAGTCAAAGATTTAGAAACCTTCGTTAATATTTCAGGCTCGACCGCAACGGCGCCTGAAGACGTATCAATGGCTGTGCTTATTCCTGCTTTCATCACTTCAGAACTCAAAACAGCCTTCCAGATTGGCTTTATGCTGTTCTTGCCTTTCTTAGTTATCGACTTGGTGGTGGCATCGGTATTGATGGCAATGGGTATGATGATGCTTTCACCAATGATCGTATCGCTACCGTTTAAACTGATGTTGTTTGTGCTAGTGGATGGTTGGAATCTCATACTGTCGACATTGGCCGGCAGCTTCGCCTTGTGACGGGAGAGAATCTATGACTCCTGAGATGTTTGTGGAGCTGTTTCGAGATGCACTGTGGATGGTACTCATCATGGTGTGTGCGATCATTATCCCAAGCTTACTTATCGGTTTAGTGGTTGCTATCTTCCAAGCGGCGACCTCTATCAACGAACAAACGCTGAGTTTCTTGCCACGTTTAATCGTGACACTACTTGCTCTGATGCTTTTCGCTCACTGGATGACGCAAATCTTGATGGAGTTTTTCTTTAGCATGATTGAGCGTCTGCCTCAGGTCCTTTACTAGGTTTCGTTATGGAATACCCGGCAACGCTGATACTGGACTGGATAGCCAACTATTTTTGGCCCTACACCCGTATTGCGGCAATGCTCATGGTGATGTCGGTAACAGGGGCGCGATTTGTCTCTACTCGTATTCGACTTTATTTGGGCTTGGCGATTACCTTTGCTGTGATGCCTGCGATTCCAGCGGTTCCTGATTCGATTGAACTGCTCTCTTTTGCCGGCTTTATGACTTTACTTGAGCAAATCATCATCGGCGTCGCGATGGGCACTGTAACTCAATTTATGATCCAAACCTTTGTTATCTTGGGTCAAATTCTTGGTATGCAGTCAAGCTTAGGTTTTGCCTCTATGGTTGACCCGGCGAATGGGCAGAATACGCCATTGCTTGGTCAGCTATTTATGTTCCTTTCAACGCTGTTCTTTTTGACCACCGATGGTCATTTGAAAATGATCATGCTGGTGGTTATGAGTTTTAAATCGCTGCCAATTGGCACAGGTTCGCTCACGACGGTTGATTTTAGAGAATTGGCTTCGTGGCTCGGCATCATGTTTAAAGTCGCGCTGAGTATGTCGTTATCAGGCATTATCGCACTACTAACCATCAACCTTTCCTTTGGTGTTATGACCCGTGCTGCGCCGCAGCTAAACATTTTCTCACTGGGTTTCGCTTTTGCCTTGATGGTTGGTCTATTGATCTGTTGGTACCTTGTCGCCGGTTTATACAATCACTATGAACTATTCTGGATACAGGGCGAGCAGCAGATTTGCCAATTTATTAGGCTAGATTGTTAGGAGGCTGAATGGCAGAGTCAGACGGTCAAGAACGTACAGAAGACGCCACGCCCAGACGCTTGCAACAGGCCCGAGAAAAGGGGCAGGTTGCAAGGTCAAAAGAGTTAGCGTCGGTTTCTGTATTGGTGGTAGGCTCAATCGCACTGATGTGGTTCGGTGATAGTCTTGCACGCGCGTTATTTACCGTTATGGAGCGGCTATTCACTCTGTCTCGTGAAGAGATCTTCGATCACGTTAAGCTATTCGATATTGTCGTCGGATCCGTAGGAAGCTTGATTCTTCCTCTCTTGCTGATTTTGGTCACACTGTTTGTTGCTGCCGTCGTCGGTGCCGCAGGGGTTGGTGGTGTTAGCTTCTCGGTAGAAGCGGCGATGCCGAAAGCTTCAAAGATGAACCCTCTTAGCGGTTTAAAACGTATGGTCGGGATGCAGAGCTGGGTAGAGCTAATCAAATCCATTTTGAAAGTGGCTTTGGTCTCTGGCATGGCCTTTTATCTGATCAGTGCTGCGCGAGAAGACTTGTTTCAGCTCAGTATGGATGTCTACCCACAGAACATTTTCCATGCGCTTGATATTCTGCTCAACTTCATTCTGTTGATCAGCTGTACGCTGTTGATCGTGGCTGCGATTGATATCCCTTTCCAAATCTGGCAACACGCTGACCAATTGAAAATGACCAAACAAGAGGTCAAAGACGAATACAAAGAAACAGAAGGCAAGCCGGAAGTGAAAGGTCGTATTCGTATGCTTCAGCGTGAAGCAGCCCAGCGTCGAATGATGGCAGAAGTGCCACAAGCTGACGTTATTGTTACCAACCCAGAGCACTTTTCTGTCGCGCTACGCTATAAGCAAGATACTGATAAAGCGCCGATCGTAGTGGCCAAAGGTACTGACCATATGGCGCTGAAAATTAGGGAAGTGGCTCGCGAGCACGATATTTACGTCATCCCCGCGCCACCTTTGGCTCGCGCTTTGTATCACTCAACCGAGCTTGAGCAAGAGATCCCTGACGGTCTGTTTACTGCCGTGGCACAAATTCTTGCTTACGTATTCCAGCTTAAGCAATACCGTAAGAAAGGCGGTCAGCGCCCGAACTTGAAGACGTCTGAGTTGCCAATTCCGCCTGAGTTAAGGAAGTAGAAATACTTTTGCCACTGCATAGAGTAGCGAAGGAGCGAGTAGGAATCTTTAAAGGTTTTTGACTGGCTGTGAGAGATCCCCAACTTATTCGTACCTCACTCTTGAGGATGACGATGCTTTGATAGCTGTCATTCCATAGAACGACGAAGGAGTGAGTAGGGAATCTCTTGAAGATGATTAGCTTACTTTTCTGGAATTGAGAGCAACACTAACAGGGCACCATCACCACCAAACTCAAGTGGCGCTTGGTGAAAAGCCATCACATCGGGGTGCTGAGCCAACCACAACGGCGCTTTTTGCTTAAGGATATGCTTACCAATCCCGTGCTGAACGCAGGCACAAGAAATTTCATTCTTAATACAGTAAGCGATCATCGAGCCTAACTCTCGTTTGGCCTCTTGCTGGGTCATACCGTGCATATCTAAGAATACATCCGGAACATAGACGCCACGACGCAGACGCTTCACTTCGTAAGTAGAGACATCATCTCGTGCATAGCGAGTAGGACCTTCCTCATTGAGAAGAGGCACAAACTCATCAGAGAAATAAAACTCCGTATCGCTTGCTTCACGGGCAGTACGGGTAATTTCTTTTTGCTTACTGTTTTTTTTTGGTTGCTGGACTATGGTATCCTGTGACAACTTTTTTACGCCTTGTACTGCATCCCTAAAAAGGGCGAAGTCATCATCCATATCGGTGTCTTTTTTGCTCATGGGACTAAATTTAATATTGTATAAATGCAATTAGCAGTATTGTAGCGCTTTTCGGAGGCAATTTTGGATAAGATTTTTGTAGAAGAAGCAGTATCAGAACTTCACTCGCTTCAAGATATGATTCGTTGGACGGTAAGTCGTTTCAATGCCGCGAACCTTTTTTATGGTCACGGCACTGATAACGCTTGGGATGAAGCGGTTCAGCTAATCCTGCCGACGCTATACCTACCAATCGATGTGCCTCCACATGTATTGAACTCACGTTTAACTACGAGTGAACGTATGCGTATCGTAGAGCGCGTTGTAAAGCGTATTAACGAGCGCACGCCAACGGCATACCTAACGAACAAAGCATGGTTCTGTGGCCTTGAGTTCTTTGTTGATGAACGTGTTCTTGTGCCTCGTTCGCCAATTGGTGAATTGATTCAAGCGGAATTCCAACCTTGGTTAGTGGAAGAACCAACACGTATCATGGACCTTTGTACTGGTAGTGGCTGTATTGCGATTGCTTGTGCACACGCTTTCCCAGAAGCAGAAGTCGACGCCATTGATATTTCAACTGATGCGCTGCAAGTCGCTGAGCAAAATGTTCAAGACCACGGTATGGAACAACAAGTTTTCCCTATCCGTTCTGATCTATTCCGTGATCTGCCAAAAGAAAAGTACAACATCATCGTTTCCAATCCACCGTACGTGGACGAGGAAGATATGAACAGCTTACCTGATGAGTTCACCCATGAACCTGAACTAGGTTTAGCTGCAGGTACAGATGGCCTTAAGCTGGTTCGTCGTATTCTGGCAAATGCACCAGATTACTTGACTGACAGCGGTATTCTTATCTGTGAAGTGGGCAACTCTATGGTTCATATGATGGAGCAATACCCGCACATTCCATTCACTTGGATTGAGTTCGAGAACGGTGGTCACGGCGTATTTATGCTGACTCGTGAGCAAATGCTGGAACACGCCGCAGAGTTTTCTATTTATAAAGACTAAGCTCTAATACGTAATTCTGTTTTCGAGCGCCAAGCCTTGATTTAGCGATAAATCGGCTTGGCGTTTTTTATGCGGGTCAAAAAGCAAAATAGTTGGTGATTAGGGGTTTACATCAAACCGCAATAAGGCGACTATGAATTTACGAACAATTAAAGTGTAAAGCGCAATGTACACATGAAATGGTGTGCTTAAGCGATAAAAGTTTGAGGAAGTAATGGCAGGAAACAGTATCGGACAACATTTCCGAGTGACGACATTCGGGGAAAGTCATGGTATCGCACTAGGATGTATTATCGACGGATGTCCTCCGGGTCTTGAAATCACAGAAGCGGATATTCAAATTGATCTGGATCGCCGTCGCCCAGGCACCTCTCGTTATACCACCGCTCGCCGTGAACCAGATGAAGTAAAAATTCTTTCTGGTGTGTTTGAAGGTAAAACCACAGGTACTTCAATCGGCCTATTGATCGAAAACACCGATCAGCGTTCAAAAGATTATTCTGAAATCAAAGATAAATTCCGTCCGGGTCATGCCGATTACACTTATCACCAGAAATATGGTGTGCGTGATTATCGCGGCGGCGGTCGTTCTTCAGCGCGTGAAACGGCAATGCGTGTTGCGGCAGGCTCTGTGGCTAAGAAATACCTTAAGCAAGAGTTTGGTGTTGAGATTCGTGCCTACTTATCTCAAATGGGTGATGTTGCGATTGATAAAGTGGATTGGGATGAGATCGAAAACAACCCGTTCTTCTGTCCTGATGTCGATAAAGTCGATGCATTCGACCAGCTAATTCGTGATCTTAAGAAGCAAGGCGATTCGATTGGTGCGAAGCTACAAGTTGTTGCTACCAATGTCCCTGTTGGTTTAGGTGAGCCTGTATTTGATCGTCTTGATGCTGATATTGCCCACGCGTTGATGAGCATCAATGCGGTGAAAGGTGTTGAGATTGGTGATGGCTTTGATGTCGTTAGCCAGAAAGGCAGCCAACACCGTGATGAGTTGACTCCTGATGGCTTTGCGACCAACCATGCTGGTGGCATCTTAGGTGGTATTTCTACAGGTCAAGATATCGTCGCGAATATCGCACTGAAGCCAACATCGAGCATTACGGTTCCGGGTGAGACCATCACCAAACAAGGTGAGCCAACTCAGTTAATTACTAAAGGTCGTCATGATCCATGTGTGGGTATTCGAGCAGTGCCAATTGCAGAAGCGATGTTAGCGATTGTTGTGCTTGACCACTTATTGCGTCATCGTGGCCAAAATCACGGCGTGACAACAGAAACCCCGCAGATTTAATGCAAATGTGATTCAAAAACGGCTTCCAAATAGGAAGCCGTTTTTATTGGCCTGCTGCATTCGGCTCAGTGTAAAGAGCCTTCGCTTTCTAAGTGGAATGAAGGTAGACGCCACTTAAATTGCACTGCGGCCAAACGGAGTAAGTAGCCAACAATTAAAGTAGAAATCGTTGCGGTTACATCATTCACGCCAAGCTCTACCAGCCCTAAGTATAGGCCAGAGGCAACCAATGCTACAGAAGCATAAAGCTCTTCATGCAGAACTAGCGGAGTTTGGCGACAAATTAGGTCACGCAGTAGACCACCAAATACACCTGTAACTAACGCTGATACCATACAGATCAGCGCATGGTGACCCATACCCATGGCGACTTTGGTACCAATGATGCTGAATACGATCAGGCCTAGGGCATCAAGTCGAATGAATAGGCCTTTAAGCTTAATCACCCACTTTGCGAGACCAGTAGTCAGTACACCAGCAATACAAGTAATGGCTAGAAACTCAGGGTTCTTCACCCAACCCAATGGGTAGTGACCAAGTAAAATATCTCGGACAGTACCACCACCAATTGCAGTTGCACTCGCTACCAACATCACACCAAACCAATCCATTTTTCTTCGGCCTGCACTTAAGGCTCCGGTCATTGCTTCCGCTGTAATACCAATAATATACAAAACACTTAGCAGCATAGTGAGTTCTCGAAAAGGGCCGTGAAACGGCTGATTGATGTTATAAATTTAAGGCGTGAGTGTAGTGGGAAATGTGATCTGTGACGAATGAGATTTTATGAAGACGAAAACGTTTTTCACATAACTTAATCTAATAGCAATGTTTTTTGTGTGGATTTGCAATTTAGCCGAAAAATGCGAGAATGCGGCAGCGAAGAATATCAACAACCCATTTAAGCCATGAGCCACGAATACCAAGACTTAATCAAGATCTTCAATGATACGTTTTTTGACCAATTCAACACCAGATTAGAGTTAGGTGGGGATGAGCCAATTTATTTACCGGCTGACGATTCGATTCCATACCATCGGATTATTTTTGCTCGTGGTTTTTACGCATCTGGTATGCATGAAATTGCCCACTGGTGTGTGGCTGGGCCTGAGCGAAGACTACTAGAAGATTTTGGCTATTGGTATGAACCAGATGGTCGCACCGAGCAAGTTCAAGCTGAGTTCGAAAAAGTAGAGATTCGTCCGCAGGCCTATGAGTGGATCCTAGCGAAGAGTGCGGGTTTTCCATTTACGGTTAGTTGCGACAATCTAAATGGAGACTTTGAGCCTGACAGGCTCCAGTTTATGGCTAAGGTTCATCAAGAAGTCGGCAAGATTTTTGAGCAAGGGATCCCTGAGCGAGTACGCATGTTATCGGATGCACTCAGAGCCTTCTATCAAGTCCCTGAACTGACGTTTGAACAGTTCGAAGTGAAGTAAAAACAAGCTGTGAGAGACAGCTTGTTTTCGTTTTGGCTACTGAATCAACCAAGTGGTTTGCTTCTCGTTATTATGGTTGAGTGTATAGACTAAGGGAATAGCATCAGGCTCCATTATTGAAATAACTGCAATGAGGGATTCGCAATGGTTTGGTATTTTCAGCTCATATTGCCCATATCCGGAATTGAGTGAGGACTTGAGCATACATTTCTCGTAGTCAATGTTCTCAATGCCATCACCAGCATTGTCACAAATCGAGATATAGACCTGTGATGCCGCTAAATGTGGCAGAGTGACATCCACATCGACTTCATAAATTGAAGTAAGGTCATTGTCATGTTCGATGATTAAGTCCGTTATATTCAATGTTTGTTCTGAGGGTGTGCTTACCGAGTCTGAACCCGATGGGGTAGAGGCGTTACTACCTCCGCCACTATTCCCGCCTCCACCGTCATCACCACCCCCGCCACCACATGCGACCAATAGTAAAGAAGAGATAAGCGTAATGGGCAGTTGTTTGTTTAAATTCCACATGGTGTTATCTCCTAGTCGATGTAAATGATTGCGTTATTACCTGATACATACCAGATCGGTTGGCTCTGACCTGTCGCATCTTGGGAGAAAGCAGCGAAGTTTTCGTAAGCATCAAGAATGTTTTCCTGCTCTTTAGGGTGTTTCCAAGTGGTAGGGATCTCTATACCCCAAGGCAGTCCGTTTGCGTTGTGAAAGTGAGTACTACCGGATGATGCATCGACACCATAGTTTTTATAGCGGCTGTCAAATTTAATGGTCGGTGCTTGGTTTTTTAAATGTATCTCTAAGCTTCGACCTGGGTAGCCGCCACTAACCTCATAACCGATATCGCCATAGTAATGTCCAGGTGCAGCGAAGATAAATGGGTCATACGGAAAATCAGGCATATTTGAAGTATCGACGGCATTTTGCAAAGAAAAGGTGAGTGACCAGATAGGTCGGTAGCTTGTGCCGCAGTTATCTTGAGTGCGGAACATGGTACAACCTTCAGCTTCACCAGGCTCTGTGATATCCCAAAGATCTTCATGAACGATAAAGACAGCATCCGTCGTATCGGTCTCTAATATGGTGCCTGAGAATGCTTGACCGTTGATAGAAAGTTCGACTGAGTCTGATTTGATATCTTCTTTGACTATGTTAGGTAACCGAATCGCAAATCCAGAGCGGTTATCACCACCAAGTGCAGCAATTTTGCCTTCAATCTTCATTCGAATAACTTGATTATTCAGCTGGTATTCGGTGAATTTTACGTTCATGAGAACATCATTCATGTCATAGTCGCCGACCAACGGATATTGGTCTTCGTACGCAAACGTCGTGTAACCGCCACCGCTTGGATATACCTCTGTGGTGACACCACTTTCAGTGATCTCGACAGGGTAATCTTCGACCTCCCCAGCGGGTACACCACCACTAGGTCCAATACCTGCCGTATTTGAAATTCTAAATCTTGCCCAGCTATCTCCGGCTACCGCCCATGTAGGCACGGTGAAAAAAACATCTCTGGTTTCATCTGTGACAGACAAATCGCGGATGATGATTTCGCTTGCTTCGAACTCCCCATCTCGATCAAAGTCAATCCATGCATTGAGCACAGAATCTGATGATGTCCCAGTTGAGGTGGCGATAATTTTACTGGTTTGCCCAACTTGAATAGGTACTGGGAACTGGATGCCGTCGTCGTCGTCCACGCCATCTGAGACGTCATCACTGTCTGGATAAACGCTGCCGTCTGTTTCACCATCAACGAGGGAGCCTAACTTGAGGTCAGAGAGCCCATGACGAGCACCAGAAGAAGCAAACAGGGTTTTATAGCTATCAGGGGCATCACCAAACTCGGTGTATTCGCTTGGTTCGACAGGCGCAAGTGCGCATCGAGCACCATCATTTGAATTACTTGAAGGTCCATAAGCAAAGAAATCGGCACTTGACTGCATACCATTGATGTTCACTTTGTAGACATAGCCATCTCTGTTGTTACTGGCATAGAAGTTACCATCCACATCAAAATAGACGGCGCCAAAGGTGAGGCGGTAGCCAAGTGCGTCAGTATCGAGTAGTCGATTTAGGCGAGAACTCGTACCTGAAGAAACGTCAATCTCCCATAAATAACCGGTCGAGTCGATCGAGTAGGCTAAGCTGTTGTCAGGGTGAAAAGCGAGGTCATAAATCGCAGGATTACCAAATTGACTTGCGGGAGAAGAAAGCTCCATCACTAACGTATCGAGGTCTATTCGATATAAGCCATAGTTTGGGCGATACCCATACCAAGCATTTTCGTTGAGTGAAACATCCCCGACATAGATAGACGTTGGTGCTCCGTCAGGCATGTCGATAGATAGCAGCGTTTTGGTAAAAGTGGAATCGATACGAGACAGCGATTGTGCACCATAGTCCCAACCATAGATGAAATCATCATGTTTGCTGTAGCCAACAGCATTGAGCTTAGCAGTCCCCAAGTTAGAGCTTAAAGTTACGTAGCTGCCGACATCAATATTCACGCCGTATGAAACGGGAGCTCCTGATGGATTTTGAATCAGAAATGCTTGCGTTGGGCAGCTAGAAAAAGGTGTTTCAGCGAATACAGAATAGCTACACAATGACGTCATAATTAGGCAAACCGTGGGTGTTCTGAGTGGGTGAAATTTCATTTATATTCCTCGCTCGACTGAGTCCATATATGAGCGATTGCACACTGCGTGCCATGCTGTCAGCCCTTGTATGACGGAGGGTTTGCGTTGAGATTGTCAATGTGAGAAGCTTGGCGCTCTTTTTGAGAATCAAACTGAATTAGGCGATAAAGCAAAATGATTATTGAATTTGAAGAGCAGCTGCTAGAACTAATAGATGCACGTATTGAAACGGCATCTGATGACGAACTGTTTGCTGGTGGCTATCTACGTGGTCATATCTCTTTATCTGCAGCTGCGTGTGAAGAAGAAGGGATCAATGATGTTGAAGCGTTGAAAGAGCGCATTCAAGCCAGCCTTGACGCGGCACGTTCAGAGTTGACTCCCGCTGATCGCACCATAGTGCATGACCTTTGGCTAGAGTTGGTTAACGCGGCCTAAGCCAAGTTTAATCGCCAACGTATCATTAAGGGGTTGTTCGAAAATTTCGAACAACCCCTTAAGTTTTTTATAGTTGTTGGTTTTTGGGGTCAACGATATTCTTCTCAGTACATACTGGGGAACAAGTTAGGAAGAAGAATATGAAAGTTATCGCGTTTGGAGCATCGAATAGCTCAACTTCTATCAACAAAACATTGGCTTCTTATACCGCTAACCTAGTTGAAGGCGCAGAGGTCAAAGTCTTAGACCTAAATGACTATCAAGTACCAATGTTTAGCGAAGACACTGAAAAAGAAATCGGCCAAGCAGAAGGTGCAAAAGCGTTCTTAGCTGAACTTGCACAGGCAGATGCTATCATTGTTTCGTTTGCTGAGCACAATGGTTCTTACACAGCGGCGTATAAAAACCTGTTTGATTGGTCAACGCGTATTGAGCGTAACGTATTCCAAGAAAAGCCAGTGGTTTATCTAGCAACGTCACCGGGCCCAGGCGGGGCACAAACGGTGTTATCTGCAGCAACAGGTTCGGCGCCATACTTTGGTGCAAAATTGAAGGCTTCGCTTTCAGTACCAAGCTTTTACGATAATTTCGATTTGGAAGCGGGCACTTTCCGCAACGCTGAAATTGAACAACAAGTGAAACAGGCTGTGGGTGAGATAAGCGTTACTGCTAAAATCACATAAGCAAGCATAGATTTTAAAACGCCTTCATCATTGATGAAAGCGTTTTTATTTTGTGGAGACTTAAAGCTCAGTGATAGCTTTGCCCTTACGCAGTTTTCTCACCCACATCCGGCTTGGGTGAAGTTGCTCTAACACATCGATAGGTAGTGGTAGTGGGTCGCCACAAATCTGCGAAGCGAGCACTTCTGCAAGCAGTGGGGCTGAGCTTAATCCTCTTGACCCTAATCCGAGCATACAGAACAGGTTTGGTTGTGTTGGCACTTTTGCCACTTCGCCTTTCTGTTTTTTGTGTAACTCAGCGTAGATCAGTTTGGTTTGTTCAAGTTCTCCAACATTACCGATAAATGGCAGGTGATCACGACTAACGCAACGAATACCTTGGCGAGACTGCTCGCTACTCGTATCAACTTGCTTAGTCCAAACTTGATTAGGTACACACTTACGTAGCTTATCGCCGTTCTCTTGCTGAGCTACCGGATCAAACTCGTAGTCCAAGTGAGTGCGATCATAGCTTGCGCCAATACAGTGGTGACCATTATTAGGATTAACTGGTGTCATATAGCCGTCGTAGCAGAGTACGGTCTTAAGTTTTTGCAAATCATCAGTGGTTGGAATATGACTGACCTGACCTTTCACTTGCCCTAGAGGCACATTTGCTGTTTGATCAAGTTCAGAAAATTGATGGCCGTTGGCCACGATGACAGTGTCGTGGACAAAATGTAGTTCCCCTGATGAAAGCGTCCAATGCTGCTTTTCTTCGCACCAAGTCATGCGTTCAATCTTAGTATTGAAGTGGGCTGTTAGCTTTGAGTCGCTTTGTAGGTTTTCAATCAAACCTTGGGTCAATTGCGCAGGGCATAACCAGCCACCAAGTGGGTAATGGACGCTTGGCATATCAATAGGTAAGCCAATTCTCTCGCTGGTTTGAGTTGCATTCAGGCGATGAATCAACTGTGAGTCGAAGTCACCGCTCAACATTTTCTCTAACTTAGTTTCCGCATCCTCATTCCACATTAGTTGTGTGACGCCGCACCAATCATGATCGAACTGAACGGCTTCGGCTGCTTGTTCGACAAATTGGCGTGCAAATAAGAACGCTGGTGCGAAGACACGTGATACGCCTTCATGGCTCCCGTTTAATAGCGGATATACCGCGCCTTGTCGGTTGCCAGATGCTCCCTGAGCTGGCACATCATCTTGGCAATAAAGAGTGACCTTTTTGCCGCGTCGAGTCAGTGTTTTGGCCAATGTGGCACTGGCAACGCCACCACCAATAATGGCAATAGCCTCGCTTGAACCGCTGGCGCTGCGGTGGAACCAAGGCTTAAAGTTCGAGGCAGCTTGTTTCTCTGCTAAATGGCCAGCAATCATGTCTCGCTTGGTACCAAAGCCTTTCACTTTCTTCATCTCAAAGCCTGCTTCTATAAGACCTCGACGAACAAACCCCGCAGCGGTGAACGTTGCACATGTACACTCTTGTTTGGCTAAGGTTGCCATGCCATTGAATAGTTCTTGGTTCCACATCTCAGGGTTTTTGCTTGGCGCAAACCCATCTAGAAACCACGCATCCACCAAACCTTGTTCCGGGACCGGAACTTTTGGCATACAATCTTTAATATCACCAAACCACAGGTCGAGTGTAATCGCTCCATTTTCAAGTACGATACGGTGACATTCAGGTACCGCAATTGGGTAGTGGGCTTGTAACTTTTTAGCGTATTCAGCCAGCTCAGGCCAAGAGTCATGCGCTTTAATTAAATCTTGTTGGCTAAGCGGATACTTTTCAAAGCTGATGAAATGCAGTTCTTGAACTGCAGCATCTGGGTTTTGCTGCCTAAAGTTGTCAAACCACTGCCAGACAGCAAGAAAGTTGAGTCCGGTACCAAAGCCTGTTTCCGCAATAACAAAGCGTCTTTGGTCATACGTTTGCCATCTTTCAGGAAGATGATTCTGGTGAAGAAACACGTAGCGAGTTTCTTCAAGGCCGTTGACGTTTGAAAAGTAGACGTCGTCAAACTGGTCTGAAACTGGGGTACCAGCCTCGTTCCAGCCTAGTTGAGCGTTGGTAATTGTGGTCATAGTGTCGGAAATATGTGAATAGAAACGATAATATTGTGGTAATTGTACGGTTTTAAAGGAAAGCTGACCACTTTTCCCCGCTATCTTAGTTATTATCTAGCGGATTTTTGAATTATAGGAATGTCATAATGAAACGAGTCGTAATCACCGGTATGGGTATTGTTTCAAGTATCGGTAACAACGTCGAAGAAGTTTTAGCGTCTCTAAAAGAAGGTAAATCTGGTATTACTGCGTCTGAGCAGTTTAAAGAACACGGTCTTCGTTCACAGGTTTGGGGTGATCTAAAGATTAACCCAGCAGAGCATATTGACCGTAAACAGATGCGCTTTATGGGTGATGCGGCTGCGTATGCATACCTATCAATGCAGCAAGCAATCGAAGACGCTGGCTTAACTGATGAGCAAGTGTCTAACGACCGTACAGGTATCGTTGCAGGTTCTGGTGGTGCTTCTGCATTTAACCAAACTGTTGCGACTGATACCATGCGTGCGAAAGGTGTTAAACGTGTAGGTCCTTACATGGTTCCACGTACGATGTCTTCAACAGTATCTGCATGTCTAGCAACACCATTTAAAATCCGCGGTGTGAACTACTCAATGAGTTCAGCTTGTGCAACATCTGCACACTGTATCGGTCACGCAATGGAACTTATCCAACTTGGTAAACAAGACATCGTTTTCGCCGGTGGTGGTGAAGAGCTAGATTGGTCTCAGACTATGATGTTTGACGCAATGGGTGCACTTTCTACTAAGTACAACGAGACTCCAGAGCAAGCATCACGCACTTACGATGCAGACCGTGACGGTTTTGTTATCTCTGGTGGCGGCGGCATGCTAGTTATCGAAGAACTAGAGCACGCTCTAGCACGTGGCGCAAAAATCTACGGTGAAATCGTAGGTTACGGCGCGACTTCAGATGGTTACGACATGGTTGCTCCATCTGGTGAAGGCGCAGTACGTTGTATGAAGATGGCAATGCAAGACGTTGATAGCATCGACTACGTAAACACACACGGTACATCTACTCCTGTAGGCGACGTGAAAGAGCTTGGTGCTATCCAAGAGCTATTTGGCGACAACAGCCCTGCAATTTCTGCAACTAAAGCGATGACAGGTCACGCTCTAGGTGCAGCTGGTGTTCATGAAGCAATTTACTCTACACTAATGCTAGATAATGGCTTTATTGCGCCAAGCATTAACGTAGCAAACTTAGACGAAGCGGCTGCAGGCCTAGACATCGTGACTGAAAAGCGTGATGCAGAGCTAACGACCGTTATGTCGAACAGTTTTGGTTTTGGTGGCACAAACGCTACGCTAGTTATCAAGAAGTACCAAGGCTAACTGAATTTGCAGTGCATGCCTTTGGCTCGCATTTGCAATCCAGTTTCCAGAGCTGATTAACCTATAGCGATAAAGGTTAATCTGACAGACGCAGACTTAAACCCATGGAGAGCGGGTTAAGATCCTTTTGTTCTGGACTATTGCCCGGCTATTAAGTCGGGCATTTTTCTATCTGCTATTTGGCAAGCATTAATACCTCGACAGTGACGAGCCTTTTCTGCACAATCAACTCAATTGCAATTCAAATATACAAAGACATGAAAATCCTAATCGATGAAAATATGCCTTACGCTGAGCAGCTTTTTAGCCAGCTAGGTGAGGTAGTACTAAAATCCGGACGTACTCTGACAGCAGACGATCTGGTTGGCGTTGATGCGCTGATGATTCGTTCAGTGACGAAAGTAAATGCTCAGCTAATCGAAAAGGCTAACAAGCTTAAATTTGTCGGAACGGCTACAGCAGGAATGGATCATGTCGACCAAGCATTGTTGAAAGAAAAAGGCATCTTTTTCACTGCCGCACCGGGCTGTAACAAAGTAGGTGTTGCTGAGTATGCGTTTAGCGTCATGATGGTTCTAGCGCAGCAGCATGGCTTCTCTGTCTTTGATAAGACAGTCGGAATTATTGGTGCTGGCCAAGTGGGCAGCTACTTGCAGCAATGTCTGGCAGGTGTTGGTATTAAGGTGTTAATCAATGACCCCATCAAGCAACAAGAAGGCGACACTCGCACTTTCACTGAGCTTGAAACACTGCTTGAACAAGCTGACATTATTACTCTCCATACGCCAATTACTCGTGATGGTGATTACCCAACACATCACTTAATTAATGAATCGGTACTTAATAACCTACGCGGTGACCAGATTCTAATTAATGCAGCACGTGGCCCAGTTGTCGACAATAATGCTCTTAAAGTGCGTTTACAGAAGAATGATGGCTTTATTGCGGCGTTAGATGTGTTTGAATTTGAGCCAGAGGTTGATATGGAGCTTCTGCCTCTGCTAGCATTCGCAACCCCTCATGTGGCTGGATACGGCTTAGAGGGCAAAGCTCGCGGCACAACAATGATTTTTAACAGCTACTGCGAGTTTTTAGATAACGAATTACGTGCGCACGCTAGTGACTTGCTGCCAACCGCGCCAGTGCCTCAATTAGTACTGGATCGCGAGTGGGATGAAGCAACGCTGCACAACATCACGCAGCTAGTCTATGATGTGCGTAAAGATGACGCTTTGTTCCGCCGAGAGATCAGTAAGCCGGGTTCTTTTGACCTGATGCGTAAAAATTACTGGGATCGCCGTGAGTACAGTGCTGTCTCATTAGTCGGTGATGAACAAAGCAATCTATCACCACTAGAAAAATTAGGTTTTCAGGTTGAGGTAAGTCAATGAGCCAACAATACAATGTTGCTGTTTTAGGTGCTACTGGTGCAGTAGGCGAAACAATTCTTGAAGTTCTACAAGAGCGCAAATTCCCAGTTGGAGAGCTTTACCTACTTGCGAGCGAACGCAGTGAAGGTAAGACATACCGTTTTAATGGCAAAACGGTACGCGTGCAGAATGTTGAAGAGTTTGATTGGTCTCAAGTTCATATTGCTCTGTTTTCTGCTGGTGGCGAATTATCAGCGAAGTGGGCACCAATCGCAGCAGATGAAGGCGTTATCGTGATTGATAACACCTCACAGTTCCGTTATGAGTACGATATCCCTCTGGTTGTACCTGAAGTTAACCCAGAAGCAATTGCTGAGTTCCGTAACCGCAACATCATTGCTAACCCTAACTGTTCAACCATCCAAATGTTGGTTGCACTGAAGCCGATCCACGATGCGGTAGGTATTGAGCGTATCAACGTTTCAACTTATCAATCAGTGTCTGGCGCAGGTAAAGCGGGTATTGATGAGCTAGCAGGCCAAACGGCGAAGCTACTTAATGGTATGCCGGCAGAGACAGAACAGTTCTCGCAACAAATTGCATTTAACTGTATTCCGCAAATCGACCAATTCATGGAAAACGGTTACACCCGTGAAGAGATGAAAATGGTGTGGGAAACGCAGAAAATCTTCAACGATCCAGCTATTACAGTGAACCCTACTTGTGTGCGAGTACCTGTCTTCTACGGTCATGCAGAAGCGGTTCACCTAGAAACATGTGCGCCAATCGATGCTCAAGAAGTGATTAACTTACTTGAGAACACAGAAGGTGTTGAAGTGTTCCACGGTGACGACTTCCCAACTCAAGTTCGTGATGCAGGTGGTAAAGACCACGTAATGGTTGGTCGTATCCGCAATGATATTAGTCATCATAGCGGTGTGAACCTATGGGTAGTTGCGGATAACGTACGTAAAGGTGCGGCAACCAATGCGGTGCAAATCGCAGAAGTGCTGATTCGCGATTACTACTAACCTCCGTGTTATTTGACTCTTAAAGCCTCGCCATAGTGTGAGGCTTTTTTAATCGAAATGAGAAAATTAGTGTGAGATTACTGCGATTATGGCGCTAGACACACATTTTTTGCCTCTACGCCTATAGTTTTGATGGGTTTATCCGATATATTTAACAGATCATTGTCTTTAATTTAATTGAGCACATAGCTGAGCCTTATATGCGTCGACTTTTACAGCGTCTACTTCTGCCGTTAGCAGTGGTTGCCGTGACTCAAACTTCTATCGTTAATGCAGAGAGCATTCGTCTTAAAGGGCCGAATGGAGAGATTCAATCGTCTCCCCAATTTTCAGAGCCACTCTCTCGCAATACGCGCGTGACAGATGAACCTTCGCGATTCTACGGTCCGACGACCAGTCAAGAAACACTTTGGGGCATTGCAACTCAGTTGCGACCTTCAAATAGTGTCACCGTCCAGCAAACGCTTTACGCCATTTTCCAACTCAATCCTCAAGCGTTTGAAAATCAGAATATTCACGAGTTGATGCCGCAAAGTACAATTCGTATCCCATCTTTAGATCAAATCAGAAGCGTTAGTACGCAAGAAGCTGTCCGTGTGATGGCTGCGCACCAAGCTCGTTTGGGCAAAGCGCCTGCAACATCAACTGTTCCCGTAGCTACTAAGCCAGCGGTGACTCCAGTCCAACCGACTACTCAGCCTGAGGCAACAGAGCCAAAAGTCGAAGAATCACCAACGAGTGATCTGCAACTAATCGCTAAAAACGAAAAACAGCAACAGGTTAAAAGTTTAGAAAATCAGTTAGACGTTTCTGAAACCGAACTGGTGGCGCTTGAAGAGAAAAACCACAAGCTTCGTTTAATGCTGGCTAACGTTCAATCAGAAGTCGATGTATTAAAAGATGAACTGAGCGACGAAAGCCGCATCCGTGACGAAGTGGAAAAATTGCTTGAAGAAGAGCGTCGACGTTTAGCGGAAGAGCAAGAAATGGCGCCATCGGCACTTGAGCGGCTTTTCTCTAATACTTGGCTCGTTGCAGCTTTGGCTATCATTCCTGGTCTATTGATTTGCCTTATCATCATGATGCTTTTAGGACGCCGCTCTAAACAGGAAGAGCAGCCTGCAGTAACGCCAGTTGAACAGCAAACACCTCCACCAGTTGCGCCAATAGCTCCAGACACGCTCAATGAAGATATTGACGATGACTTGTTGCTCGATGATGACCTGTTTGGTGAGTCCGACGACAGTGAAACGCTATTTGGTGACAACGCTGAGTTGACGGAAGAAGAATCAGATGATGTCTTTGCGGATCTTGATGATGGTGATCTAGATTTCAATCTTGAAGGTGAAGATGGTGATGATCCATTTGCAGGCATTGGTGACGACGGTGATCTTGATGAGTCACTTGCCGACGCTGACCTTAGCTCGAATGGTATTAGCGTCAATGGTGACGACAAAGCGCTTGGTCTTGAAGAGATGGAGCGCGCTCTAGATGAGGTTGTGATTGATGCTGATGACGACGAAGAAGGATTTGACCTTTCAGATGAAGGCGAATTGTCACAAGACGATTTTGATTCACTTTTAGCTGGAGATGAAGAGACCGAAGAGTTAGGTACTGATGAATTAGACCAAGCGCTACTCGACGACTTGTTTAACGATGCTCAAGATGACGCATCTGATGATGGTTTGGATATCGATAGTCTGTTAGATGAAGATAGCTTTGATTTAAGTGATGAGTCTGAGGATTCGACATCAGATTTAGGTATTGCGTCTGATAGTGAAATCGATGACATCTTCGCTCAAATGGATGCACAGGCAGATTTAGAATCTTTAGAAGCCAACTCGATTGATGAAACAGCGCTGCTTGATGAGATGCTTGAGGATGATAGCGTTGATATCTCGTCCGATAGCACCGACCTGCTCGATGAACTTGTTGCAGAAGAAAGTTTGGATAACCTTTCACCAACAGAAGAGAGCAGTGATGACCCGTTTGATGAACTGATTACTGCGGATGAAGAGTTAGATCACGAAAGTACGGATCTGCTTGATGAATTTGTCACAGACACTGACGATAGTAGTGAGTTTGACCTAGAAGCAGAACTGGATGACTTGATTGGTGCCGAGCAACCGGAACCTATCGAATTAGACGCTGATTCAGGTTTATTGGATGACGTTATTGAGTCTCAGCTAGAAAACGCGGAAACAGAAGATCTTGGTGACGACAGTACCGATCTGTTTGAAGAACTGCTTGATATCGAGAAGCAGAGCTCGGAACAAACTGAATTGGGAATGCCGCAAGCGGATCCTGTCTCTGAAGAGGCATTAGACCTTGCTGAGGGTGATAAAGATTTTTCGAGCGAAGACTTTATTGACGACATGCTAAATGCAGCGCCGGAAGCCGATCCTTTACTTGAAGAAATTAATCTAGATGAAGGCGATGATGTTGAGTTGGGGCAAGCTGCTAGCCTTGACATCGATAGCCTAGAAGAAAGCATTGCAGAGCCAGAGCCAGAGCCAGAGCCAGAGCCAGAGCCAGAGCCAGAAGACGATGATGATTGGTTAACGTCAGCGATTGATGAAGTTGAAAGTCTTAATCTTGAAGAGGATTTTGCAGCAGAAACTGAGCAACCAAGTGTTGAAGAACAGTTTGATGTTACTCAAGAGGCGATACCTTCTGATGAAACAGCATCTGATATCGCGGATGAAATTGAAGATGATTGGTTAGACTCCATCGTTGACGAAGTCGAAAATCAGACCAGTCAAGAATCATCAAGTTTCACTGAACAAAAGCCAACAACCGAGTTAGACGAAGCGATCTCTGAGTCTGGTGCAGAGCAAGTGGAAATTGTTGAAGAAGATGTGCTTGCACAGCAAGAGCACAGCCAAGCACCATCTAGTGAAGCTCCTGAAGCTCCTGAAGCTCCTGAAGCTCCTGAAGCTCCTGAAGCTCCTGAAGCTCCTGAAGCTCGCGAGCCAATGGAAGAGCAAAAACCTCAACCGCCAATACCTGAGGCTATTCCAAATGAATTTGGTATACCTCAAGATGATGACTGGCTAGTTGATGAGCCGGAAGTTGAAGTAGAAGACGCTATCGCAGCGTCTGAACTGGAGATGCCAGAGCCTCAAGCACAGGAGCCATCACTAGAAATCGATGACCTTGAGCTGCCAGAGTACAGTGAAGAAGAGGCATTAGCAGACGCGATTGCTGCTCCTGAATTGGAGATGCCAGAGCCTCAAGCACAGGAGCCATCACTAGAAATCGATGACCTTGAACTGCCAGAGTACAGCGAAAAAGAGGCACTAGCAGACGCGATTGCTGCTCCTGAACTGGAGATGCCAGAGCCTCAAGCACAAGAGCCATCAGTAGAGATTGATGACCTTGAACTGCCAGAGTACAGCGAAGAAGAGGCACTAGCAGACGCGATTGCTGCTCCTGAACTGGAGATGCCAGAGCCTCAAGCACAGGAGCCATCACTAGAAATCGATGACCTTGAACTGCCAGAATACAGCGAAGAAGAGGCACTAGCAGACGCGATTGCTGCTCCTGAATTGGAGATGCCAGAGCCTCAAGCACAAGAGCCATCAGTAGAGATTGATGACCTTGAACTGCCAGAGTACAGCGAAGAAGAGGCACTAGCAGACGCGATTGCTGCTCCTGAACTGGAGATGCCAGAGCCTCAAGCACAGGAGCCATCACTAGAAATCGATGACCTTGAACTGCCAGAGTACAGCGAAGAAGAGGCACTAGCAGACGCGATTGCTGCTCCTGAACTGGAGATGCCAGAGCCTCAAGCACAGGAGCCATCACTAGAAATCGATGACCTTGAACTGCCAGAGTACAGCGAAGAAGAGGCACTAGCAGACGCGATTGCTGCTCCTGAACTGGAGATGCCAGAGCCTCAAGCACAGGAGCCATCACTAGAAATCGATGACCTTGAACTGCCAGAGTACAGCGAAGAAGAGGCACTAGCAGACGCGATTGCTGCTCCTGAACTGGAGATGCCAGAGCCTCAAGCACAGGAGCCATCACTAGAAATCGATGACCTTGAACTGCCAGAATACAGCGAAGAAGAGGCACTAGCAGACGCGATTGCTGCTCCTGAATTGGAGATGCCAGAGCCTCAAGCACAAGAGCCATCACTAGAAATCGATGACCTTGAACTGCCAGAGTACAACGAAGAAGATGCACTGTTAGATTTAGAGCCTCTTGCGGAAGATCTAAGCGAAGAGAGTGATGATTTTGAACTCGATCCTGTAGAACTGCCTGAGCTGGGTGAGATTCCTGCAGAGAACATTCAAGATGAGTCAGACGATTTTAAGATGCAGCGCCAAGAGTTTAACGAATCAACATTTGATGAGTTACTGTCTGAAGATGACACTCAGCCTGCAAGCTTTTCGTTTGATACGCCAATCGATGAGACAACCTCAGATAGTGCTGGCATGGATATCGACGCCATGCTGGAAATTGGTGAAGACTGGAATGGCTTCAGCTTGTCAGAAGATCAACAAGCACAAATCTCTGATGATATTCCTGACGATGAGCAAGACGTCTGGTCGCAAGACAACCAGCCAGAACAAGCTCAAATCTTGGATGAAAATTGGGAAGACCAACCTAACCTGGATGAGTTTAATCCTCAGGAGAACAAGTACCGCACCATCGACGAGTTGATGGCGGAGGTGGAGTCTGAAGAAGTTCAAGAAATTGATGAAGAGCTTAAGTTGGATGTCGGTCTGAATGATTTCCCTGATGTAATTGGTGATATCGGTACGGGAGACGACGTTGACGCTAACTCAGAAGCTGCTGGTAAGCTTGATTTGGCAAAAATATACCTTGAGATGAATGACGCTCAAGGTGCGAGAAAGCTACTTGAAGAGGCAATTGTGGATGGCAGCGATGAAATTCGCCGTGAAGCGAAGAACCTTATCGACGCCATCAACAAATCCTAATTAAATCGAATAAAAGGGGGCAGTTTAGCCCCCTTACTTTTTGGTATATACTTCCCGCCCCAATTTAGGAACCAGTGAGAATATCTGATGAGAATTGCTTTAGGTATCGAATACAATGGTACTCAATACTATGGCTGGCAACGCCAACGAGAAGTTAAGAGCGTTCAAGAAAAATTAGAACGAGCATTGAGTGTTGTCGCGAATCAGCCGATCGAAGTTCAATGTGCTGGTCGAACAGATGCAGGTGTGCATGGCACTGGTCAAGTTGTCCATTTTGATACGACAGCAACGCGTAAAATGGTTGCATGGACAATGGGTGCTAACGCGAACTTACCTGATGATATTGCTGTCCGTTGGGCGAAGGAAGTACCACAAGAGTTTCATGCACGTTTTTCCGCAACCGCACGTCGTTACCGATACATTATCTTCAACAGCGCGCTACGTCCGGGGATCTTGTCTTCTGGTGTCAGTCACTATCATGGTGAACTTGACGAGAAAAAGATGCACCAAGCGGCTCAATACCTATTAGGTGAGAATGACTTCACGTCTTTTAGAGCAACCCACTGTCAGTCTCGCAGTCCATGGCGTAATATGATGCACATCAATGTGACGCGCCATAACCAATATGTCGTGATTGATATTAAGGCTAATGCCTTTGTTCACCATATGGTGCGTAACATTACTGGCAGTTTAATTTGTGTTGGCCGTGGCGAACAAAAACCGGAGTGGATTGCTGAGCTTCTAGCGGTAAAAGATCGCAAGCTCGCAGGAGCTACGGCAAAGGCTGAAGGCTTGTATTTGGTTGATGTTGATTACCCGGCGGAATTCGAATTGCCAAGAGTGCCGATTGGGCCATTATTTTTGCCAGACAACTTGAACTAAACCGTGGTAAATTGTCGAAATAATCAGAGCTTTAGTGCGTGAGAATTTACTTCAAGAAATAGGTACAACCAGTTTTTTGTCTACACTTGGCATTTAATATGCTTTAATCCTTACGCGTAAATTCAGAATTTGTATCCTTCGCGATCGCGAAGGAGTAGAGAGAAAAGGTCTTCCATGAGTTGGCTTGAAAAGATTTTAGAAAAAAGCAACATCGTTAGTTCACGTAAAGCGTCTATCCCTGAAGGGGTTTGGACTAAATGTACTTCATGTGAGCAAGTGCTTTACCACGCTGAACTAGAGCGTAACCTAGAAGTATGTCCGAAATGTGACCATCACATGCGTATGAAGGCGCGTCGTCGTCTTGAGACATTCCTAGATGAAAATAATCGTGTTGAAATCGCGGACGAGCTTGAGCCACAAGATAAGCTGAAGTTCAAAGATTCTAAGAAATACAAAGATCGTATCTCTGCAGCTCAAAAGAGCAGCGGTGAGAAAGATGCCCTTGTTGTAATGAAAGGTGAACTATTAGGTCAGCCTATCGTTGCTTGTGCATTCGACTTCTCATTTATGGGTGGTTCAATGGGTTCTGTTGTTGGTGCGCGTTTTGTTCGTGCAGCAGAAGCTGCAATGGAAGCGAACTGTGGTCTTGTATGTTTCTCAGCAAGTGGTGGTGCGCGCATGCAAGAGGCATTGATGTCTCTAATGCAAATGGCGAAAACCAGTGCAGCACTAGAGCGTATGTCTGCAAAAGGCCTACCATTTATCTCGGTAATGACTGACCCTACAATGGGTGGTGTATCTGCAAGTCTAGCGATGCTAGGTGACATCAATATCGGTGAGCCTAAAGCGCTAATCGGTTTCGCAGGTCGTCGTGTTATCGAACAAACGGTACGTGAAGATCTACCAGAAGGCTTCCAACGCAGTGAGTTCTTATTAGATCACGGCGCGATTGATATGATCGTTGATCGCCGCGAAATGCGTCAGCGAATCGGTAGCCTAATGGCGAAGATGAACAATAAACCATCACCATTGGTTGTTTCAGTCGACGATTCGCCAAATGAAGCTGCTTATTCTGTACCAGAAGCGAGCGAAAAAGGGTAAAGTAACTTACTAACAGGCACCACAATTCATTGGTTAAAGTTAGATGAGTCAAACCCAAATTCCCCAAGCCACATCACCACTAGCGATGTGGCTTGATTATTTAACAAACATCCATACTTCTGCGATCGATCTCGGTTTAGATCGTGTTCAAGCTGTTGCTCAATCAGCAAATCTTACCAAACCTGCTCCTACAGTGATTACTGTCGCTGGTACAAACGGCAAAGGCTCGACTTGTGCATTAATGGAAGCGATCTTGCTTGATGCTGGCTATTCAGTCGGTGTGTATAGCTCTCCCCATTTGATCCGCTACAACGAACGCGTTCGTATTAATGGCCAAGATCTAGCTGATGAGAAGCACGCTGAAGCTTTCGACTATATTGAGAAGCAACGCGGTGAGATTAGCCTCAGCTTTTTTGAGTACGGCACGTTAGCGGCGCTACGTTTGTTCCAAACAGAGAAGGTCGACGTTGTTCTACTTGAAGTCGGTTTAGGTGGTCGATTAGACGCGACCAATGTTGTCGATCATGACGTTTCTGTCATTACCAGCTTGGCCATCGACCATGTTGATTGGCTAGGGGATGACATTAATGTCATTGGCTTCGAGAAAGCTGGCATCTATCGCAGTGGCAGACCAGCTATCTGCGGGCAGCCAAAAGCGCCTGCAACAGTTGCTGCGCATGCTGATGATATTGGTGCTGAGCTATATCAAGTCGGAATTCAATATAATTATGAACTTGTCGACGATAATACTTGGCGGTGGGTTCATGGCTGCTATGAGTTAGATAATCTTCCAGTACCTAGCTTACCTTTGCAAAATGCTGCTACAGCGTTAATGGCTATAGGAACATCGAATCTTGATATCTCAGATGTCAATATCGTCAAAGGCTTGCAGAATGCTAAGCTACCAGGTCGTATGCAGATTATAAGTACAGAACCTACGATTTTGCTTGATGTTGCTCATAACCCTCACTCTGCGCAATATCTTGTTGAACGTGTGGCGAAGCAATACCCAAACAAGGTGATTCACACTGTGGTTGCCATGTTGCACGATAAAGATATCCAATCGACGCTTGAAGCATTAGCACCTGTTGCATCAAATTGGTACCCAGCATCACTTTCTGGCCCAAGGGCAGCGAAAGCAGCAGAGCTTTGTCAGTTTCTTCCTAAAGTGACGGAGCAATTCTCTACGCCAGTAGAGGCTTTTGAAGCTGCAATGACAAACGCGAAGGCAGAAGATGTCATTCTTGTTGTAGGCTCCTTCCATACCGTAGGGGAAGTGCTGGAGCATTGGCAAAAGAAAGGAGTTTAAATGGCAAGTAAGTTTCAAAATCGTCTCGTTGGCACCATTATTTTGGTGGCAATCGGTGTGATTGTTTTGCCCGATGTTTTGGATGGGCAGAAAACCCATTACAAAGAAGAGATTGCGAGCATTCCGTTAAAGCCTGAGCTTGATAGTGAATTAGAAAGCTTTGAGGTACTAGATCCAGTAGATGATTCAAGCAGTTTGCCGGATAGCCCGGTAGAAGTCGTTGATATAAATGATGAGTCAATGGCTGAAGATAAACCGTTACCTGTGGTGGTTAAAGAAGTACCAGAGCGTAATGAGTATCAAGATACGGCTTGGATTGTTCAGTTGATGGCACTTAAAAATGCCGACAATGCGAAAAATCTCGTCAAGGATTTACAGAAGCGTGGATATCAAGCGCATACCAAACCTGAGAACGGCTTCACACGAGTAATAATTGGCCCTGATGTGTCTAAGAGTAAATTGGAACGTCAAATTGTTGAATTGGAAAAAATTACTGGTTCAAAAGGTCAATTGATTAAATTTAAACCATTAAATCCATAAGAAAACGTTTGCGTCAGCGTTTTTTCTGTTAAAATGCGCGCCAACTTAAGATGTAAGTAGAAAATGAATACATTAGATATCGTCATTTTAGGTGTGATCGGGCTATCCGCTTTGATCAGTTTAGTTCGCGGTTTCGCGAAGGAAGCCTTGTCATTAGTTATTTGGTTTGGCGCTTTTTTCATCGCCAGTCAGTATTACGCTAAGTTAGCGGTGTACTTCACCAATATCGAAGATGAGATGTTTCGTAACGGAGCTGCTATAGCAGCCTTGTTTGTTGCGACACTAATTGTTGGTGCCATCATAAATTATGTCATTGCTCAATTAGTCGAGAAAACAGGTTTGTCAGGAACAGATAGAGTACTCGGCGTCGTATTCGGCGGCTTACGTGGTGTTCTTATCGTTTCTGCCGCGCTATTTTTTATGGATGCGTTTACATCGTTTCCAGACTCACAGTGGTGGAAAGGTTCACAATTGGTGCCGGAGTTTAGCCGCGTCATTGCACCTTTCTTTGAACACTTACAAGCAACATCTAGTTTCTTATCTGGCGCGCTATAACGCGCCAGTCATTGTCGAAAATCGAGGGTTAAGACATGTGTGGTATTGTTGGAATCGTGGGCACTACGCCTGTAAACCAGTCTATCTATGATGCGTTGACGGTATTGCAGCACCGTGGCCAAGATGCCGCGGGTATTTGTACCATAGAAAGCAATCGTTTTCGTCTGCGTAAGGCGAACGGTTTAGTGAAAGATGTGTTCGAAGCAAAACACATGCAACGCCTACAAGGTGTAGTGGGTATCGGCCACGTTCGTTACCCAACCGCGGGCAGTTCAAGTGCTTCTGAAGCGCAGCCTTTCTATGTGAACTCTCCATTTGGTATCACACTGGCACACAACGGTAACCTAACTAACGCTGCAGAAGTGCGCGAAAAGTTATTTGAGAAAGATCGCCGTCACTTAAACACGACATCTGACTCAGAAGTACTACTAAACGTACTGGCTCACGAAATTGATACCGTTAAAGGTAACGTGACCGCGGATGATGTGTTCCGCGCAGTGACCAATGTACACCGTGCAATCAAAGGTGCTTACGCAGTAACAGCGATGATTATCGGTCATGGTATGGTTGCGTTCCGCGATCCTAATGGCATTCGCCCTCTATGCCTAGGCAAGCGTGAAGTTAATGGCGTTACGGAGTACATGGTGGCATCTGAATCCGTGGCATTGGATGCAGTTGGCTTCGACTTTGTCCGCGATGTTGCACCTGGTGAGGCAATCTATGCGACATTCGATGGTCAGCTTCATACTAAACAATGTGCAGACAATCCAACATTAAACCCATGTATTTTTGAATTCGTTTACTTTGCTCGACCTGACTCTTTCATCGATAAGGTGTCGGTATACAGTGCGCGCGTAGAAATGGGTAAGAAACTGGGTGACCGCATTCGCGACGAATTTAGCTTCCTAGATATCGACGTTGTTATCCCTATCCCAGAAACCTCTTGCGATATCGCTCTGCAGATAGCTCAAGCCATCGACAAGCCTTACCGTCAAGGTTTCGTTAAGAACCGCTATGTTGGCCGTACTTTTATTATGCCGGGTCAGCAGCAGCGTAAGAAATCAGTTCGTCGTAAGCTAAACGCGATTCGCTCTGAGTTTAAAGATAAGAACGTACTCCTAGTTGATGACTCTATTGTTCGCGGCACCACTTCTGAACAGATCATTGAGATGGCTCGTGACTCTGGTGCGAAGAAGGTCTTTATGGTTTCAGCTGCACCTGAGATTCGTTTCCCGAACGTTTATGGTATCGACATGCCTAGCGCAACAGAGCTGATTGCACACGGCCGTGATAACGATGCTATCTGTAAGCAAATCGGTGCGGATGAGCTTATCTTCCAAACGCTAGAAGATTTGGTTGATGCAGTAGGTTTAGGTAACACGGATATCACTAAGTTCGAAACATCGGTATTCAACGGCGAATATGTTACCGGTGATATCGACCAAAAATACCTAGACTTCCTCGAGTCTCTGCGTAGTGATGATGCCAAGGTTCAGCGTGAGATTCAGCAAGAGCTGGCTAACTTAGAGCTTCATAATGAAGGTGCTTAAGCCCTTATTGCGATAAATACGAAAAAGCCGATGCAACTGCGTCGGCTTTTTCGATCTAGGAAGCGTTATAAGCCGTGTGGCGTTAACTCTTCACACGGTATAACTGACTGAGCATAAACATCGCCGTTGCGCTAATCACCACTGAAGGGCCCGCAGGTGTGTCATAGTGCCATGACATCGAAAGGCCTAATAGTACAGCGACAGCGCCAATCAGAGAGGCGAATAGTGCCATTTGCTCTGGAGCTTTAGCAAAGCGTCGCGCCGTTGCCGCAGGAATGATCAGTAGTGAGGTCATAATCAGAGCGCCCACAAACTTCATACCAATTGCGATAACTAAACCGACCATCAACATCAATACTAAGCGCATCAAATCAACATTGTGTCCTTCGACGGCAGCTAAGTCTTCATTGACGGTTGTCGATAGCAGTGAGCGCCAGAACAAGCTCAATACAGCGGCAACGACAATAACGCCAAGATAGATATAGACCAGATCTTCTGGCGTAACGGCCAGTAGATCACCAAATAGATAGCTCATTAGGTCAATGCGAACATTGTCTAAAAAGCTGACCGCGACCAAACCTAAAGATAACGCACTGTGGGCAAGAATACCGAGCAAGGTGTCCGTGGCGACGACTTGCTGTTTTTGTAATGTCACCAGAAGAATGGCTAATGCTAAACAACAAACAGTCAGGGCGAGATAGAGATTGATATCAAGCAGTAAGCCGAGCGCCAAGCCCATTAGGGAAGCATGTGCGAGTGTATCGCCAAAATAGGCCATACGTCGCCAGACAACAAAAGAGCCCAAAGGACCTGCAATTGCGGCAATACCAAGACCTGCAAGAATAGAAGGTAGCAGAAACTCAATCATGATGATGCCCGTGAGAGTGATGAGAACATTGTGATCCTTCGCCTGAGACTGGTTGGCCTGCTAAGTCGTGATGGTGGTGGTCATGTTGGTGATGATAAAAGGCCAACGACTGCTGATGCGTATGGCCAAACAGTGCAATATAGCTTGGGTGCTGAGCAATATCAGCGGGCGCACCTGAGCAGCAAATATGATGATGTAGACAAATAACATCGTCTGTTTTTGCCATCACCAGATGTAAGTCATGCGAGACCATAAATACCGCGCAGTTAAAGCGGTGACGAATGGTATCAATAAGGTCATAAAGATCAATTTGCCCTTGAACGTCAACACCTTGTGCTGGCTCATCGAGTACCAGTAGATCAGGGCGCTGTAATAGTGCGCGGGCGATAAGGACACGTTGGTTTTCACCGCCAGACAAAGAGTGCATATTGCTTGCAAGCAGGTGCTCAGCCCCAACGAGTTTTAACGAATCATGAAGCTCTTGTTGGCTATATTTTCCAGCAAGGCGCAGAAAACGCTCGACGTTAAGTGGGAGAGAGTCATTCAGCTTGAGCTTTTGCGGTACATAACCGACCTTTAGCCCTTTCGCTTTAGTGACTTTACCACTGTAGCGTCGTTGCAGGCCTAATAGCACTTTTACCAAGGTTGATTTACCAGCTCCATTAGGGCCAATCAGCGTAGTGATTTTTCCACGTTGGAGAGATAGGTTGACTCTATCTAGTACTTTTCGTTCATCAAATTGAACGCAGATGTCATTTAACTCGACTAGTGCCGACATGAATGGAACTCATTTGCAATTGCTTAATGTTATAATGTAACATTTGTTGGTCCGTTAAACCAGAGAGTAATTTTGTTCGCTATGAAACGTTTTATTTCCGCATGTGCCCTCATGCTTGTTAGCTCTTCATTTGCTCATGCAGCAACTATTTTAACCAGTATCAAACCGATCCAGTTGATTACTCTTGAACTCACTAAAGGTGTATCTGAGCCAGAAGTGTTAGTCTCTTCAAACGCTTCTCCACATGACTATGCGTTAAAGCCTTCAGATGTAAAACGTCTGCGTACTGCGGATCTAGTGATTTGGTTCGGTAGTGATCTAGAACCGTTTCTCACGAAAATGTTGGAAAACCAACAAAACGTGTTAACACTAAGCGAAACTCAAGGTTTAGAACTGCGTGAATATGGCGGTGGTCATCACGATCATGATGGTCATGATCATGGCAGCCATGACCCACATTTCTGGCTTGGTTATGAGCCGACATTACAAATTGCACAAGCGATCACTGAACGTCTTGCTGAAGTTGACGCTGAGAATAAGGCTCAGTACCAAGCTAATTTCGCTGCATTTGAGGCGCAGCTTACTGAGCAGCAAGAGCAGATTAAAGCGCAACTTGCCCTTGTCGCAGATGCTGGCTATTACGTTTTTCACGACGCCTACGGGTATTTTGAGCAAGATTTCCCACTGAATCATTTGGGTTACTTCACGGTGAGCCCTGACAGAAAACCGGGCGCAAAGACTTTGATTGCGATTCGTAAAGCATTGAAGAATCAAAATGCACAGTGTGTGTTCTCAGAGCCTCAGTTTACGCCAGCCGTGGTTGAATCGGTAACACGTGGCAGCCAAGCAAAGACTGGCGTTTTGGATCCTATTGGTGCAAAAATTGAAGTTGTTGCCGGTGGATATTTCCAATTTAAGCAAAATCTGGCTGATAGCTTTAGCCAATGTCTAAGTCAATAATCATACTCAGCCAAAGGTAAACCTACCTTTGGCTTACTCTTGTCTTGTGAAGTCCTTTAAAAAGTCACCATTAATTGATAACCCTCACTTGTTAATCTGCGTAATTACTAGATAATTATTATCACAAAATAATACCGGGCGGTTTCTAAGCCCAATTGCCGATATCGGTATATTTTTATTCGCTGCTAGGACAAGTTTTTGATTAGAACAATATGGATGTTGTTCATGTTACTGATACCAGTGCATGGTTTTGCGTCCAACTCATCACTTATGGTCTTCTATCCCTTGCCGACTCAGGCTGAGGGAAAAGTCTTTGCAGCTAAACAACTCTTTCTCGCAGATGGTGGGGGCATATGGCTCCAAGATGTGCGCAATCAAGTACTCTTTTTTGATGGTCAAAACATCACCCCTGAAGTTGGTTCGGCTTTAGAGTTCGATGCGGAACAGGTTGCGTTTCTCGATAATGCATTCTGGACGTTTTTCCAAAATGAAATATACAGAACTGTTCCCAATCAAGAAAAAGAGCTGATCTTTAGCCTTACACCGGGTAGTGAGATACTACGTATAGGGGCCTCAAAGCGATTTATTTGGGTATCGGATGAGCGCAATTTCTACACCTACAACGTGGATACAGGTGAGTTTCAAACCTTTTCACTGATGGAGTTGTATCAGTATAACCAGTCTTCAAAGATCTTGATTAATGATGCGCAGTTTATCTATTCCCGCTGGGTATTGGCGACCAATGCTGGCGTGTATCTTTCGCGACAAGGGCGATTTGAACATGTGGCTCGCTCAGGTAAGCACTATGTCGAGAAACTCTACTTTTCTGAAAAAAGAAGAGAGCTGATCATCGGTTCATTAAGTGGTGCGTTGATCTTAGATATTACCGCGCCAAACAAACCGATAAAAAGTATCGCTGGCAGCCATGTATTAAGTATTACTGAAACCAGTCAGGAGTATTGGATAGGTACGGAGAAAGGTCTATTTGTCTATTCATTTTTAACTGGCGAAACTAAACGTTTTGATCAGGGTTTCTTAGCTGGTAATGCGTTGTCTGGTGAAAAAATCTATTCGTTGCTTAATGATGGTGCTGGTGGGGTTTGGGTTGCGACCGACCGAGGTGTTCGATATTTTTCGTTGTTTTCTCAAAAGTTTGAGCGTTTTCCTAGTGCTCAACTCACCCTCAATAACCGTAAAGAGTCATTAAAAAAGCTCACACCCACAGCCAACCACGATGGCTATTGGGCATTGTCCAATAGTGGCTTATATCGGATAAATTTGTTTAACATTGATAACCGAATGCTGATATATCAAGGGAAGGTACATGACTTTGAAGAAAGCAACGGTGTACTTTGGTTAGCCACCGATCAAGGTATTGTCTGTATTAATAGCGACAGTGGTGAAGTTATTGATGACTCACTACCACGTTTTTTGAAAGACAATAGCGTTAGCTTTGTCGAGCTTAGCAATAAGAATGTGGTTTGGGGAGCGAGTCAGAAACAAGTTTGGAGTTATGACCTATCGAGCGGTAAGTTAACTCAATATGGTTCTGAGTGGATGATAGACAAATATCTTCCTGCACAATTAACTCATATGCATGTGACGAATCAGGGCTATTTATCACTCGGTACTGAGCATGGCGTTTACTTACTCAAAGACGGTCAAGTACATTTTGTTGGCGAAAGTGTTCCTTATGGAGAAGTGATTGATATCATCCAACCTGCCGACAATGAACTGTGGATAGCAAGTCGTTATGGCTTGTATCAGCTCGATTTGTATCTTGAGCAAGTTGAACCCATCATGATGGTTGATGGCCATATTACCCCTAAGTGCCTGCTGCAAAACCAAGATGGGATATGGGTGACCTCTTCGACAGGCTTATCTCGCTATAGCCCGGAAGGTAAGTTGATTCACCACTATGGTGAACCATTTGGCCTTATCAATAATGAGTTTTCACCAGGGCTGTGTAGTTACAGTAACGATAGCCAGCGTACGCTATTGTTTGGTGCTGATTCTAGCTTAGTGAAAGTGAATACGCATGAACTGGTCGTCAGTCGATTACCTGATGTTCAGGTGATATTTAGTCAGATTAAGCGTGACCAAGCGCTCTATTCGTTGGGCAATTCCTTAAAAGAGCGCCCAAGCTTAGGTTATCAAGAGTCGATAACATTTCAATTTGGTGTACTGCCAAGAACTAATAACCTCAATTTGGAATACCGACTCAACGAAGGGGAGGAGTGGCAGGCGTTAGATGGTACGACGCTAACGATTGAGCATCTCATGCCGGGCAGTTATACATTGGATGTACGAGCGCTGCGTAATGGGGTACTTCAAGGCCAAAGTAACAGTTACCAATTCTACGTGACGGAGCCGTGGTTCATGGCTAACTCGGCAATAGTGGCTTACATTGTGGTATTAATAGTTATCATCGTGACGTCCGTTTACTGGCGATCAAGAATTATGTCTGCTGCGAACCGTGAGCTAAAAGCACAAATTGCCCTAAAAACCAATCAGCTGCGTCATCAAAGTCGAATTCTTTTAACTAATAACCAGCAGCTTCGCAAGCAACTCCAAGTTAGGAGGCTGATATTTACTCAGTCAGTAAATGCACTGAAAGACAAATTAGCCACTTATGAAGAAAACGGTGAAACGAACAGTGTATTGAAACAGCTATCGAGAGAGCTAGACCTACTTGCGTCGACTCGTTCTACCAATGGACAAGCTCTTCCTGTTCACAATCTGACTCTGATCATTCAATCGGCGTTAAGTGGTTGGGCTGAGGAGTTCTCAAAAGCAGGTGTCCATGTAGAGCTCGAAGCTGAAAGTGATCTCTATGTAAGTCTGACGCACTTTAACTTAGATGAACTATTTAACCTGTTGTTTGATGGCATTGTGAAACGTTGTTACCGAAATCAAACGGTGGTTATTCATTTATCTCGTAGGAATGATCTAATTGCGTTCGCCATGCTCGATCAGGGTGAAGAGTTAGAAAGTGATTCAATACTGACTTCGACGCTGCAAAGTCTCCGATCATTGGTAGAGCAAAGCGGTGGTGAAATGACTTCTCATATTTCAGATGAGAGGAACTTGATTGAAATCGTGTGGCAAGCGAGTGATATCTTTGATGAAGACTCAATTGTTGCCGCACCTTCGAATAAAGAAAGTGCAGTATTTGAAGATAACGATCCTTGGCTAGAAAAAGTGACTACGTTAGTTGAAGATAATTACACCAATGCTGAATTTGGTACCTCAGCTGCCGCTAAGATGCTATTTGTTTCAGAGCGTAGCTTACAGCGTAGAGTCAAATCGGCGACCGAGAAAACCTTTACCGAGTATCTGACAGAAGTTCGTCTAGACAATGCATGTCGTCGTCTATTGGCCGGAGAGAAGGTATCAGAAGTTGCATTTGAATGTGGTTTTAATGACCCTTCTTACTTCAGTCAGCGCTTTAAACACCGTTTTGGTATGCCTCCAACTCAATTCGTTGAGCAGAAAGAGAGACATTAAATGACTTTCCAATTCCTTTTCAATATGCGCATCTACAAGGCCTAAGTGAGAGTGCATAAGCACTTTCCCTAGCCACATTACGTCGATCGTCTTGCCGTCTTAGCCTTGTTCAGTAAACGAATTTACTGATTTTAAAATAAGAGATACTGAAAAAAGCAGGGTTATTCTTGAGCGCTGAGAGTAGCTGAGAGTGCTGAGGCAGGGATAACAAGAAAAAAAATATCGTGGTATAGCCGGGGGACTATACCACGGGTGCCAATGACACCTTCGCTTGCTGCCGGAGTGACGCTTGCTGCGTCACCTCTGGAATTCAATCTTGTTGTCGCTAGGGTGTTCCCTGTCGACGTGAATAACTATAACGGCGGTGACTTATTTTACTTATAAAATTAACGCCAGATTAGCATAACAAAAGCGACATAATTATAAGTCATTGTATTTTAATGATTTATTTTAATCCTTAGCTCGGTTGACAGATTCTGTCATCCGATTTATGTCGTCGTCGTCATTGCTTTTAACGTATTTAACGAGGGCTTTTTTTACGTTTTTCACTATCGAATTATTGAAAACATTGATTTCAGACAAGATCTGCAATATGTATCAGAGCTAGTATTGCGATTGTTAATAGAAATCCTTCTCATTTAAGTATCTTGGCCTATCTTATGAAACTATCACAACTACAACAAGGGCAAAAAGCAACCATTACGAGCTTTACTGAACTTTCCAATGACGTTAGAAAAAAACTAATGGTTATGGGGTTATTACCTCAGACTTCTGTAAAACTTATCCGCAAAGCACCGATGGGCGACCCTCTGCAAGTAGAAGTGCGTGGCGTATCTTTAGCTGTTCGTGTCAACATTGCTGATGCAATTCAAGTAGAGGTCAACTAATGGAATACAAGATTCTTACCGTTGGTAACCCAAATAGTGGCAAAACAACCCTTTTTAATGGCTTAACTGGTGCTAAGCAGCAGGTAGGTAACTGGGCCGGAGTTACCGTTGAGAAAAAAACAGGTAAATACACACATTCTAGCGACGACTTTTTACTGACTGATTTACCGGGTATTTATGCTTTAGACAGCGGTAATGATGGCAACAGTATTGATGAATCAATCGCATCTCGAGCTGTTTTAACGCACCCAGCAGATCTGATTATTAACGTTGTTGATGCAACGTGTTTAGAACGCAGTCTATATATGACGCTGCAACTGCGTGAACTAGGCCGCCCTATGGTGGTGGTTCTAAATAAGATGGATGCACTCAAGCGAGAACGACAAACCATCGATCTCAAAGCACTAGAGAAGGTGCTAGGCTGTCCGGTATTTGCGATTTCAGCTAACAACAAAGCACAAGTCCATGCCTTTAAAGACCGTTTGCACAAAGCATTGATTCAAGGTGTTGCTTTAAACGAAATGCGCTTGAATTATGGTGACGAGTTTGAGCAAGCGATCAGCCAGCTTGAGCCTATTTTTACTCGACAAGCTGAAGTTGCTGAGCGTGCTTTGGCAATTCGTGCATTAGAAAATGATCTATTGGTATTAAACGCCTTAGCACAGCCTGAGCGTGCAACGGTACGAAATCAGCAGCTAGCGATTGAGCTAGATATTGACTTGTTAGTAGCCGATGTGAAGTACACCTTTTTACACGAACAATGCAAGAAGGTCCGCCGCACTGAAGGTAAGCTAAGCCACAGCTTTACTGAGAAGGTAGACAGCGTCATTCTCAATAAGTGGGTTGGTGTGCCGTTCTTCTTTGTCGTGATGTACCTAATGTTTATGTTCTCGATAAATATTGGTAGCGCGTTTATCGACTTTTTCGACATTGGTGTTGGTGCACTGCTCGTTGATGGTGGACATTACTTATTGGATGATCACTTACCAGTATGGCTGGTTACTCTGCTTGCTGACGGTGTCGGCGGCGGTATCCAAACGGTCGCGACCTTTATCCCTGTTATCGCGTGTCTGTACCTATTCCTAGCGGTACTAGAAAGCTCGGGCTATATGTCTCGTGCAGCGTTTGTACTTGATAAAGTGATGCAGAAAATTGGCTTACCGGGTAAAGCATTTGTGCCACTGGTTTTAGGCTTTGGTTGTAACGTACCTTCGATCATGGCAACGCGTACGCTAGACCAAGAACGTGAACGTAAACTGGCTGCATCAATGGCCCCATTTATGTCTTGTGGTGCGCGTTTGCCTGTTTATGCATTGTTTGCTGCAGCATTCTTTCCTCAAAGCGGACAAAACGTGGTGTTTGCCCTATACCTTTTAGGTATTGTTGCAGCCGTTTTCACCGGACTGGTTTTGAAAAGGACTTTATACCCAGGCTCTAGTGACAGCCTAGTGATGGAAATGCCAGATTACGAATTACCGACTATGCGTAATGTGGTAATCAAGACATGGCAAAAACTAAAGCGCTTTGTTTTGGGTGCAGGTAAAACGATTGTCGTAGTAGTGACCATTCTTAGCTTCCTAAATTCAGTCGGCACTGACGGCTCGTTTGGTAACGAAGATAGTGAAAACTCAGTGCTGTCAAAAGCCTCTCAAGTGGTGACACCAATCTTTGCACCGATCGGTATTCAAGAAGATAACTGGCCTGCAACTGTAGGTATCATTACAGGTATCTTTGCTAAAGAAGCGGTCGTTGGTACGTTAAACAGTCTTTATGCTCCGAGTGAAGGCGATGCTGGTGAGTTCGATCTAATCGCTAGTCTTGAAGAAGCGGTGATGTCTATTCCGAACAACCTTGCTGACCTAAGCTACTCTGACCCATTAGGCATTGAAGTAGGAGATTTAACAGATAGCCAAGCCGTTGCTGATGAGCAAGAAGTTGATGCTTCGATCTTCGGCAACCTGAAAGGTTATTTTGCATCGAGCAATGCGGCTTTTGCATACCTGATTTTCATCTTGCTCTACACGCCTTGTGTTGCGGCTATGGGCGCCTATGTTCGTGAGTTCGGTCAGAAGTATGCTCGCTTTATTGCGGTTTGGACCATGGGTCTAGCATACGGAGGTGCAACTCTGTATTACCAGGTGTCTCATTTTGCTGACCACCCAGCGTCTAGCGCAGCTTGGATTGGCGGCATCATCGCTGTCAGTGTTATGACGTATCGACTGCTAAAAGCAGTAGGTAATAAACAGAGCAAAGAATTAGAGGCGCAACTAGCATGATTCTTAGTGAGCTAAAACGGCATATTGATGCTCAAGGCAGCGTATCAAGAAAAGAGCTCGCAAAGCAGTTTCACCTTAGTGAAGATGGCGTCGATGCCATGTTATCGGTGTGGATTAAAAAAGGAATGGTGTCGCGATTAGTCGACACCAATCAAGCCAAACATGTTACTCGTGTCCGTTATGCTAAGGTTGAGAGCAACTCGCTGGCCATGACAGTCACCATGTAGTGAAAACGTTTAAAGCCGCTCTTAACATGAGCGGTTTTTTATTTTTCAGACGAAGTTTCGGATGTTTTTGGAATTAAGCGCGGGTAAAAAGCTTACTCAGTGACAGTACGTTACCAATGCGAGTGAGTAGCGCAGCTTGCTCTTGTTCTGGGCGGAACTCACCTTGGGTATTGCCCCATAAAGGCCCAGGCCAAGCCACATCATCTTGGAAGCGAGCGATATGGTGAATATGAAGCTGTGGAACCATATTACCCAGAGCGCCAAGGTTAAGCTTGTCTGGCTGGAAGGTCGCTTCTAGTGCTTGGCTTACAGCTTGAGATTCTAACAAGAATTGTTGTTGTTCTTGCATCGGCAAATGATGTAGCTCTTTTAGATTAGCGCGCTTAGGGACTAAGATAACCCAAGGTACGGCATTGTCTTTATGCAGCAGTGCTACGCATAGCGGGAAGTGACCGATGATGGTGGTATCTTTTGCCAATTGAGGGTGCAGTTCAAAACTCATTATCGTTTTCCATTTTACGTTGAATGAACTCAGTATACGCCAGATAAAACAAAAGGTTGACGCTTTCACGCCAACCTTTCTGATTATCTTAAAGCTTGATGCTTAATTACATGCGCTCAAGCGTTTCGATACCTAGCAGAGATAGACCTTGCTTAATCGTCTTCGCTGTCAGTGCTGCAAGTTTCAGGCGGCTCTGCTTCACTGATTCATCTTCAGTGTTAAGAATAGGGCACGCTTCGTAGAAGCTTGAGAACTGACCTGCTAGTTCGAATAGGTAGCTACACATGATGTGTGGTTGACCTTCACGAGCAACAGATTGTACTGCTTCTTCAAACTGTAGAAGTTTAGCGATTAGCGCTTTTTCTTTATCTTCAGTCACTTTGATTTCGCCTGCTAGGTTATCCATAGAGATACCCGCTTTAGCGAAGATAGAAGATACACGAGTGTAAGCGTACTGCATGTAAGGCGCTGTGTTGCCTTCAAACGCAAGCATGTTGTCCCAGTCAAACACGTAGTCTGTAGTACGGTGCTTAGACAGGTCTGCGTACTTAACCGCTGCCATTGCAACAGTGTTAGCGATCTTAACTTTCTCTTCTGAATCAAGATCTGCGTTCTTAGATTCGATCAGCTTGATTGCGCGCTCTTCTGCTTCATCTAGTAGATCAGCAAGACGAACCGTACCACCTGCACGAGTCTTGAATGGACGACCATCTTTACCTAGCATCATGCCGAATGCGTGGTGCTCTAGTGATACTTCTTCTGGCACATAACCCGCTTTACGAACGATTGTCCAAGCTTGCATTAGGTGTTGATGTTGACGTGAGTCGATGAAGTAAAGTACGCGGTCAGCGCCTAGTGTTTCGTAACGGTACTTAGCACAAGCGATATCCGTAGTGGTGTACAGGAAGCCACCATCACGTTTTTGGATGATTACACCCATCGCTTCGCCATCTTTGTTTTTGTACTCTTCTAGGAATACAACCTGAGCGCCGTCATCTTCTTGTGCTAAACCTTGCTGTTTAAGGTCAGCAACGATGCCCGGTAGCATGTCGTTGTACATGCTCTCACCCATAACGTCATCACGAGTAAGAGAAACGTTTAGGCGGTCGTAGTTACGTTGGTTTTGAACCATAGTAACGTCAACAAGCTTCTTCCACATCTCTGCACAGTACTCGTCGCCGCTTTGTAGTTTCACTACGTAGTTGCGTGCGCGAACTGCGAATTCTTCGTCTTCGTCGTATAGCTTTTTAGATTCACGGTAGAAAGCTTCAAGGTCAGACAGTTCCATTGAAACTTCGCCAGACTCTTTTTGTACGCGCTCTAGGTTAGCGATAAGCATGCCGAACTGAGTACCCCAGTCACCGATGTGGTTAGCACGAATCACTTTATGACCTAGGAACTCAAGAGTACGGACAACCGCATCACCGATGATGGTTGAACGTAGGTGGCCTACGTGCATTTCTTTAGCAACGTTTGGTGCTGAGTAGTCAGCAACGATTGTCTTTTGCTCTTCAGCTGCAACGCCTAAGCGCGCATCTGCTAGAGCTATATCAGCCTGCTTCGCTAGGAACTCCTCGCTAAGGAAAATGTTGATAAAACCAGGGCCTGCGATTTCAGTTTTGCTTGCGATACCGTCAAGATCCAGAACATCCAATACTTTCTGTGCAAATTCGCGTGGGTTAGTACCTAATTTTTTTGCTACGCCCATTACACCGTTTGCTTGGTAATCACCAAACTGAGGTTTTGCAGATTGACGAACGGCTGCAGGGCTGCCTGCAGGTGCGCCAGCGGCTTCAAGAGCCTGAGATACTTTGTCGTTAATAAGTGCTTGGATATTCACACGCGCTTCCTTCAATTCTGGGAATTGGTTAGCTATGCATTCCGAGTTAATCAGGGGCTAAAAGCCTTTATCCTGAATAATATCCACCAAGTGGAATGAATGCATATCTCGATCTAGTTCATAAATTTGGCGCACATAATACCAACTTTATTGCTCCGCTTATAGGGAGTGAACTGGGAAATTTTCTACTTTTCCTGACGATCTTGTTAGTATTGGGGAAAAATCAACGCATTGGGTACGAAAAAATGTCACAACCGCTGTTCAACGCTGAATTAATGCCAGCTCAGATGAAAGCAAACCTTGATGAATTTATGCATAAAATTCAAGATTTAAGCGATACTTTGCATATTAATCTTAAGCCATTTCAGGCTGATCATATCGCTTTGCGTATCAATGATGCTGAACTGGCGAAATTAGCGCATCAAGAGTGGCAAAAAGAAGGACAGGTCATTTCGAACGCCCAGATTAACGGTCGTCCAATCATCGTTATCCTTTTTGAGCAAGCTTTGAATAGTCACGGCTGGGATATTGAGTGCTTGGAGCTGCCTTACCCAGCACCTGGAAAAATCTACCCAGAGCAGAACTGGGAGCATGTCGAGTTTGTTGTGCCATCTGACGCGCAATCGGCAGAAGAGTACTTAGCTGATCTCAAACAGCAATTTCCAACCTTGGCACAAAATTGGGACGCTATGCTTGAGAAAGGGGTCAAAGTAAAACTGTCGAGTCCAAAAGGGGAAGGGGAGCGACTCAATAACCCGACTGTTGCCTTCAAACATAAAGGGGTGTGCATTAAGCTTCACCCCCATCCATTAAAAGCAATTGTAGAATCAGAGCAATCAGCCTAGCTCAACATCCTTAGGTCTGAGCTGGAACTCTTCGATTGAGCCAATCTCCTGACCTAAGCTAAGAGCTTCCGACTCATGGTGTGCATTACCCTGAGTGTGCATGATGAGTCGGTTTGCGGTTCTCGGTTTTAGCTCGTTGACAACGAATCGAATCATATCGGTTCGAGTTAATGTCTTAAGTTCCTCAAGTACCACTTCTTTTTGATTAAATTCGAGATCTTTATTGCCTATCGCAACCCAAAGCCGTTGAGCGCGGCCACGTAAGGTGGTGTCCGGTGTGGCGATTTGATTCCATAGCCCGCGTTTACTGCTATGCCACTGATATTCATTAAGCTCAAGCAGCACCATATAGAAAGCATTAAGAAATTCATCGATAGACTGAATTAACTCAATGGGTGCTGCATTCGGCGATTGAACGTATAGAGCAATGCCCGGATGGCGATTGAGAGGTAAGTTACCTGTGCCGACCATATAACCGAGCTGCTGCTTGGTGCGGATTTCATGGAAGAAAGTCGCTGACATCAAATGATTAGCCAGTGAGTAAAGAGCGATACTCCTTGGGTTGGTATCGTCACACTGGTAGTAAAGAACGGTTGCAGAGTCCTCTTGATCGCAAAATACTTCATGCTGGAATGAGCCATTTTTGCCTAGCATGACCAGTGGCCGTAGCGCTTCTTCATACTGCTGATCTTGAACCCTTAATGCATCTTTAAGCGTATTTCCTAATGCCAGTGCATCAGACTGGGTCCAATCGCCATAGACAAACATCTCAACATGCAGCTCTGCCAAAATAGCATCGACAAAGGCTTCTAATTCAGAGACTTCAATTTCTTGCAGCGCTTCTAACAGTACTGAGTAGGGTGGGTTATTGGGTTGCAATATACCAGTAAGCGCATTAAATAGCTGAGAAATAGGGCGATCTTGCGCTGAGTTGCGCCAATTTCTTAACAGTTGTTGCTTGATGGTTTCAAAGCGTTGCTGACTAAAGTCGCGCTTAGCAAATCGGCTTAAGATGAGTTTCATCAGCTCAGGTTGCTTTTGACTAAAGCCTGAAACGGTTAAGGTTACGCCACCTTGATGCGCGTACATGTTATACCCCATGCCTGCAATTTCAGCTTGGTATGTTTCAGCTGCTAGGCTGTCGAGGAACATTTCCACACACAGGCGAGTTTTAACGATGTTACGCGGGTTAGCCACGGCATGAGGGCTATCAATCGCGACGTAAACGACCCCTTTCGGTACTCGAAACTCTTCATCTTGTAAGTGCCACAGCTTAAATCCAGGTAGATCTTCCAGCACTTGCGGGTTCAACTGAGGAGACTCTAGCTCTTTAGGATCAAGATCATAGCAGATAAATGGGTTCTTTTCAGGTAACTCGAATGACAAGGAACTCGGCTCAAGGAAATATTCTTTTTGCTCTTGAGTAAACTTGGTGACTGAATATGGCGTGAAGTACCACTTAGCCTTTTCAGTGTACTCGTAACCATGGGCAATCAGCGTTGTGCGCAGGTTATCGGGTACCAAGTAATTCATTAGCGACTTGAGCTGAGACTCATCATAATGATTCATCATAAAATCACCGTAGATGGTGTCTTCCGCTTGGTAGTGCTGCATATTGACCACAAGGTGGCTGACTAAATCGAGTGGGCGAGTCGGTTCTTGGAAGCGAAATGCCGATTCCAGTACCGCTTGTTTTTCACGGTAACGCCACTCATCAAACCCTTCACGTTTGATTAAGTTAAGGTAGCTAAATACCGCTTGGGTAATATCGTCTATGTGCTCTAAGCCTGTCGGAGTCAGAGCGCAGCTTACGGTAAATTCGCGATAGTTACTGGCGCTTGTGCCACCGCCAGCAGACAAAGAAGTGATCCACCCTTTATCTTTCAGTGTGATCATTAAGCTGCCATCCCCTTCATAGCCAAGTAAATGGGCGAAGTATGAAAGTGGTTTAGACTGATAAAACTCATCCATTCCCGGCATCGGAAATGCGAGGATCAGCTTACGGATTTCTTTGACAGGTTCCACATTGACCAAGACGCTGGTTGAGTGCTCATCGCAATAGGCAACATCAATCGACTTACTGGCAAGCTGATGGTTTGGTATCGCTGAAAATTTCTCGTGGCACCAAGTTTCAAGTTCATCGAGTGTTTGAGGACCCGCGATAGCAAGGGTCATTAAATCCGCTGAGTATTGCTGATAATGAAAATCGACAATTTCATCACGGATGCTTTTTCCGTCGCGGTCGCCAAGCGTCTCAAGGTTACCGACAGAAAACTTACTGAAAGGGTGGGCTGGATTAATCAGTTCCTTGTGGACTTGGTATAGACGTCGCGAGTCATCATTCAGCTTGAGCTTGTATTCAGACTCTACGGCTTGGCGTTCTTTATCTAGCGCTTCAGAGTTAAAAAGTGGTGCGGTAAAAAATTGACTGAAACGGTCTAGGCCGGATTCGAATGCGTTAGGTGAGACATCAAAAAAGAAGCAGGTGTGCTCTGTACCTGTCCAAGCGTTATTGCTGCCGCCATGCTGACTGATATAGCTTTGAAATTCGCCAACTTTAGGGTATTTTTCCGTACCCAAAAATAGCATGTGCTCAAGATAATGAGCTAAACCTTCACGATCGGCTGGATCGTCAAAATGGCCGACATTGACTGCTAATGCTGCCGCTGATTTTTGTGCTGTATCGTCGTGGATCAGCAATACCCTAACACCGTTGGAGAGCGTCAAGTAACGGTATTGGTTAGTATCATTTGGGCTAATGTGCACGGTGCCATCTCCAGTCAGTTTGAGAACGCCTTATAGATAATAGAGTAATTATGACTCGGATATGGCTGACTGCAAACTATCTATTTGAGAAATATGAGCAAAATGGATTTGTAGCCTGACTCGATGAGCTGCCAAGAGTGTTAAGAAAGTCAGAGTCTTTCGGAGTAAAGTTGATATAATTATTTATAGCTCAATGGATTTGATGCCTCGTGATGCAATCAGATCAAGCACTCAAAAATTACAAGAACAACAACCCGCAATGAAATCACGGCGGGGTAGTATATTAGGAAGAAGCCATGAAAATTTTTATTATGCGTCACGGAGAAGCAGAGCATTATGCCGCAAGTGACGCAGAGCGAGAGCTAACTCAGCATGGCCGAAAAGCCTCGTTAGCGGTCGCACGAGCATGTGCCGGTAAAGGTTTTTCGCAGTTCGATAAAGTGTTAGTAAGCCCTTACATTCGTGCACAGCAAACTTGGCAAGAGATCTCATCGCAATTCTCATCTGAGCAAGTAGAAATCTGTGATGATATTACTCCGTATGGTGACTCAGAACACGTAGCTGACTACGTATCGGCGCTGGTCGATACTTACAAATACCAAAGTGTTTTGATTGTGTCGCATCTACCTTTAGTTGGTTATTTAACTTCAGAGTTTGTGACTGACATGGTGCCGCCAATGTTCCCAACATCTGGGCTGATTTGTATCGAATACTCATTAGAGAAATTATCGGGTGAAGTAGTATTTAACATTCACCCATAATCGCACCGAAAGCTCGCTTTTGTCTTAGCTAGTCTAGGATTGAGAGCGGGTGTTCACTTCCCAAGTCTAATCACGCTGTTCATATAGCGCGCCAACACCACTAGCCATAAAATTGACATACTTGATGGACTAGATATTGCATAGTTACGCCAAGTTGTTCTTTTTTCCGACATTTACTGTAGCTACTCGACTATGAAGTTTTCTTTGCCGTTCGCGGACAAACTGCCTCCAATTCCTCAGCGCGCGATGCCTGCCATCGGTGCGCCAGTCATGGTTTTGGCTACGCTGGCCATGGTTATATTGCCAATTCCAGCATTCCTACTCGACCTTTTCTTTACCTTCAATATTGCTTTAGCCATGGTTGTGCTACTGGTGACTGTGTATACCCGTAGGCCACTAGACTTCGCGGCTTTCCCAACGGTTCTACTGATCGCGACGTTATTGCGATTGGCCTTGAACGTGGCCTCGACTCGTGTCGTTCTGCTTTATGGTCACGAAGGTTCAGGGGCGGCTGGTAGCGTTATTGAAGCGTTTGGTAATGTCGTTATCGGCGGTAACTACGCCGTCGGTTTAGTGGTCTTTCTTATCTTGATGATCATTAACTTCATGGTTGTTACCAAAGGTGCGGGGCGTATTTCTGAGGTAAGTGCTCGCTTTACGCTAGATGCGTTACCAGGTAAACAGATGGCAATTGATGCGGACTTAAACGCCGGTCTAATCGATCAAGATCAAGCCAGAACGCGTCGACAAGAAGTGACCAAAGAAGCGGACTTCTATGGTTCGATGGATGGTGCGTCGAAGTTCGTTAAGGGTGATGCCATCGCCGGTATTCTGATCCTATTTATCAACATCATTGGTGGTCTATCCATTGGTATGGCGCAATATGGATTAGGGTTTAGCGAAGCGCTGCAGATTTATACTCTATTAACCATTGGTGACGGCTTAGTTGCTCAGATCCCATCGCTACTCTTATCGATTGGCGCTGCGATCATGGTTACGCGTCAAAACACTGATGAAGACATGGGTAAAGAAGTTGTCTTCCAGATGTTTGACAACCCGAAAGCCTTGATGATTACCGCATCGATCCTGTTTGTCATGGGTATCGTACCGGGTATGCCGCACTTTGCTTTTCTATTGCTGGCCTTCATTGCGGGTGGCGGTGCGTACTACATCTATCGCAAGCAGAAAAAAGAGGCTGAACAGCCGAACTTACCTGCGACCACGGAACCTGAATCAACCACGCCGAAAGAGCTCTCTTGGGATGACGTTCAGCCGGTTGATATTGTTGGCCTAGAAGTTGGCTACCGCTTGATTCCACTCGTCGATCAAGCGCAAGGTGGTGAGCTACTTGAACGGGTCAAAGGGGTACGTAAAAAGCTGTCACAGGACTTTGGTTTTCTTATTCCAGCGGTCCACATTAGAGATAACTTGGAACTGACGCCAAACAGCTATCGTATTACCTTAATGGGCGTTGCGGTTGGTGAAGCTGAAATCAGACCGGATATGGAGCTGGCGATCAACCCAGGCCAAGTCTATGGAATGATTGAGGGCGAACCGACTATCGACCCGGCTTTTGGTCTTGAAGCGGTATGGATACGTGAAGAACAGCGTGAACATGCTCAAGCACTAGGCTACACCGTTGTAGACTCATCCACGGTATTGGCAACTCACCTCAGCCAGTTGTTGACTAATAACGCTTCGCAACTGATTGGCCATGAAGAAGTTCAAAATCTACTTGAGATGCTCGGCCGCAGTACGCCTAAGTTGGTGGAAAGCTTTGTACCTGATCAATTGCAGTTGGGTGTGGTGGTTAAAGTTCTACAGAACCTGCTTAACGAGGCGGTCCCTATCCGTGATATTCGTACAATTGTTCAAACCTTGTCCGAGTACTCTAGTAAGAGTCAAGAACCTGACATATTAACCGCAGCTGTACGTATCGCGCTCAAACGTTTAATTGTTCAGGAAATCAATGGTATAGAGCCAGAATTGCCAGTGATTACGCTTATTCCTGAGCTGGAACAAATATTGCATCAGACAATGCAAGCTTCTGGAGGAGAATCCGCGGGAATCGAGCCTGGATTAGCAGAGCGTTTACAAACATCTTTAAGCCAAGCGACACAAGAGCAGGAGCTAAAAGGTGAACCGGCAGTGTTATTGACGTCGGGTGTACTACGCTCAACTTTAGCGAAGTTTGTAAAGAATACGATTCCTTCACTACGCGTTCTCTCTTACCAAGAAATCCCGGACGAGAAACAGATTCGTATTGTTCAAGCGGTTGGGAACTAGCTTTAATACGTTGATATACGGTACCTAATTTGAAGATTAAACGATTTTTTGCCAAAGACATGCGCACAGCCCTTCTCCAAGTCAAAGGAGAACTTGGTGATGACGCGGTTATCATGTCTAACAAGAAAGTGGCAGGAGGAGTCGAGATCGTCGCTGCAGTAGATGGCGAAGGCTCGAGTGGTGCGGCGAACAATTATAGTTCTAGCCCACGGCACAATAATCCTCGACCAACACAGGCGAAGCCACAGGCACCTTCACCAAGTCGAGCACTCGCAGAAGATAAAGTCAGTCTTCAGTCGCAGTCTGGTGCTGACCACTCTATGACCAAACGCTTTGCCAACATGTTTAAACAATATGGCGGTGGTGATAGCAGTGATAACAAAGAAGAAACCAGTGCCGATACTCTCGCTGCTTTGTTGAATCGACAATCTGCTACCCGCCAAGATGGGCGCGAAGCCGTTCAACTTAAAGAAGACTCTCCACTGGCACGCCTGATAGCGGAAGATCGTCGATTAGAGAGACCCACAGCGAAACTTGATCCGACGCGTTATGAACGTTCTCGTCCAAATGAAGCCGCTGTTGCGAGTGAAGATCTCGAAGAAATGAAAGAAGAGATGACGTCGATTCGTCGCCTCTTAGAACACCAAGTTTCGGGGTTAATGTGGCAAGAAGTTGAGCGCAGAGAGCCACTTCGAGCGATGTTAATTAAGCGCTTAGAACGCATGGGTGTTTCGTCGGATTTAGCCGATCAGTTAGCTTGTTATATTCCGGAAGATACGGCGCCGACCAAAGCGTGGAAAGCGTTACTAGGTTTGGTTGCAGACCAAGTTCCGGTCTCACAGAAAGACATTTTGAAGCGTGGCGGTGTTGTTGCGCTTCTTGGGCCTACTGGTGTAGGTAAAACAACGACAATCGCCAAGTTGGCTGCTCGCGCGGCAATGGAGTACGGCTCGGATAATGTTGCGCTCGTTTCAACCGACACATATCGTATCGGAGCACATGAGCAATTAGCGATTTATGGACGCATTATGGGCTGTCCAGTAAAAGTCGCTAAAGATTCCAATGAGTTAGCCGATGTAATATATCAGTTACGTAATCGTCGCCTAATTCTTGTTGATACAGCTGGTATGGGACAGCGCGACGTTAGACTGTCTGAACAGCTAGATACTTTGATGCAGGAAACCGGTGAAGTGATTCACAGCTATTTGGTTCTTCCGGCTACTGCGCAGCGCAAAGTATTGCAAGAGACCATTGAGCACTTTAAACGCATCCCGCTGTCTGGGTGCATTATGACAAAGCTTGATGAGTCTTTGAGTTTGGGAGAGTTCCTTAGCGTGGTAGTTCAAAATGCGCTACCCGTGACGTATATAGCGAACGGACAACGAGTCCCGGAAGATATTGTGATAGCGCAACCAAAATACATGGTCGCTAAGGCAAACGAATTACTTGAGAAGTCGACCGATGACGAACCTCACTACTGGAATAGTGAATCGGAAAGTTTCTAGGCGGCGGACGATTATGACAAAGAATATGATACAAGACCAAGCAAGCGGATTACGCCGCTTAACACAGCCTTCACTTACTAAGGTCATTACTGTGACGGGTGGTAAAGGTGGTGTTGGTAAATCTAATGTGACGTTAGGTATGGCTATCTCGATGGCGAGACAAGGCAAGAAAGTCATGGTACTTGATGCCGATTTAGGTCTCGCAAACGTTGATGTCATGCTAGGTATCCGACCTAAGCGCAATTTAGGCCATGTACTTGCGGGCGAATGTGATCTGAAAGACGCGATTGTTGAGGGGCCTTACGGCATTAAAATTATCCCTGCAACATCGGGTGCGCAGGCTATGACTGAGTTGTCACATGCTCAACATATCGGTTTAATTCGTGCTTTCGGAAGCTTAGAAGACGAAATGGATGTGTTGCTAATCGATACGGCTGCTGGTATATCTGATATGGTAGTGAGCTTTTCTCGTGCGGCTCAAGATGTGGTTATTGTCGTCTGTGATGAGCCAACATCGATCACTGATGCATATGCTCTAATTAAGTTACTGAGCAAAGAACATAAGGTTCAGCGATTCAAAATCGTTGCAAATATGGTCAGAAGCTACCGAGAAGGCCGAGAATTGTTCGCAAAGTTGACCTTGGTCACAGAGCGATTCTTGAATGTGGGCCTAGAGCTCGTAGCATGTATTCCTTTGGATGATAAAGTAAGACAAGCAGTTAAAAAACAAAAGATTGTGGTTGATGCGTTTCCAAGAGCTCCAGCTGCATTAGCCATCGGTTCTTTGGCGAGTAAAGCACTTACTTGGCCAATTCCTAAGACTCCGAGTGGACATCTTGAGTTTTTTGTAGAACGCTTACTTAATAGACCTGAGATGCTAGAGGAACCATTTGGTGAATAAGGCCTTGACCTATGACCAGTATGCTAACCAGAACAGTCAGCGAGCATTTTTAGAAAAATACTCGGTGCTGGTGAAGCGCATTGCTCACCATCTGCTTGGGCGGCTACCTCCGAGCGTGCAGGTAGAAGATCTTATTCAGGCGGGAATGATTGGCCTGCTCGAAGCTCAAAAGAACTATGATGGTACTAAAGGAGCGAGCTTCGAAACTTACGCAGGGATTCGCATTCGAGGTGCAATGCTTGACGATATTCGTCGAGGAGACTGGGTTCCACGCTCAGTTCATAAACATAATCGTGAAGTTAGCCAAGTTATTGCCATACTTGAAGGTGAATTGAATCGAGATCCAACTGATGCAGAAGTTGCACAACGGATGGGAATCAGCCTAGAGCAGTATCATGTGATCCTGACGGATATTAACTGTTCTCGTTTGGTGGGAATAGAAGACTTGGGGATATCGGAAGACTCTATATCACCTGAGGATAGTGAAGACGATAACTTACCTTTTAAGGGAGTCGCTGATGAATATTTCCGTAAAGCATTGGTTGACTCAATAAAATCTCTTCCAGAGCGTGAAGCTCTAGTACTTTCGCTTTATTATGATGAAGAGTTAAACTTAAAAGAAATCGGTGAAGTAATTGGTGTTAGCGAGTCACGCGTTAGCCAAATATTAAGCCAATCTATGCAGCGTCTACGCACAAAGTTAAGTGCTTGGACAAATAATGAGTAAAAATCACTGATCTCAAATTCAGTGGAGGCAATTTTGAATAAAAACATGAAGATCCTTATTGTTGATGATTTCTCAACAATGCGCCGTATCGTTAAGAACCTACTTCGTGATTTGGGTTTCAACAATACCCAAGAAGCGGACGACGGCTTAACGGCGTTACCAATGCTCAAGAAGGGTGAGTTCGACTTTGTCGTGACAGATTGGAACATGCCTGGCATGCAAGGTATCGATTTGCTTAAGCATATTCGTGCCGACGGTGAGCTTAAGCACCTTCCAGTATTGATGATCACTGCAGAAGCAAAACGTGAGCAAATCATCGAAGCAGCACAAGCAGGTGTTAATGGCTACATCGTTAAGCCATTTACCGCTGCAACATTAAAAGAAAAACTAGACAAAATTTTTGAGCGTTTATAGTCAAGGTATTGACTAGAGGCGTGAAAGGCCAAAATTCAGAATGATTTCATTAGAACAGGCAAAGCAACTTGTCGAGTTGTTAGAAGAAGGTCAACAACAGGAAGCAGATATCCTTGTTAGAGACATATACGAAAACACCTCGAATCCAATGCTACAAGAAATAGGGGAGTTGACTCGTGACTTACATGAGTCAATCAAACATTTTAGCTTGGATGAGCGAATGAGTCAGATCGCCAATGACGAAATCCCTGACGCCAGGGATCGCCTCCAGTACGTCATTGATAAGACTGAAGTTGCTGCGAATAAAACCATGGATGCGGTCGATCGCTGTATGCCTATCGCTGACAATCTCCATGAGGGCCTGCTTCAGGTGCGCCCTCAATGGAACGAGCTAATGCATGGCCGTATTGAGCTTGCTGAATTCAAAGCACTTTGCCACCGTATTGATAGCCTGCTTAGCGAGGTTGAAGGGGATAGCACTGAGTTACGCGGTCAATTGACTGAAATTCTCATGGCCCAAGACTTCCAAGATTTAACAGGTCAAATCATTCGACGTGTTATCACCTTAGTGGATGAGGTTGAAGGTAGATTGGTTGAAATACTGACTGCCTTTAGTTCTGGACAGCTAGAAGAAAGCAAGAATAACAAGAGCAAAGCATCGACGGACCCGGAAGGTCCAATCCTTAACGCTCAAGATAGGGAAGATGCCGTTTCATCACAAGACGAAGTCGACGACTTACTCTCGAGTCTTGGGTTTTAGAGGTAAATATGAGCTACGATTTAGACGAAGATATTCTTCAGGACTTTTTGGTAGAAGCGGGAGAGATCTTAGAGCTACTCTCTGAGCAGTTAGTAGAGCTTGAAAATAACCCTGAAGATAAAGATCTATTAAACGCCATTTTCCGTGGTTTCCACACAGTGAAAGGTGGTGCGGGTTTCCTAGCCCTAACCGAGCTTGTGGATACTTGTCACGGTGCAGAGAACGTGTTCGATATCTTACGTAATGGTCAGCGACAAGTAAGCGCGAGCCTGATGGATACGATGCTTAAAGCACTTGATACGGTTAATGAACAATTCCAAGCAGTTCAAGATCGTGAAGAATTGCCTAAAGCTGAGCAATCATTGTTAGATGAACTTCATCGTCTAAGCAGTCCTGAATCAGCTGATGAAGCCGTTGCTGCCGAGCCAGTCGTTGAAGAACCTGTAATCCCAGAGCCTGTTGTTGAAGCTCCCACAGCGCCTCAAGCAGAGATCGCTGCCGGTTCAATTGATGAAATTACTCAAGACGAATTTGAAAAGCTACTTGATGAGTTACACGGTTCAGGTACTGCACCAGGTAAACAGACTAGTGCTCCAGTGCCACCACCGGCACCTGCTGCTGACGCAGATATGGGTAGTGACATTACCGACGACGAATTTGAAAAGTTGTTAGACGAATTGCACGGTGTTGGTAAAGCGCCAGGTGAGGGTGAGTCAGCAGCCGCTGAACCTGCCGCTCCTGCGTCTCCACCAGCAGCTCCGGTCGCTCCTGTAGGTGCGGGTGATAGTGATCTAATGACGGACGAAGAGTTCGAAAAACTCCTTGATGATTTGCATGGTTCTGGCAAGGGTCCAAGTATTGAAGAACTTGACGCGGCAACGAAACCTGCCGCTGCAAACGCTGAACCTGTTGCTCCAGCAACGCCACCGCCAGCTCCTAAGCCGACTCCAGCGCCTCAACCTGCTGCTAAATCGGAAGCTGCGCCACCGCCTCCAGCGAAGAAAGAAGCGGCAACGCCAGCTAAAAAGCCTCAAGCAGAAGCAACCGTACGTGTTGACACATCAACGCTCGATACCATTATGAATATGGTTGGTGAGCTGGTACTCGTGCGTAACCGTCTTCTTAGCTTAGGTCTAAATAGCAACGACGAGGAAATGTCAAAAGCGGTGTCGAACTTAGACGTTGTGACTGCGGACCTTCAAGGCGCAGTAATGAAAACGCGCATGCAGCCGATCAAAAAAGTATTCGGCCGCTTCCCTCGCGTTGTACGTGACTTAGCTCGTAGCCTTAATAAAGACATCACGCTGGAAATGCGTGGTGAAGAGACAGACCTTGATAAGAACCTCGTAGAAGCACTAGCGGATCCATTGATTCACTTGGTTCGTAACTCAGTTGACCACGGTATTGAAATGCCAGAGGCTCGTGTAGCGTCAGGTAAATCTCGTACTGGTAAGGTTATCTTGTCTGCGTCTCAAGAAGGCGACCATATTGAGCTTGCTATCGTTGATGACGGTGGTGGTATGGACCCAGATAAACTTCGTGGTATCGCGGTTAAACGCGGCATCATGGATGAAGATGCCGCCTCTCGACTGACCGACAAAGAGTGCTTCAATCTAATCTTTATGCCGGGCTTCTCAAGTAAAGAGCAGATCTCTGATATCTCAGGTCGTGGTGTAGGTATGGACGTGGTTAAAACGGCCATCAATACTCTTAATGGCTCGATAGATATCGATTCAGAAATGGGCAAAGGCACCAAGATCACCATTAAGGTACCATTGACACTAGCAATTCTACCAACCTTAATGGTTGGCGTTGCAAATCACCCATTTGCTCTGCCACTTGCAAGTGTTAACGAAATCTTCCATTTAGATTTAAGTCGCACCAACGTGGTTGATGGTCAATTAACGATCATTGTTCGTGATAAGTCTATTCCACTCTTTTACCTACAGAACTGGCTTGCACCGCAAGCAGGTCAAGTTGAGTTACGTAAAGGCCATGGTCATGTTGTGATCGTACAAATCGGTAGCCAGCGCGTTGGCTTCGTTGTTGATACCTTGATTGGTCAAGAAGAAGTGGTTATCAAACCTTTAGATAACTTGTTGCAAGGTACGCCAGGAATGGCGGGCGCGACGATCACGAGTGATGGTCATATTGCCCTTATCTTAGATGTGCCTGATTTGCTTAAGCAGTATGCAGCTGCTTCGCGAATCTAACTTTCAGCATTCAAAGGACATATATGGCAATCAAAGTATTAGTCGTTGATGATTCGAGTTTCTTCCGACGTCGAGTGAGTGAAATTATTAATTCTGACGCTCGACTTGAAGTAATTGATATTGCTACTAACGGAAAAGAGGCTGTCGAAAAAGCCATTTCGATTAAGCCTGACGTGATTACGATGGATATTGAAATGCCAGTCATGGACGGTATCACTGCCGTCCGTGAGATCATGTCAAAGAGCCCTGTGCCGATTCTAATGTTTTCCTCTTTAACTCACGATGGGGCGAAGGCAACATTAGATGCATTAGAAGCGGGCGCGCTCGATTTTCTACCTAAAAAGTTTGAAGATATTGCACGCAATCGTGATGAAGCTGTGTCATTGCTTCAGCAGCGTGTAATCCAGATCGCATCTAAGCGCGCATCAATGCGTGCATCAATGCGCCGTGCTACGCCTATTAGACCAACGCCAGCTGCGTCTTCTACTGCAAAGGCGTCGCCAACGGCACCTGTACGTTCTTCGCTGCGTCCAGCAACTGCTCCAGTGGCTAAACCAAGTGTGGCGACGCGATTTAAAGCGAGTGGTAAAAAGTATCAGTTAACCGCAATTGGCACGTCTACTGGCGGTCCGGTTGCTCTACAGAAAATCTTAACCAAACTACCAGCTAACTATCCTCATCCAATTGTGTTGATTCAACACATGCCAGCGACTTTTACCGCTGCATTTGCGAGCCGCTTGAACTCCCTATGTAAGATTCAGGTTAAAGAAGCAGAAAATGGAGATGTGTTAAAACCGGGTGTCGCATATTTGGCGCCAGGTGGTAAACAAATGATGCTAGAAGGGCGACCTGGTTCTGCCAAGCTTCGTATCATCGACGGTGGTGAACGCATGAACTATAAGCCGTGTGTCGACGTGACATTCGGTAGTGCGGCTAAGATCTATTCTGATCAAGTACTTTCCATGGTACTGACAGGTATGGGGGCAGATGGCCGTGAAGGTTCTCGTATGCTTAAGGGTGTTGGTTCGACAGTTTGGGCTCAAGACGAAGAAAGCTGCGTTGTTTATGGCATGCCTCAGGCAGTCGCAAAAGCAGGCCTTTCTACGGAAGATTTACCATTGGATAGAATTGCCGAGCGAATGTTAGTCGAAGTCGGTCTAGCATAGAGGTTCTCATGATTGTATGGAGTATAGCGAACCAAAAAGGGGGAGTGGGCAAAACGACCACGACCATTACTCTTGCTGGTTTGTTAAGTAAACAAGGAAAGCGTGTCTTATTAGTGGATACTGATCCGCACGCCTCTTTAACGACGTACCTTGGTTACGACTCTGATAGTGTCCCTTCAAGCTTATTTGATTTGTTTCAACTAAAGGAATATACCGAGCAAACGGTGATGCCTTTAGTGATGCGTTCCGATATTGAAGGGATTGATCTAATTCCAGCGCATATGTCACTGGCGACACTGGACCGAGTTATGGGTAATCGAAGTGGAATGGGATTAATCCTTAAGCGAGCGTTGAATGCGATTCGCAGCCACTACGATTATGTACTGATTGATTGTCCGCCAATTCTTGGTGTAATGATGGTGAATGCTTTGGCTGCCAGTGATCGAATCTTGATTCCTGTTCAGACTGAGTTCTTAGCGATGAAAGGTCTGGAGCGTATGGTTCGTACGCTGGCTATCATGCAGAAGTCGCGCAATAAGTCCTTTAATGTGACGATTGTTCCGACCATGTATGACAAACGGACGCGGGCTTCGCTGCAAACATTGCAGCAATTAAAGAAAGATTACCCAAGTCAGGTTTGGTCATCTGCTGTTCCTATCGATACCAAATTTAGAGATGCGAGCTTAAAGCATTTGCCCGTGTCTCATTTTGCATCGGGCAGCCGCGGTGTCTTTGCGTACAAACAACTATTGATTTACCTAGAGAGGTTAGCCATCAATGACTAGCCAATCGATGCTTTCAAGTGAACAAGCTTTAGACGATTACTTCACGGCTCTCCTTGAAGAGTCTGAAGAGCAGAGCCAAAATGAACTTGTAGAGTGTGATGTTGAGTCTATAGTCGTGCCAGAGCCAGAGCCAGAGCCAGAGCCAGAGCCAGAGCCAGAGCCAGAGCCAGAGCCAGAAGAACTGTCACTTGAACCAATGGTCCAGTCAGTTGAAGAGAAGAGTTACTACCATGCTCCGGCAGTGGACGTTGAAGTACCTAATCTCGAAGACGTAGAACGCCTACTCAAGCAGCTTGAGTCAACTAACCCAGTTGCTGAGCTAGAGCTTGAAGAGGTGATGGAACAAAACACCGTTGATATTGCTCAGGCAGAAGTTATTAAGACTAAACCTGAGGTTATTACCGAAGAGATTCAAGACTGGACGGTTGAAGAGCCTGTCATCGAAGTTGAGACAGAAATCGAACCCGAGATTATTGCTCCGGAAATCGAACTGCCTCAAGCTGATGTTACCGTTGATACAGAAACAGAAGTAGAGACCGAGTTACAAACCGCACAAGGTTCAGCTGACTTGGGAGAATGGTACTCGACAGAGCGTAATATCGATTTTCAGGTCCTTTACTTTGATGTCAACGGCGTTACGTTTGCCGTGCCATTGGATGAACTGGGTGGCATTCACCGCATTAGCGAAATGAATCACCTAATTGGTCGCCCTGACTGGTACTTAGGCTTACAGACCAGTCGCGAAGCTCAGCTTGATGTTGTCGATACAGCAAAGTGGGTAATGGCTGAGAAGTTAAAAGACGAAGAGTACAAAGACAGCTATCAGTATATTGTCATGTTAGGTGAGAGTATGTGGGGGCTGGCTTCTACTGAGTTAAAAGGTACAGAATCATTGAATCCAGACATGGTACGCTGGCGTGGTACAGCAGGGAAACGCCCTTGGCTTGCCGGAATGGTCACAGAAAAAATGTGTGCTTTGATTCACGTCGAAGCATTGATAGCTATGCTTAATGCAGGACTTGATGTAAAAGCATTAGATAATTAGAACATTTATGCCTATTTGGGCTTAGAGAGGATAAGGTATGTCTCAAACTAATGAAGTCGAAGTAAGAAAAGAGCAGTCAAATGACGAAGTGCTTCAGTGGGTGACGTTCCAGTTAGAAGAAGAAACTTACGGCATCAATGTAATGCAGGTACGTGAAGTACTTCGTTACACTGAGATTGCTCCAGTACCGGGCGCGCCAGACTACGTGCTAGGTATCATTAACCTACGTGGTAACGTTGTTACTGTTATTGATACTCGCTCTCGTTTTGGCCTGATGGAGGGTGAAATCACAGATAACACTCGTATTATCGTGATTGAGTCTGAGCACCAAGTGATCGGTATTCTGGTTGATAGCGTAGCGGAAGTGGTTTACCTACGTTCTTCTGAAATCGATACAACACCAAGTGTTGGTACAGATGAAAGTGCGAAATTCATCCAAGGTGTTAGCAACCGTGACGGTAAGCTATTGATCCTAGTTGACTTGAATAAGCTACTGACTGATGAAGAATGGGATGAGATGGCTCACCTATAATGGAATTGAGTAGTTCGATGTTGAGTGCTCCAGTAATTGCTGGGGCAATATTGTTTGTCGTATTGATCATTGTTTTTGCATTGTTACGCCTAAAACAAGGACAAACACGTTCTGCTGAGTATCAACGTCAGCAAACGCGCCATTTGGATAAAGAACTACAAAAAGCCAATAAACAACTTTTAGAAGTTCGTTCCGTTGTGGTCGGGTTAGGACAAAAAGTCAGTGAACAGCAAGATATTATCCAGCACTTAAATGAACGTATTACGGAATTAGAGCAAGCAGACAGTGATGGTCGCTTATACTCTAGAGCCAGTAAAATGGTCCAGTTAGGCGCAGATATTAATGAGTTGATCGAAGAGTGCGAGCTGCCAAAAGCAGAAGCCGAACTGATGATGTCATTGCAGAAAAAAATCGCCGGACAAGAAAAAGTCCCTCCTCTTGAAAGCAGTCCCGATCGGCAAAAAGCCGCTGCCCGCAAGCGAACAATGAGAAGATAGAATACATAAAAGTGCCACACGGCACTTTTTTTATGTGTCTATGTAACCATTTAGTGGTAGTTGTTTAAGTTTGTGTTTGAATATTAACAGATTCTTACGTAGTTTCGTGATTCGTATAGGTCTATTCCTATTTAGACAAGACGAGGCTGTGGTAAGATACAGCTTCGAAATTTACCTAGTGATCCCAAATGTTAGAAGTATCTCAACTTACAGCAATTCGAGATGAAAGAATTCTATTTGAATCCCTGTCTTTTACGATTGATTCTGGCGAATTAGTTCAGGTCGAAGGTAGAAATGGTACCGGCAAAACAACCTTGCTTCGTATCATTACTGGGCTAGGAGACCGCGATAACGGGGAAATCTTTTGGAGTGGTGAGAATATCGAGTCCAACCGTGACCAATTCCACCAAGACCTTTTATTCTTAGGACACCAAACGGGTGTTAAGCGAGAGCTCACTGCTTACGAGAATTTGCGTTTCTATCTAAGTATCCATTCTCGTCAATCCTTTGACCAAAATACGATTTACGACGCGTTGACCAAAGTGGGGTTAGCTGGTCGTGAAGACGTTCCTGTTGGCCAACTGTCAGCGGGTCAGCAAAGACGTGTCGCCTTAGCTAGATTATGGTTGAGCGATCATAAATTATGGATCCTTGATGAACCGTTAACGGCAATCGATAAACAAGGGGTTAAGGTTCTTGAATCTCTCTTTTTGAAGCATGCTGAAAGTGGTGGCATTGTCATGTTAACGACGCACCAAGATATGTTCGCTGATAATCCAATACTAAGAAAAATAAAACTAGGTGATTAATCATGCTTGGCATCATGAATAGTATTATAAGACGCGAATTGCTTATCGCTTTTCGCCGTCAAGCAGACATCTTTAACCCATTGTGGTTTTTTATCATTGTTATTACGTTGTTTCCGCTCAGTATTGGGCCAGAGCCAAATCTACTAGCGAGAATTGCTGCGGGTATTGTATGGGTGGCGGCATTACTGTCAGCCCTGTTATCACTAGAACGTTTATTTAGAGATGACTTTCAAGACGGTGCTTTGGAACAAATGATGTTAATGCCTGTCCCATTGCCGATAGTGGTTATCTCAAAGGTTATTGCCCACTGGTTACTAACTGGGTTGCCGCTGATTTTAATCAGCCCACTGTTATCAATCCTGCTGTCGTTGGACTTTAATACTTGGTTGGCGGTGGTCTGTACCCTATTAGTTGGTACACCTACATTGAGCTTTATCGGCGCGATTGGTGTTGCATTAACAGTTGGATTGCAAAAAGGTGGTGTGTTGCTGAGTTTGTTAGTCCTACCTTTGTATATTCCTATTTTGATTTTTGCGACATCAGCGATTGATGCCGCATCACTAGGAATGGCGTATAACGGTCAATTGGCGATTCTTGGCGCAATGTTCATGGGAGCAATAACGCTAACGCCTTTTGCAATTAGTGCGGCACTAAGAGTAAGTGTCAATTAGTTGTTTTTGAACAAGCACGATTTTCCCTTTATATAAATTAAAAAACTAATAATTGTCTAACGAAAAATTAGACGAACCTGAAGTAAGAGTGAGAACAACGATGTGGAAATGGCTCCATCCCTATGCCAAGCCTGAATCTGCTTACCAATTATGCGGTAAGCTCTTGCCGTGGTTCTCCGTACTAGCGCTGTTATGTTTATCTATCGGCACTGTATGGGGTTTAGCTTTTGCTCCTGCTGACTATCAGCAAGGTGATAGCTTTAGAATCATTTATATTCACGTACCGTCAGCCATTTGGTCGATGGGTGTCTACATGTCGATGGCAATCGCTGCCTTTATCGGTATCGTCTGGCAGATTCGCTTATCTGATATGGCAGCCTCTGCAATGGCGCCCATCGGTGCGGTGTACACCTTCATTGCCTTATTAACCGGTGCCATTTGGGGTAAACCAATGTGGGGTACTTGGTGGGTATGGGATGCACGTTTAACTTCTGAATTAATCCTTCTATTCCTCTACCTCGGTGTAATTGCGCTTTACCATGCGTTCGATGACCAAAAAACAGCGGCCAAAGCAGCGGGTATTCTTGCGATTGTTGGCGTTGTGAATCTACCGATCATTCACTTCTCTGTAGAGTGGTGGAATACCCTGCATCAGGGTGCGACGATTACAAAATTTGAACAGCCTTCGATCTCGAACGATATGCTGTGGCCACTGCTTCTAAATATTGTTGGTTTTGCTTTCTTCTTTGGTTCGGTAACGATGATCCGCTTACGTAATGAGATCATCAACAAAGAGAGCCATCGCCCTTGGGTGATGAAGTTAGCTGCTGATAAATCTCAGAGAGGGTAATTAACGATGCATTTTGAATCTTTGAGTGATTTCTTTGCAATGGGTGGCTATGCAGGTTACGTATGGGCGGCTTTTGGTATTACTTTTGGCGTGATGCTTGTTTTGCTTATCACTAGCGTTCGACGTAGTCGCACACTTCTTAATGAAGTGCAGGCGAAAGTGGATAGACAAGCACGTATTGATGCAGCGAAAAATTTGGAGAACACATTATGAACCCAAGACGTAAAAAGAGGCTCGGCATTGTTCTTGCGATCTTTATCGGGATCAGCGCAACCATCGGCTTGATGCTGTACGCCCTAAATCAGAATATGGATTTGTTCTATACACCAACGGAATTGGTTAATGGCAAACCGGATGGTACGAAACCCCACGTAGGTCAGCGCCTGCGTATTGGGGGTATGGTCGTTGAAGGTTCTGTTAAACGTGACGTTGAGTCTCTACGTGTTTCATTTGACCTTCATGATGTCGGACCTAAAGTAACGATCGTTTATGATGGTATTCTTCCGGATCTCTTCCGTGAAGGCCAGGGTATTGTTGCTCAAGGCGTACTGTTAGATGAAACAACGGTTGAGGCATTCGAAGTGCTTGCGAAGCACGACGAAGAGTACATGCCACCAGAAGTTGCTGAAGCGATGAAGAAAACGCACGAACCGCTTCAATACACTGAACAACAAAAACAAGGAAGCGATCAATGATTGCTGAAATCGGTCACTTTGCACTGATCATCTCACTGGCGCTTGCGGTACTGCTCAGTATCTTGCCACTGGTTGGTGCATCGAAAAACAATACTCTCTTAATGAACAGCGCCAGACCTTTGTCTTGGGGGATGTTCCTTCTACTACTACTGTCGTTTTGTATTCTGCTTTGGGCATTTTATACCAACGATTTCACCCTCAACTATGTCGCAAGTAACTCGAACAGTCAGTTACCTTGGTACTATCGTTTAACAGCGGTTTGGGGTGCGCACGAAGGTTCGCTATTGCTTTGGGTATTAATCCAAGCAGCGTGGACGGTTGCCGTAGCGATGTTTAGTCGTGGTATGCCGCAAGAATCTGTTGCACGTGTACTCGCAGTCATGGGTATGATCACGGTGGGCTTCCTACTGTTTATCATTTTAACGTCTAACCCATTCTTGCGTACGCTGCCTTACTTCCCGGTTGACGGTCGTGACCTTAACCCACTGCTGCAAGATCCAGGCTTAATCATCCACCCACCTATGCTTTACATGGGTTACGTTGGTTTCTCTGTTGCTTTCTCTTTTGCTATCGCGTCATTGATGACAGGTCGCCTTGATACCGCATGGGCTCGATGGTCTCGTCCTTGGACTACTGCGGCATGGCTATTCCTAACGCTAGGTATCGCTCTAGGTTCATGGTGGGCTTACTACGAACTTGGCTGGGGTGGTTGGTGGTTCTGGGATCCAGTAGAAAACGCATCATTCATGCCTTGGCTTGCCGGTACGGCGCTAATGCACTCACTCGCCGTAACAGAAAAGCGAGGTACGTTTAAAGCGTGGACGGTATTACTGGCAATCTCTGCATTCTCATTGAGTCTACTTGGTACCTTCCTAGTACGTTCAGGCATCTTGGTTTCGGTGCATGCGTTCGCATCGGATCCGTCGCGCGGTATGTTCATCTTAGGCTTCCTCGTATTTGTTATCGGTGGTTCACTGCTTCTGTTCGCTGTAAAAGGTGCCTCAGTACGTGTTCGCGGTAACTTCGATCTGGTCTCTCGTGAAAACGCGCTATTATCTAACAACGTTCTACTGATTGCTGCACTGGTTGTGGTTCTTGTTGGTACATTGCTACCGCTAGTACACAAACAAATTGGCCTAGGATCAGTCTCGATTGGTGCTCCATTCTTCGATATGTTGTTTGCTTGGTTGATGATTCCGTTCTCATTCCTGTTGGGTATCGGTCCTCTGATTCGTTGGAAGCGCGATGATCTATCAAGCTTGAAAAAACCAATGCTGATTTCTGGTGTTGCATCGCTAGTTCTTGCATTTGTGTTCACTACACTGTTGTCAGATTTTTTCTTAACCATGGCTTACATCGGCTGGGTAATGGCACTGTGGATTATCTTCATGCATGGCTTTGAGCTATACCAACGCGCAACTCACCGTCATCCATTTATGGAAGGTGTAAAAAAATTGCAACGTAGCCACTGGGCGATGATGCTCGGTCATATTGGCTTAGCGGTCAGCGTTATCGGTATTGCTATGGTGCAAAACTACAGCATTGAACGCGACGTTCGTTTGGCGCCAGGTGAGCACTTCCAGATTCAAGGCTATGATTTCTACTTTGAAGGCCTGCGTGATAAAGATGGTCCGAATTACGATGGTTACATTGCTGACTTTAAGATCACGAATGATGGTAAATACGTAAACACGCTACATGCTGAAAAACGTTTCTACACCACAGCTCGTTCTATGATGACAGAAGCAGCGATAGATCGCGGTATTACTCGTGATCTATACATCGCAATGGGTGAGCGTCTAGATGACAATAAGTCATGGGCTGTACGTATTTACTACAAACCATTTGTACGTTGGATATGGGCTGGTTCGCTATTAATGGCTCTAGGTGGTGCAATCGCGATTAGTGATAAACGTTACCGCTTTAGAAAGAGCGCCAAGAAGCAGGAGGCATAATGAATAAGAAATTATTATTTATTCCCTTAGTGGCATTTTTAGGCTTGGTGGCAGTATTTGCCACCCAGCTAGTGAGAAACCAACATGGTGATGATCCAACTAAGCTTGAATCTGTTCTGGTTGGTAAAGAAGTTCCTGAGTTCCATTTAGAAGACCTAGCAGAGCCAGGCAAGCTTTATGATCAAGCGATCTTTAAAGGCGAACCATTGCTACTCAATGTTTGGGCTACTTGGTGTCCGACTTGTTATGCTGAGCACCAATACTTAAATGAACTGGCTTCACAAGGCGTTAAGATCATAGGTATGAACTACAAAGACAATCGCGAGAAAGCGGTGGATTGGCTGAACGATTTAGGTAATCCGTATCTAATCAGCTTGTTTGATGGCAGTGGTATGCTTGGCCTAGATCTCGGTGTATATGGTGCACCAGAAACGTTTTTGATTGATGCCAATGGCGTAATTCGCTATCGCCACGTAGGTGATGTTAATCCGAACAATTGGAATGAAAAACTCAAACCTATTTATCAACAACTCATTGCGGAGGCTAAGCAATGATGAAATGGGGTCTAGTGCTTGCTGCTTGTTTGACTTTCTCGATAGCCTCATATGCCAAGATTGAGGTTTATCAATTTGATAATGTGGAGCAAGAAAGTCAGTTTAAGGATCTGAGCCATACACTTCGCTGTCCGAAATGTCAGAATAACTCCATTGCTGACTCGAACGCTGAGCTAGCGGTCGACTTGCGTCATAAAGTGTATGAAATGACGAAAGAAGGTAAGTCTGAGCAAGAAATCGTCGACTACATGATTGCTCGCTACGGTAACTTCGTGACATATAACCCACCGTTTACTATCGCAACTTCAATTCTTTGGCTTGGTCCAATCGCGGTGGTATTACTTGGTTTCGGTTTGATCATTGTTCGCAGTCGTAAACCAAAGGCAACGACAGATAAAGATGATCGAGAGTGGGATTCTGACAAAGAGGCGCGCCTTAAAGCCCTTCTTGATGAAGAAAAGAATGATGGAGACAAGCAGTAATGACACTATTTTGGATAGCCTCAGTCATTCTTATCGCAATTAGTATTTTGCTCATTGCATTACCGTTTATTAAGAAGAAATCGAACAACGATGAGCAACTGCGCGACGAACTCAACAAGGCGTTCTATAAAGATCGTCTATCTGAGCTTGAAGAGGAAGCCGATGAAGGTCTAGTTGAAAACCAGCAAGACTTGATCGACGACCTAAAGCAATCGCTGCTTGACGATATTCCTACGGATGAGAACAAGCAGGATGAGAGTAATACCTCAGCGCTTGCTATAATCATTCCATCGGCCTTGCTGGTTATTGGTCTTTCTTACGGCCTTTACTTCAAATTTGGCGCATCGGATGACGTTCAACAGTGGCAAGAAGTAAGTAATAACCTGCCTGCGCTGTCGAAAAAACTGATGTCTCCAGAAGGTGCGGAATTGAGTGAAGACGAAATGAGCGACCTGTCATTGGCACTTCGTACACGTCTACATTACCAACCTGATGATTCAACAGGCTGGTTGCTGCTAGGCCGTATCGCTCTTGCTAACCGCACTATCGATACTGCAATTGGTGCGATGAAAAAAGCCTACGACATCGAGTCAGATAACCCAGATATTATGTTAGGTTATGCTCAAGCGTTAATGCTGTCGCAAGACGATGTTGAGCAAGATAAAGCCCGTCGCCTACTAGGTAAGCTCGTTCAAAACGACTACGTTGATCTGCGCGTCTTTTCACTGCTCGCATTTGATGCTTACGAACGTAAAGATTACCCAGCAGCGGTTCGTTATTGGAGCATTATGCAGCAGATGATTGGCCCTAAAGATTCTCGTTATGAAATGCTGTCTCGCAGCATTGAAAACGCTCAGAAGCAGATGGGACAACAAGTGGGTACTGGTCAATCTGTATCGGTAACCATTAATGTTGGCGATCAAGTGAGTGCAGACCCAAGTGCTTCACTGATTGTATCGGTACATACTGCTGATGGCTCACCAATGCCAGTTGCGGCAGCACGCTACCCACTAGGCACGTTCCCAAGAACGGTTGTGCTGGATGATGGCAATAGTATGCTACAAGATCGCAAGCTTTCTTCACTTGAGTCATTGATGGTTCGTGTTCGCATTGATAGCGATGGTAACGTTGCGACTAAAGATGGGGACTGGTTTGGTGAGAGCGAAGCCGTTAAAATGGGCGAACCAGTTGAAATTACGATTAATAATCAGTATTAATAGTGACTGTTTATATATCGACGAAGGCTGGTGGAAACACTGGCCTTTTTTATGGAAATTATAATAATGACAAAGATAAAGCCGCAGTTAGGGATGTTGCTGTGCTCTGCTCTTCTAGTGACTGGGTGTGCGTCAGCGCCCAGTGAAGAGCCATTGGTAGGGGAGCCGCAAGTCTATGACCCTTTTGAGAGTTTTAACCGCTCGATGTGGACAATTAACTACGATTATTTAGACCCATATTTAGTTAACCCTGTTTCTTCGGCGTATGTGGACTATGTCCCTGTGCCGATTCGTAGTGGTATTGCCAATTTTCTCGGTAACCTCGATGAACCATCGAGCATGATAAACAACTTAGTGATGGGTAACGGCGGTAAAGCGCTTGACCACTTTAATCGTTTTTGGATTAACACCACTCTCGGCTTAGGTGGTTTGATCGATGTGGCTTCTGAAGCAGGCATCGCAGATCACAATGAAAAGGCGTTTAGCGACGCGATAGGTCATTATGGGGTGGGGAATGGACCGTATGTGATGATTCCGGCTTATGGTCCTTGGACAGTAAGAGAAACCGCAGACATCATTGATGGTATGTATGTTCCGCTCTCTTTTCTTAATTTCTGGGCAGGTTTAGGTAAATGGGCGTTTGAAGGACTAGAAAAGCGTGCAGAGTTAGCGAAACAAGAATCGCGGCTCGATAGCTCACCAGACCCTTATGCGTTAGTTCGTGATGTTTATATTCAGCATCAAAACTTTAAGGCAGAGATTGAAACTAAAGATTACAACGCAGAAGAAGAAGCGTATCTAGATGAATATCTAGAAGACTTTTAAGCGCTTATTGCGACAGATAAAAGGCTTGGTGTGAACCAAGCCTTTTGTGTTTTTAGCACTGCTAAATAGGTCTTAGAACGTGTAGTTCGCTTGTAGACCGATTAGCCAAACGTTGCCAGATACTTCACCATTAAATGCACCACCAATTGCGGCAGCCGTTTTGTCAGATTCGTCACGCGGCTCTTGGATGTTGGCTTTTTTCGCAAAGATATAAGTAAAACCTGCATCAAATGTTAGTGCAGGCGTTGCTTGATAGGTAGCACCATAGCTTAACCAAGTGCGGTCTGTTTCAGGAATAGTAGCCGTACGGTTTTTGTCTGATACAGCAGACGTGTCGTAAGCGATACCAGAGCGAAGAGTTAACTTGGAATCTAGCTGATACGTCGTACCGATAGCGAAACGGTAGTTATCTTCCCAGTTTTCAGTTTTAATAAGGTCAGAGGTACCGTCATTGAAGTCTGTATGCAGTTCTTTGAATGAGCTCCAGTCTGTCCAGTTAATACTTGCATGAATTGATACTTTGTCGTTCAGTTGGTGGAAGCTTGCAAGCTCTGCTGTTGCGGGAAGAGCGACTGGCAATTTACCTGGCTTGTGGTTGCCGTAAGTTAGACCTTCTGCATGACCTTCGAAGTCCATCATTACTTCAGATTTGTAAGCAAAGCCCACGCGGTTGTTGTCATTGATTTGCCACGCAGAACCGACTTGCCAACCCCAAGAGGTATCATCACCTTCCATATATTTTAGAGTTGTTCCTTGAGGAAGTGAGATTGGGCCTTTTTGACCTACACCGATTACGTTAACCGCTGGAGCTGTTGCACCAAAGCTACCTTCACCAATAACGTAACGCACACCGCCACCAAAGCTTACAGCTTGATTCAATTGGTAAGCTAAATTTAAATTCGCTTCTTTAGTGATGATGCTTGCTTCATTACCAAAATGAGCAGCAGCGAAATCAGAACCTAGATCTGTTTCCATACCGTAGTTAGTACCAAATGCCAAACCAATAGCAAACGCTTCAGAGTAGCGATGTGAAACGTATAGGTTTGGAATCACAGCGTCATTTGCAAAGTCTTTTGCAGATGCTGCGGTACTTGAATTGAGTGCTTGATGTTCAACTTGACCATTAATATCAACGTTTGGATTTACGTAGATCGCACCAATAGAAATTTGAGTACCGTCTAGGTAAGTCAGCATGGCTGGGTTGCGCCATTGTGCACCTGCGTTGTCAGCCATGGCTGCTTCACCAGCGTATGCACGGCCTAGGCCTGTTGCAGAGTATTCTGCCAATTGGAAACCCGCTGCGTTTACTGTTGCTGACGTAGTCACTAGTCCACATGCTACTGCTAGTGAAAGGAGAGTCTTATTTGTTTTCATTGTAATGTTCGCTGAGATTGAGAGTTATCAGTCGGGGGATAATAAGTTTAGAGCCATTACTTTAAAAATAAAAAACAGTGTATTCGGTGTCTTTAGAGCTAAATTTTCAATATTACCTATATTTTAGTGATAAATGCGGCTTGTTAACGATGTGTTTCTCGGTTTGAGCGAACACTTGTAGTGCATAGAAACGTTTTATGTATACAGCTGTACGCTTAAACGGGAAGCGACGTATGGTGGAAGTGGAGTGGAATGAGAGACTTAAGGGCAATAAAAAGGGCCAGTAACAACTGACCCTTGGAACCAAAGTGTAAGCTTAGCTTAGAAGCTGCGGCTGTACTGAAGACCGACTAGGATTGCATCTGCATGAGTTGTACCACTTACAGCAGTATGTTGGTACGCTGGGGCAGGGCTCGGTTGACCTGTAGGCAAAGTTAATGACTCATTTACGTCAGTATCGTCACCCAATAGGTAAGTGAAACCAAAGTCGATGTTTGATGCTGTATCAATGTGGTAAGTAAAGCCAGCAGAGAACCATTGACGATCTGAATCAGGTACAGAGATAGATGTTAGGCTGTCTTGAGCACTTGTGTCATACATGTAACCTGTACGAAGTGTCCAGTCGTTATTTAGATAGTATGTACCACCGATTGCGTAACGCCAGCCATCTTGCCACTTGTAATCTTTCTGGTATGTCGAACTTACTGCACCTAATTGTGATTGTGATGCATTTAGGTTTTCGAAGTCAATGTGATCCATTGAGCTCCAGCCAATCCACTGAACAGAGTAGTGAACGGCAAAGTTAGTATCTTCAATCTTATGGAAACCTGAGAACTCGGCCATATCTGGTAGTGGCAGGGTTACTTTTTGTCCCGCATCGTCATCTGCGGTGAACTCTGGGCTGTAGCGGTAAGAGAGACCGAAACGGTTATTTTCATCCAGTTCGTAAACAGAACCTAGGTTAAAGCCAACTGCCCAGCCATCAGCCTTATCGACATTTAGAAGGTAAGCTGCACTGTTTGTGCTTGGTACTGCTCGTTTGAATGTGCCTTGACCGTAGATAAGATCAAGACCAGCACCAAAGCTTAACTGCTCATTAACGCGGTATGAACCCGCAAGACCTAGGTTAAAGCTTTTAACGTCAGTTAAACCACCGAATTCTGATGCAACGTAGTTATCATCAAACTCAGTTTTAGTACCAAAGTTTGAGTAGGCGTTAACACCCCAAGCAAACTTGTCGTTTACAGGTACGATTAAGTGGATATTTGGTGCAACTGACGTGTCCCCTGCATCGTCAACATTTGCTGATTGGGTAGTTGGAGCTGCAACAGGGGTACCGTTTGCATCTAAAAAAGTCTTGCTGTAGGTAGCATCTTTCACTTCAATTTTAGAAGTAATGCTTTCAAAACCGAGAGAAAGCTCCATCTTGTCGAAAAGAGCCATAGCAGCTGGGTTACGAGACATAACCGATGCGTTATCGGCGATAACGGCGTCACCAGCGAATGCTCGGCCAAGGCCCGTTGCTGATTGTGCGTTAAGCTGGAAGCCGGCAGAGAGAGCTGGCTGCGAAGCGATAGTTGCGGTTGCGATAGTCACTGCTAATAGTGATTTTTTAAACAGACGCGTGTTGTTCATTTTTGCTTTTTCCTTTTCTCTTCGCCTCTTCTGGGCGATATTATTTGAGCAAAAGCTCAGTGGTGGCTGATACTAGACTCAAGTATAAGATATAGAAATCCGACCATTGCCAATTTGGGTGATAAAATTATGGAAATGACGTGTATCTGGCAGGATTGTGCTGGAAAAAGCATCTTTTTAGAGTTAACACTCTACTTTTGAACTAAAAAAATGGCTTAGACGAGATATCTAAGCCATGAGCTGCGTCACACTATGTTGCGATTTTGTTAATCTAAAGGTTTGATGATATTTGCCAGATTTTTAGCGATTTTCGCTACATTTTCTCCTTCTTCACCCACAAGGATTAGGCTAGTGCCGTCCATTGGTTTAACAATACCTGTCATACCGTCTTCGTTAAAGTCGATAGCTTTCTCACTTGGAATGCCAGTAAAGAACAAGGTGACTTTGCCTTTTTCTCCTTGGAAAACCATGTGCATGGCGTTTGATTGACCAAAACCACAATGATTTAGGTAGTAAACATGGTAAGGAAACCCTTGAGAAAACTCATGTTCAAACGGCACCATCTTAGCGTTGATTTGCGAAGACTTAACTTGCTCATCAAGCTTTTCAACAAAAGGTTTCTCATCTACCACATGCTTGATGGCAGTGCTTGCTAGGCTAGCTTGAGCTGACGAAACAACAAGGTTACCCCAATTTAGCTGTCCGATAAGTAACCCTGCGACAAATGCCACTGATGCCGCCATTGCCATGGCTCGGCGAGCGAAGGTTGGTTTGATGACGTTGTTTTCAACAGAGGAGGTCTGGTTAAACAAAATGCGGTCCGCGAGATCATCAGGTACATCGACAGCCATCGCTTGAGCGATTTGCTTGTCGAGATCTAAAATCTCTTCGGCAAACTGACTGTTCTTGTCACTGCTTTTAATCTCTGCAGTGATTTCGCTGTCGCGCTGTTTAGGGTCGGACATTATGCGTCGACGAAACTCTAATTCATCCATTTTGCTGCCCTCTCTGTGAACTATCTGAATCTAACATCTCTTTGAGTTGGTTCCTTGCTCTAAATAACCGTGTCATCACGGTGTTCTTATTTAAATCAAGGATCTCTCCGATCTCTTCACCACTGAAGCCCCCCACGACTTGTAAAAACAACGGCTCGCGATACTCTACTTCGAGCTTCATTATTTGCGTTTGAACCCATTCGGTTTGATGGTGCGGATCGTCCGATACTTTAGCATCATTGCCATGATCGTCGATATCCACCAGATCAAACTGTTTGCGTTCAAAGCGGCGCGCATTCTCACGTCTTAATATGGTGATAAGCCATGACTTCGCTGCTTTTTCGTCTTGGAGGCTATCAAGCGACTTCCATGCTCGTAGGCATGTCTCCTGAACTAAATCCTCAGAAATAGTTGGATCCTTACACAACCAATATGCGTAACGGTACAAGTCTCGATGATAGGCCCTTACAAGCGCTTCATATTTTCTTTGTCTGTCCATATCCGAGTTGACCGGGTCTTTGGACTTTTTCTTTCCGAAAAATTGAATAATTGACACATGAGCCTCCCTCGTTGCTCTGTGATTTCTTATTGTTCTGGCGTTATCCGATAGTTAAGTTATTGAGTATCGGTCATTCTGATTGTTGTTATTGATATGCGTATAGACTCATTTTTTATCGGGAAAAGTATGAGTCGGTCGCGAATCTATATAGCTGGTGTGATTATAAGCCGCTAAGCAAGCAACAAATCCACCTAAAATTGATCTATTTCAAAATTTATCTCACTCTAGCGGTTATAGTAACACCTGTCATCTAGTCGGTATTTACACTGACAAGTTGAGCAAGATGACACTTCCTTTTGAAGGCTGACTTTACTTTCTCCTAATCAGGAAACTGATTATTTCAATTGGCGTTACGTTAATTGCTTTATACATTCCAACCACACAGTTATGTGTGGTTTTTTTTTGCCTGTTATTCCATCAAACATTACTAACAGTAAAAGTTACACCAAGTTGACGTGATATGAACTCCTAGCAGTATCATAGGGTTACTGATCCTTTCGTTGAAGGAATCTGGTGTAAGTCACGTTTATTCAAACGAGCGTTTGATTGAATTAACATTCTCGTTACAATGATTCTGGTCAGACCTCTATTAATTAAGGAGCAACAATGGGCAAGCAGGAAGTGAAAACTCGCTCAGGAGAACGTGTGGCAATTGTCGCAGGTTTACGCACGCCTTTTGCACGTCAAAGTACCGAATTTAGCCAAGTACCAGCCGTGGATTTAGGCAAAATGGTAGTGAGCGATATGCTTGCTCGTACCGAAATCGATCCCAAATTGATTGAACAAGTGGTATTTGGTCAGGTAGTACAAATGCCAGAAGCGCCAAATATCGCACGTGAGATTGTGTTAGGTACAGGCATGAACATCCATACGGATGCGTATAGTGTGACGCGCGCTTGTGCGACCAGTTTTCAGTCAGCGGTGAACGTTGCTGAAAGTATTATGTCGGGAACCATTGATATCGGTATTGCGGGTGGTGCGGATTCTTCTTCTGTACTGCCTATTGGTGTTTCAAAAAAACTCGCCGCAAACCTACTTGCGCTGAGTAAAACCAAAACACTAAGCCAAAAACTAAAAATTCTTAAGACACTGTCACTTAAAGACTTGATGCCAGTGCCGCCTGCTGTAGCTGAGTATTCAACGGGCCTATCAATGGGCCAAACCGCAGAGCAGATGGCAAAATCGCACGGGATTAATCGCCAAGCGCAAGATGAATTGGCTCACCGTTCACATACTCTAGCTGCGCAAGCTTGGAACGACGGTAAAATTGAGGGAGAGGTGATGACCGCTTTTCCTGAACCGTATAAGAAGTGGATTTCAAAAGATAATAATATTCGCGAAGATTCTACAATTGAAGGCTATGCAAAACTACGCCCAGCATTCGACCGACAATACGGCAGTGTGACTGCGGCAAACAGTACCCCATTAACTGATGGTGCGGCTGCAATCATGTTGATGCGTGAAGGTAAAGCAAAAGAACTCGGGCTCGATATCATGGGTTACATACGCTCATACGCATTCTCTGCTATTGGTGTCGAAAGCGATATGTTGATGGGGCCATCTTATGCTACTCCGATGGCGCTAGATCGCGCAGGTATCACGCTAGCGGATTTAACTTTGATTGATATGCATGAAGCGTTTGCGGCTCAAGCTCTTTCTAATGTGAAAGCGTTTGGTAGTGATAAGTTTGCCCAAGAAAAACTGGGTCGAGCAAGGGCTATTGGTGAGATCGATATGGATAAGTTTAATGTTCTCGGTGGTTCTATTGCTTATGGTCACCCATTCGCAGCCACTGGCGCGCGTATGATCACGCAAACATTAAGAGAGCTACAACGCCGAGGTGGTGGTCTTGCACTTAATACAGCGTGTGCAGCAGGTGGTTTAGGTGCGGCAATGGTACTGGAGGTAGAGTAATGAGCGAGCAAACTGCATTTAACTTATCTATTGATGAACAAGATATCGCTTGGCTATCTATTGATGTGCCTGGCGAGAAGATGAACACGTTACAGGCAGCGTTTGCTGTAGAAATGGAGGCGATCTTCACTCAATTGGCAGCTAAACAGTCAACAATTAAAGGTTTGATTGTTCATTCTCTTAAGCCTGATAACTTTATCGCAGGTGCTGATGTTCGCATGCTAGATGCATGTACTAGTGCCAAAGAAGCACAAGCCTTGGCTGAAAAAGGTCAGCAGATGTTTCAGCAACTGTCTGATCTGCCTTACCCAGTGGTTGCGGCTATTCATGGTCCGTGTCTTGGTGGTGGTTTAGAGCTAGCGCTTGCGTGTGATTACCGTGTATGTACAGATTCAGATAAAACGCGCTTGGGTCTGCCTGAAGTGCAGCTTGGTTTACTGCCGGGCTCTGGTGGTACGCAGCGTTTACCACGTTTGATTGGTCTACTGCCATCGCTTGACCTTATCCTTACAGGTAAGCAGCTTCGCGCTAAGAAAGCGAAAAAATTGGGTGTTGCTGACGCAGTGGTTCCTGAAACCATTTTGCTCGAAGTCGCAAAGAGCTTTGTCGAGAAGAATACGGGTAAGAAAAAGAGTAAACGCAAAGCCTCAACCAAAGAGAAGCTTATCTCGAACACGGGTTTAGGCCGTAAAGTCATTTTCGAACAAGCAGCGAAAAAGACCAATGAAAAGACACGTGGTAATTACCCCGCTGCAGATGCGATTCTTGAAGTAATTCGATTTGGTCTTGAAAAAGGTTTTAAGCAAGGCCAACAGAAAGAAGCTGAGCGATTTGGCGAACTGGTGATGACATCAGAATCGAAAGCGCTTCGCTCAATTTTCTTTGCAACGACAGAGATGAAGAAAGAGCACGGTAGTGATGCCGAGCCAAAAGCGATTGCCAATGCCGCTGTGTTAGGTGGTGGTTTGATGGGCGCAGGCATTAGTCATGTGAGCGTGGCGAAAGCTAAAGTTCCTACACGCATTAAAGATGTATCGAATGATGGTGTATTGAACGCGCTGAAATACAACTATAAGTTGTTCGAAAAGCAGCAAAAACGCCGTATTATCTCAAAACCTCAGCTGCAAAGTAAGATGCTGCAGTTATCGGGTGGGGTCGATTTCACACGCTTTAACCATACTGACATTGTCATTGAAGCGGTATTTGAAGATTTAGACCTTAAACAGAAGATGGTTGCTGATGTCGAAGAGAACGCTAAAGATAGCACCATTTTTGCAACTAACACTTCATCACTTCCAATCCATCAGATCGCAGAGAAAGCGCTGCGCCCTGAAAATGTTGTCGGTCTACACTACTTTAGCCCAGTAGAAAAAATGCCGTTGGTTGAGGTTATTCCTCATGAAACGACATCAGATGAAACAATTTCTACTGTGGTTGAGTTTGCTCGTAAGCAAGGCAAAACGCCGATTGTTGTTAAAGATTGTGCAGGCTTTTATGTAAACCGCATTCTTGCGCCGTACATGAATGAAGCTGCGCAAGTACTGTTGTCTGGTGAGCCAATTGAGCAATTAGATAAAGCTCTGCTTAATTTTGGTTTCCCTGTTGGTCCAATCACTCTACTCGATGAAGTGGGCGTTGATATTGGCGCGAAGATCATGCCGATCTTGGTTGCAGAATTAGGTGGTCGTTTCCAAGGGCCGGATGTGTTCGACAAGCTGCTTAATGATGGCCGAAAAGGGCGTAAGAGTGGTAAAGGTTTCTACACTTACAAAGGTAAGAAGAAAGAAGTTGATAAATCCGTTTACAAGCTTCTTGGCCTAAACCCAGAGTCAAAATTGGCTGAGAAAGATATCGCGATGCGCTGTGTGCTGCCAATGCTGAATGAGGCTGTACGCTGTCTAGACGAAGGTATCATTCGCAGTCCTAGAGACGGTGATATCGGCGCGATATTCGGTATTGGCTTCCCTCCATTCTTAGGTGGTCCTTTCCGCTATATGGAGCAAATTGCTATCAAGCAGCTGGTAGAGATCATGAACGAGCATGCGAAAAAGTACGGCGATCGATTTGCCCCATGCGATGGTTTACTGACTAGAGCAGGGATTGACGCGAAATTCTATCCATAGCGATAGTGACACGCAAAGGCGAACCAAGAGGTTCGCCTTTTTAGTTTGTGAGAGTTATTATCAAGAAGAAAAACAGAAAATTAAAAAGGAAGTCAAATGGATGCTCTAGATTTGTTGCTCAATCGTCGCTCAATCGCAAAGTTGTCAGAGCCCGCTCCAGAAGGTAAAACTCTAGAAAATATTATCCGCGCAGGCCTGCGCGCTCCAGATCATGCAGGTCTTACTCCGTGGCGCTTTGTTATCGCCCAAGGCGAAGGGTTAAGTAAATTATCGGGTATCTTAGTGAAAGCGGCTGAAGCGGAACAAAGCGAGCAATCGGTCGTAGATAAGGTTAAGAACGCACCTTTTAGAGCGCCGATGGTGATCACGGTAATCGCAAAAGTGACCGAACACGAAAAAGTACCAGCCATTGAGCAGCACTTATCTGCAGGGTGCGCAGTACAGGCGATGCAGATGGCTGCGGTTGCTCAAGGTTTTCAAGGATTTTGGCGTTCAGGAAAATGGATGTTCCATCCTGAAGTACACCAAGCATTTGGTTTAGAGGGAGAGGATGAGATTGTCGGTTTCTTATACCTGGGTACGCCAAGCTGCACGCCAATGAAAGTTCCAGAGCGTGACTTAACCAAATTTGTTGAGTATTTATAGCGTATGAAAAAAGGCTCGGTCAGTAACCGAGCTCTTTTTTTAGTGAATGTTGTAGGCGATGACAAAGTCGATGAATAATCTAACTTTTTCAGGCAAGTGATCTTTGTGGTTATACAGCATGTAAATGTCGCGTGGGTTAGCGCTCCAATTCTCTAATACTCGAACTAAGCTACCGTCATCAATATACTCTTTGATCATGACATCTGGCATCAAGGTAATTCCGAGACCATCAGAACAGGCACTTCTCACCACATTTAGTGTGTCAGCTTGGAAACGGCCTTTGTCATTATTGATCACAATTTCGCCGCTGTGATTAGACAACTGCCATTTCAGTAGCGGTGCCCCTTTTAGCAGCGAATGCTGATGCAATTCTTCAGCATGCTGAGGAGCAGGACATTTCTTTAGATATTCTGGGCTAGCAACAAGAATGTCAGCTACGGCACTGATTTTACGCGCAATAAGGCTAGAGTCACGTTGAGGACCGACGCGGAAGATTACGTCCCACTCAGTGGGATCCAACTGATCTGCTTGGTTGCTTGTGGTGAGCTCTATATTGATATCGGGATACTTGATCATGAAGCCACTGAACATTGGCATCATCATACGCTTGGTTAGATTCGACGGGGCAATGATGCGGATTTTTCCCGCCGCTCCACGGCACTCGTCAGTGATCTCTTCAGCCGCAGAAGTAAGACGGTTTAATAGCGGGGAACATTCGTTAAAAAAGCGTTCACCTGCCTCTGTAAGAGAAAGTTTACGGGCATGGCGATTTAGAAGACGGAGGTTTAATGACTCCTCTAATGCCTGAATGCGTCGCGTAATTGTCGCAACAGGGATCATCGTTTTACGGGAAGTTGCTGTATAGCTCCCATTTTCAACAACAAGCCTAAATAGGTTTAGATCATCTAGTTTCATTATGTCAGACACACTTTTACGGATTCGGTTAATTTATATGTATATCAAATGTTAGAGCTTGAGTCACATCAACAAGTTTATAAAAAGTTGATATTCCATACATATAGTATGCAACAAGGCCTCAAAGTGGAAGATTTGTATAAATCACAGTTCAAGACTACTTTTTAAAGAGTGTGTGAAACAATCGACAAGAATAACAATAAAAAGACAGTTGTACTCTTAGTTATGTGAGGCGTAGGTATTATGCATAAGACAATAGAAGTTGGAACCAACGCGGCTATGCCTGTCGCTGCGGCTGAAAAACTGATTATGCTGGTGGACGATGACCCTATATTTCGTCGTATTACTTCAGGTTTTTTGGAATCTCAAGGCTATAAAGTCGTTGAAGCTGAAGATGGTCTCGATGGCTTACAGAAGCTCCGTCATCATGAGCCGGACCTTGTTCTCTGTGATCTCTCCATGCCGATATTAGACGGCATTGAATTCGTTGAAGAAGTGAGCTTGGAATACCCGTCAATGCCCCTGATTGTCGTCTCGGCTACCGAAGACATTTCCGACGTAGCTAAGGCGTTGCGTTTTGGTATTAAAGACTTTCTGCCTAAACCGATCGGCAATCATGAACACCTTGCCTGTGCGATTGAAAATACCCTTGATGATTCAGATAACCATTTAAGTGACCAACGTGATTTCTCAAGCCAATGGTTCCGAGTCGATAGCGGTGATGTTCCAGAAGAGCAAGAACTGCATTGGCACCTTGAATATTTAGATGACAACCCAAGTGCAGCGAAAGATTTATTGCATGCCTTACTCCCAGAGAAAGACACCTCTCAAGGAGATTGGAAGTGCGGCTATCGTCTATTACAGTCAACTGATGTCATGCCACTTGTAGTGGATTATGCTTGGCTAATGAACGGTCAATTTGCGTTCTACATTGTGGACTCGAATAGCGAAGGGCAGCACGGCGCAGCGACAACTTTACTCGTACGAGCACTCTTCCATGACTACTTACGTAACCTTAAGTGCTTCAATGCTGATTTAAAAGATCTCGCTACTTTGCTAGAGAAAGGGATCAAGTGTTCCGATTGCAGTACGCCAGTGAGAGCATTACTTGGCATTGCCGAGCTTTCTGAAGGGACGCTGTCGATACTTCCGGCAGGTTTAGACGCCCAGTGGGCCAATGGTTATTTGTCACAGCACATTACGGCGGGCGAAATGCTAGGCGAGAATTGCCTTAAAAACTTTATCACTACTGATTTAAAGATTCAGTCAGCGTGTCAATTAACGTTAAGCTGCCTTGGTTCAAGTAGCTTAAGTTTAGATATCTACCGTGGGGCCAGCGCCTAACTCAAAATGATAACTTTTTAATAACCCTTTTTTTGCTCGGTGTTTGTGATTGGCCGAATAGGGTATAGTCCGCCATAAACAAAAAAAGCCCAACACATTAACATCTGGTTAATGATTGATTGGGCATATCGTCACCTTCATTATTTAGAGAAGCAAGCTCATGGCAGACAACGATTTTAAAGAACCTTATAATATCTTCTACTTTCTAGGATTTATTGCTGTATTACTGATCCCAACTCTTCCAGCAACACTGACTTGGATTCGAGTATTGAACGGGTACACAGGGTTTTAATCGCGGCTTACGGAGCATGCCATCATTATTCGCAGAGTTTTTCTATACGTTGTTGGCGTGCTCAGCCTGATTCTGGGCATCATCGGTATTTTCCTTCCTCTTCTTCCTACTACGCCTTTTATTCTCTTATCAAGCGCTTGTTTTATGCGCAGCAGCCCTCGTTTTCATCGTTGGTTACATAATCACAAAACGTTCGGGCCAATTTTAGATAACTGGCATCAAAATCGCGCAGTTACAGCTAAAGTGAAAAAGCGTGGCGCTATCTGGATTGTATTCAGTTTTACGCTATCAATTGGGGTCGTGCCACATTTTTGGTTAAAGATCATGCTAGTGGTAATGTTAGTGGTATTACTGAGCTGGTTTATTCGTTTACCTGTGACTGAGTACCTTGCCGATAGCAAAGAAAATCACTAAGATTGCTGGGAAGTGTGCCCACTTTTTTGGTGGGCGTTTGTTTTTTAGGCACTGTTTTAAGCACAACGATCCGTGATGACTGTTTCGGGCATATCTATAGGATAGATTGTGCTAAAAACTATGCTGAATCTAGACCCAGAACTGGTGTCTAGCAATGATATAGCCAATCTAAGTACAGAATTATGACAACTGAAACAATCGCGCAGATCAAATCAAGCATCAAAACCATTCCAGACTACCCAAAACCAGGCATTCTATTTCGTGATGTGACGAGCCTAATGGAAGACGCAAAGGCTTACCAAGCTACTATCCAGCTACTTGTTGATAAGTACAAAAATATGGGCTTTACCAAAGTTGTAGGTACTGAAGCTCGTGGTTTCCTATTTGGTGCTCCACTGGCTCTTGAGCTAGGTCTTGGTTTTGTGCCAGTTCGTAAACCAGGTAAGTTACCTCGTGAAACCGTTGCTCAGTCATACGAGCTTGAATATGGTATGGATACACTTGAAATTCATACTGATGCGATTACTGAAGGCGACAAAGTGCTAATGGTTGATGACCTATTAGCAACAGGTGGCACAATCGAAGCGACGACTAAGCTAATTCGTCAGCTTGGTGGTGTTGTAGAACATGCTGCGTTTGTGATTAACCTTCCTGAAATTGGTGGTGATAAGCGTCTTGAAGGTTTAGGCCTAGACGTATACAGCATTTGTGAGTTTGAAGGTCACTAATCGGGTAGATTATTAATGGGTATAGTTTCATGAGTTATCTTGCCTTAGCGCGAAAGTGGCGACCGACCAAGTTTAATGAAGTCGTTGGTCAAGCCCACGTTTTAACAGCACTTGAAAATGCTTTAGCCCATAACCGTCTTCACCACGCGTACCTGTTTAGTGGCACACGCGGGGTCGGTAAAACGTCTATCGGGCGTTTGTTTGCTAAAGGATTGAATTGTGAAGCAGGAATCACCGCTAACCCATGTGGTACGTGTGATACTTGTAAAGAGATAGACGAAGGTCGTTTTGTTGATTTATTAGAAATCGATGCGGCTTCTCGCACCAAGGTTGAAGATACTCGTGAACTGTTGGATAACGTTCAGTACAAGCCTGCACGTGGTCGGTTTAAGGTTTACCTTATCGATGAAGTCCACATGCTCTCGCGTCATAGTTTCAATGCGTTGCTGAAGACGCTTGAAGAGCCACCTGAGTATGTGAAGTTCCTACTTGCGACAACCGATCCGCAAAAACTGCCGGTGACGATTTTATCTCGTTGTCTTCAGTTCCATTTGAAACCAATCAGTGTTGATACTATTCATGAACAGCTCGATCATATTCTAAAAGAAGAGCAAGTCAGCACTGAAGCGCGCGCCTTGGGTATGATTTCTCATGCGGCTGATGGCAGTATGCGTGACGCATTGAGTCTAACGGATCAAGCTATTGCACTTGGCAATGGTCAAGTTCTGACGGATAGCGTAACGCATATGCTTGGCACGTTAGATACTGACCAAGCATTGCATCTACTCGAGGCTATCAGTTCGAAGCAAGCTCAGACCGCTATGGAGTGCATCTCTGCAATGGCTCAAAATGGCGTTGAGTGGGATGGGTTACTTCAACAGTTATCGACTCAATTGCATCGCCTAGCGATGTACCAAGCTCTGCCTGCAACACTAGACCAAGCGCAGCCTGACGCTGAAAAAATTGAATTATTAAGTCGTGCTTTGAGCCCGCAAGATGTTCAGTTGTACTATCAGATTGCGTTGAAAGGCCGAGAAGATCTTCCTTTGGCACCGTCTGAACGTATTGGTCTAGAGATGGTTATTCTGCGAATGATGGCATTTAGACCTGCGTCTAAACCACTGGCGAACGTGATTTCAACGGATGCAGAACCACAGGCTGCGAGTACACCAGTCACTGTGCCCGTAACTTCACATCCTATACCGAAGTCTCAGCCGTCTCAGGTTGCCCCTGTGCGTCAAGCGCCGCAGCCTCCGGCATCTCAGAATATGGCACCTGAGGACCCTGTACCGCCAACGCAAGGTTATGACGCGCCACCAGTGGATTATATGCCAGAGCCTCCGCCGCACTACGATGAACCTCAGTATATGCCACCACTAGAGCAATATGGTTCAGTGCAGGAAGCGCCCCAGTCTCAACCGATGAATCGTCCGCAATCTGATGCGCGTTCATCGTCACCAGTGAGTGGTTTGAGACATCAATTGCGCTCTCAGCGTAAAGGTATTAGCCCAGCTTCGGGAAATTCGCCAAAAAAGGCTGATGCGACATCTGCTAAATCAGAGTCTGTTCTTGACCGTGTTGCGAAGAAACACGCTGGATCAGGGCAGGTGTCGCCATTATTAAGCCATAACCCCAATGTGGCACCTGAACCTGCTAAGAATGAACCTTATCAGTGGAAGCCAATTCTTCCACAGGCAAAAAAAGAGACATTAGAACTAACGCCAACGCTACTCAAAAAGGCGTTAGAGCATGAAAAAACACCGGAAATGGTGCAAAAGCTAGTCGATGAGAGTTTGAACCAAAGTGAATGGGCCAAACTTATCAGTCAGCTCAACACGGCCAAGCTGACTGAGCAATTAGCGCTGAATTCTTGGTATGAGAAAAGTGGCTCTACCATCGCTTTAACACTACGATCAACACAGGCGCACTTAAATACCGATAAGGCTCAAAGTGAATTGCTTGGTGAACTGAACCGAGTATTAGGTGAAGATTGTCAATTAAGCGTTGAAGTCGGTGATAGCGGAGAAACCCCGCTTGAGCTGAGAGACAAACTCTATCAAGGCCGATTGCAACAGGCATTTACCAGCTTAGAAAATGATCCGCATGTGCAGTTTATTGAGAAGCGATTTGCGGCAGAGCTAGACTCTGAGAGTGTAAGGCCAATTTAATTTGAGGGGTTGAAACTATTTGGCTTCAACCCAATCTAATAACGAAATAAGCTAAATAACCAGAGAGATAAACATGTTTGGTAAAGGCGGTATGGGCAATCTAATGAAGCAAGCCCAGCAAATGCAAGATCGCATGCAAAAGCTTCAAGAAGAAATCGCTAATATGGAAGTAACAGGTGAGTCTGGTGCTGGCCTAGTGAAAGTAACGATTACTGGTAGTCACAGTGTTCGTCGTGTTGAAATTGACGAGAGTCTAATGGAAGACGACAAAGAAATGCTAGAAGATTTGATCGCTGCTGCTTTCAACGATGCGGCGCGTCGTGTTGAGGAAACTCAAAAAGAAAAAATGGCAGGTGTAACTGGCGGTATGCAACTACCACCAGGCATGAAAATGCCATTCTAATCGAGTAAAGATTAATGCGCACCAGTCATATGCTGGAGCAATTGATGGAGGCCTTACGTTGTCTACCTGGGGTTGGCCCCAAGTCGGCGCAGCGTATGGCCTTTCATTTGTTACAGCGAGATAGAAAAGGCGGATTGCAGTTAGCGGATGCGCTCAGTCAGTCAATGACCGAAATTGGTCACTGTAGTGAATGCCGAACTTTTACTGAAGAAGAAGTTTGTCATATCTGTACCAATCCAAAACGACAAGAAAATGGCCAAATGTGTGTTGTAGAGAGCCCGGCAGATATCGCTGCGGTAGAGGCAACTGGTCAGTTTTCTGGGCGTTATTTTGTGTTGATGGGGCACTTATCGCCATTAGATGGAATTGGTCCTAGTGATATTGGCCTAGACGTGCTTGATTACCGTCTTCGTCGTGGTGACGTCACTGAAGTGATTCTGGCAACCAATCCTACCGTTGAGGGTGAAGCGACTGCTCATTACATCGCAGAACTTTGTCGCGAACATCAGGTCTCTGCAAGCCGAATTGCTCACGGTGTCCCTGTTGGTGGAGAGCTAGAGTTAGTTGATGGTACAACATTGTCACACTCATTGCTCGGCAGGCAAAAATTGTCCTAGTAAAAAAACCGCAGTAACTGCGGTTTTTTTTTACCCGAAAAACGAGACTGGCAAATACTTACCTGCTTAAATTAGGTGATATTTTCAAGTTCGGTAATGTTGTCCAAAGCTTGCTGAGTCGTTGTTCCGCATATGACCGGACACGCTTTAAATTGATGGCATACTTTAGGTCTTTCTGCTTTTCCAAACAGCTTACACAGACTCTCATTATTGAGTTGAATACAGCGCACACCCGCAGGTTTGCCGTTTGGCATTCCTGGAATAGGAGATGAAATACTTGGAGCAACACAGCAAGCCCCACACCCTAATCGACAATCCATTCCATTAACCTCATGAAAATTTAGCGGCCGATACTATCACAGACTGATACGCTATTACATATATTAGTAATATATGTTTTAATAGTAACGTTCCCAAAATATTAATAATAAACCAATTGTTAATTCAAAAATAACCAAATTTTATTTTATAAAAGTGTCACTAATACCTGCTTATAAATGGTATTTAACGTTAATAATAACTTAATTATTAATTCTAAATACTATGAAATTGATATGTTTATTATTTAACTTTTTGTTGAGTGAAGATCTGAAATATATTACCCATAATGGGTAACTTCTTGCTTACCGGGCAATAAATAAGTTAAAGTCTCTCGCCTAAATTTACGTATGATCTACTTTCCGCGTGAGTGAATATTTGGTTTGATATTTGCTTAATAGTTGTATCAGGATGAAATGTCTAGGAGACAAAAATGGGCAAAGCAGCTCTTGTTGGACATATAGGTACTGGGCATGACGGGTTTCCGCCTACACCAATTATATCTGGTTCAGGAACAGTAAAAGCAGATGGTATTTCGGTTGCCCGTTTAGGGGACCCTTTAGAGCGGCTTTGTTGCGTAATTCGGACAGAAAAACAAACCGCCCGAAATTGTGCAATTCTTAAACAACAAACTGAGTTTCAGGCATACCAAGCCCTGTAAGCTTGTTCAGCGCTTTAATCATGGCGTAGGTTTCGCCAACCTGAGCATTGTAGTTTCGCAGGCTTAACCTCCCACCTAGCAACTGCTTCACTCGATACATGGCTGTTTCTGATAGTGAACGTTTGTGATAACCATACCGCTTTTTCCACTTCTTGTTGGAGCCGTAGAGCTTTTGGCAACCCACTGCTAAATTGCGAGGATGTCCTTGTTCCCAGAAGGCTGCCCCTTCTCTTGGTGGGATAAGCGGAATAGCTCGCTTAATCCGTATGGCATCATGGCAGTTCCTTGTGTCGTAAGCACCATCTCCAGATATCTCGATGATTTGTCGACGTGTTTGCTTGAGCAAATTAGGAAGGACTTCTGAATCAGTGACATTAGATAAACTCAGTTCTGCTGCTACTATCTCGTGAGTACTGGTGTCGACTGCTAAATGCAGCTTTCTCCAGACTCTACGCTTCCCGTCAGTACCGTGCTTCTTGACCTTCCATTCACCTTCGCCATAAACCTTGAGACCAGTGGCATCAATGGCCAGATGCTGTATCGCACCTCTGGTTTTAGTTTTAAATGAAACCTCAACCTGCTGGGCTCGACGGCTTATACAGGTGTAATGCGGACAAACAAGCGGTATGTTAGCCAGCTTAAATACTGAGTCTAGAAAACCTTGCAGCGCTCTCAATGGCATAGAGAAAACGCGTTTTACCATCAGTGCGGTAGTAATGGCTAGGTCGCTGAATCGACGAGGCCTGCCGCGCTTACTCTGTTTGCTTTGCTTCCACTCGCGTATGGCTTCCTCATCAATCCAGAAAGTGAGTGAACCACGGTTGATTAGGGCTTTGTTGTACTGTTTCCAGTTAGTTGTTTTGTAACGAGGTTTCGGCATAAGGCTACGATGATTAACTGATGTAGCCGATCAGATCGTAACTTCCTGATTTAGTTCCATCGAATTACGCAACAAAGCC